>JBBQNE010000212.1:0-1556 GCA_038329675.1 Hyphomicrobiales bacterium | reverse complement strand
GGTCGCCCTTTCGCGCAATGTGCCCCGCAAACGCGCCATGGAAATGCTGTTGCTCGGCGACATGCTTCACGCCTCGGATGCAGCCGACTACGGCTTGATCAATCGCGCCGTGCCGCGCGAGGCCGTCGTCCCGGCCGCGATCGCGATGGCTGAAAAAATCGCCACGAAATCGACCGCCACCGTCGCCATCGGCAAGCGCGCCTTCTACGAGCAAATCGAAATGCCGTTGGCCGACGCCTACGCCACGGCCGCCGACGTTATGGTGCAAAACATGATGTACCAAGACGCCGCTGAAGGGATCGGGGCTTTCATCGCCAAACGCCACCCGATCTGGAAGGGCTGCTGAGCTGGGTCGTCTGGGCGTAATTTGTAAGTCTGGTGCGACGCGTTTCCAGCGCAAGCCGCTTTATCTACCCTGACACGGCCGCGATTGACCGGGGAAACATCGGCAAGGCGTCACACTCTGGCAGTCGCACCGTGCCACAACGTCGCTTAAAGATGCCAAGAGCGTCAGCAGCCTCTATCTTCCGAGCAGATCGGGGCGACGAGCAACAAAGGCGACGTATGACCACCACGACCAGCACGACCCCCGCCCTCGAAACTGACCACGACAGCTACCCTGACGCTTTTATCGCCAGCATTCTCTCAACGGCCCGTTCGTTTGCCTTCATTGGCGCCTCGACCAACGTCAGCCGCCCAAGCTATTTCGCCATGAAATATCTGCTCTCCAAAGGCTACACGGTTGTCCCCGTGAACCCAGGCCACGCTGGCGAATTGCTGCTCGGCCAACCAATTTACGCAAAGCTTGCCGACGTCCCCGGCCCCATCGATGTCGTTGATATTTTTCGAAATTCGACCGCCGCCCTCGACATCACACGCGATGCGATTACTCACAAAGACCGGCTGCACCTCAAAGCCATCTGGATGCAGCTTACCGTCCGCAATGAAGATGCCGCGCGCGACGCCGAAGCCGCAGGGCTCAAGGTTGTGATGAACCGCTGCCCAAAAATCGAGTACGGCCGCCTATCAGGCGAAATCGGCTGGACAGGCTACAACACCGGCCAGATCAGCTCCAAGCGCCCGTTGCTACAGCCCGGCGGCGTGCAGCGGCATCGCATCGGCTAGCGAGCACCGACCACCACGGGCCACGCTCACCCCCGCGCACGTTTTTTGAACCGGCGGATGACCATCGCCCGCTTAAAGCTTGTCATGAAATCAATGATCAACCGGCCATCCAAGTGGTCGGTTTCGTGTTGCACAGCCGTCGCCAACAATCCATCAGCATCGATCTCGTGGGCAGCTCCATCGAGATCCTGATAGGCGAACCGTACCGTTGCCGGCCGCTCGATTTCAAACGTCACCTCGGGTAGAGATAGGCAACCTTCCTCGTAGACCCGCCGCGTGTCGCCAAGCGATACAATGCGCGGGTTGATCAATACGAGCGGCGATTTGCGATCGTCGTCGTTCGATACATCGAGCACAACGAGCCGCTTTGGTACGCCAACCTGGATCGCAGCCAGCCCGATCCCCGGCGCGTCATACATCGTTTCCAGCAT
>JBBQNE010000211.1:0-2055 GCA_038329675.1 Hyphomicrobiales bacterium | reverse complement strand
GATCGGGTTCGACTTCCACCCACAGCAAACGTGAGTGGAGCCGTGGTTCGCCAGACAGGGCGCGCCTTGTCATAAGCCGAGATGCAGGGCAGCAGCCTAATTGTTGCGAAGGCGCTCTATTTTGTCCTTCAATTTCAATTTCTCGCGCTTCAATCGCAGAACTTCGGCTTCGTTCGACACCGGTCGGGCCAAATACTCCGAGATCCGCGAGTCGATTTGACGGTGCTTCTCTGTCAATTCGGCAAGATGAGACGAAAGCGACATCCAAACCTCCGTGGTGCATTGACGACCCTGAAAGTGTGTCAGAGCCGCGCGCGGCTGTCACGCTGCGCCGCATACTGAATCATCGGCGAAAACCCGATGAATGCAAGATTCGCCGATGGGTCGCCGTTTCATGCATGATGTCACATTTTTGTGAAGTGTGTGCCAAGGCAGGCCAAATCAAATTGATCCGCATGGCCTGAACGGCGTCATGGAACTGTCATTCTTTGACCGTCATTTACCAAGATGCTGGTATTGTTCAGGAAATGAACCGCCGAACGGCGGCAGTATGGCGTTCTGTTCGCCGCCGCCATTGGCATGCACCGAAAGAAAGCCGACGTTTTATGTACGACATAGCTCCGCCCCATCCAGGCGAATTGCTGCGCGAGGATATCTTCCCGGCGCTCGGCATCACCAAAGCCGAATTCGCACGTCGGCTCGGGATCACCGTCCGGCGTTTGAACGGTATCTTGGCCGAGCGCCAACCGGTCACGCTCGACCTTGCGATGCGGTTTGGCACGGTCGTTGGATACGGCGCGCGCTATTGGCTTGGAATACAGGTCCAGCACGATATCTGGTGTGCCGACCGCGCTCAGCCGATCCGATTGAAGCCGATTGTCTGGCGTCGGCCAAAGTCGGGGTCGTCCGTTGCCGTGACGGGCGCGGCCGCCTAAAGCGGGAAAGACGAGGCGAGTTAAGGAACGGGGGTGGGGAGCAACCGACCGAACGCGCTGCCCAAACGTGATTTTAAGCTACCCGCCGTGCATGATCGGCGCTAACAGGAGGGTCCTGTTAAAAGAGCGGCGCACGCATGTCCAAGCCCGAACACGAGACGCCGCTGGCCGGTCCCAGTGGAGATGCGGTCAGCGAGACGCCAACTAACCCCACGCCAACTAACCCCACGCCGTCTAATCCAACGCCAGCTAACCCAACGCCAGCTAACCCAACCTTGGCTGGCCTCACACGCGCTGGCCTATCGAACGCACTTGGGCAAGCCGGCGTCGCCGAAAAACAGCGCCGCATGCGCGTCGGACAACTGTCGAGTTGGATCTATACCCGCGGCATCCGATCGTTCGACGAGATGACCGACGTCTCAAAAGTCCTTCGCTCGGGGTTGAAACAGCACTTCACACTTGATCGTCCCGAAGTCGTCTCCGAGCAGATATCGATCGATGGCACCCGCAAATGGCTACTGCGGCTAGCCAAGCGCGGACACGACAAACGTGCGCCCGAGATCGAGACCGTCTACATTCCAGAAAGCGACCGCGGCACCCTTTGCATCTCGAGCCAAGTCGGCTGCACACTGGCCTGCACGTTCTGCCACACCGGAACGCAGCGGCTCGTCCGCAACCTGGAAGCACATGAGATCGTCGGCCAAATTTTGCTCGCCCGCGATCGCATCGGCGATTGGCCCGGCGCCGAGTTACCGCAAGACCACCGGCTACTGCCCGAGGGCGATCGGAAGATTACCAACATCGTGCTGATGGGCATGGGCGAGCCACTGTACAACTACGACAACGTCCGCGACGCGATGGAAGTCGCTGCCGATGGCGACGGGTTGTCGATGTCGAAACGGCGCATCACGCTATCGACGTCCGGCGTTGTCCCCGAAATTGTCCGCTGGGGCCACGAGACCGGGACCAACCTCGCGATCTCTTTGCACGCCGTGCGTGATGACTTGCGCGACGAACTCGTACCGATCAACCGCAAGTATCCTATTCGCGACTTGCTCAACGCCTGCCGCGATTATCCCGCCGCGTCGAATTCACGACGCATTACGTTCGAATACGTCAT
>JBBQNE010000210.1:0-2418 GCA_038329675.1 Hyphomicrobiales bacterium | reverse complement strand
CCCTACATCCCAAGTGCTGGCGAGATCAAAACGAAGCCGACGCAGCACTCGGTCAAGGAACTGCGTTCAATCGGTATTCAGCCCGATATCCTTCTGTGCCGCTCCGACCGTGAGGTGCCAGCGAGCGAGCGGCGCAAGATCGCGCTGTTTTGCAACGTGCGCGAATCGGCCGTCATTCAGGCGCTCGACGTTGCGTCCATTTATGATGTGCCGCTCGCCTATCACAACGAAGGGCTCGATCGCGAGGTGCTGGCCGCGTTTGGGGTGACCGGTGCGCCGCAGCCCAACCTCGACCGCTGGGAGACGATCAGCCGGGGCATCGCGACGCCCGAGGGTGAAGTGACGATTGCGATCGTGGGCAAGTATACCGGCCTCAAGGATGCGTACAAATCGCTGATGGAAGCTTTGACGCACGGCGGGATCGCCAACCGCGTCAAGGTCAACTTCGACTGGATCGACAGCGAGGTGTTTGAGCGCGAGGATCCAGCCGCCCACCTCCATGGTGTCCACGGCATCCTGGTGCCGGGCGGCTTTGGCGAGCGCGGCGCGGAAGGCAAAATTTTAGCGGCGCGGTTCGCGCGGGTGCGCAACGTGCCCTATTTCGGCATCTGCTTTGGTATGCAGATGGCGACAATCGAAATGGCGCGTACGATTGGCTATACGGCGGCAAGCTCTACCGAATTTGGCCAGACCAACGAGCCGGTCGTCGGCTTGATGACAGAATGGATGCGCGGCAACGAACTTGAGCGACGCGCCGCGAGCGGCGACCTTGGCGGGACCATGCGGCTTGGGGCTTTCACGGCATCGCTGACGCCCGGCAGTCGCGTGGCTGAGATTTACGGCGATACGGCCATCTCAGAGCGGCACCGGCATCGCTACGAGGTCAACACGGCCTACCGCGAGCCATTGGAAAAAGCCGGGCTGGTGTTCTCTGGCGTTTCGCCGGACGGCTTGCTGCCCGAAATCGTCGAAATTCCAGGCCACCCTTGGTTCGTTGGCGTGCAATTCCACCCTGAGCTCAAGTCGCGGCCGTTTGAACCCCATCCGCTGTTTGCAAGCTTCATTGGCGCCGCCGTCACGCAAAGCCGTTTGGTGTAATGGGCATCGGCTGCGCACGGGCGCTCGGCGTTTCATGGCCGGGCCGGTTTTCAATCGATGGACGCGTCGGCTAAAGGGTCAGCGATGATACACACGTCTCAGCCATCGGCCCGCGTTGTCGTCGGGAGCGGCCCTGTCAAGCCTGTCACATTTGCCCAGGATGCGCCGATCGCGATCCTGGCCGGGCCATGCCAGATGGAAAGCCGCGAGCACGCGCTGATGATGGCGGCGGCGTTGAAAGAGATCGCGGATCGGCTCGGGATCGGGCTCGTCTACAAATCGAGTTTTGATAAGGCAAACCGTACATCGCTGTCGGGTAAGCGTGGGATTGGGCTCAAAGCAGCAATCCCGGTGTTTGCCGAGATCCGCGAGACGTTCGGTCTGCCCATCGTCACCGATGTCCATGAGATCGAACACTGCGCGGCGGTCGCCGAGGCTGTCGACGTGTTGCAGATCCCTGCATTTTTGTGTCGGCAGACCGATCTGCTGGTGGCGGCGGCCAAGACCGGGCGAACGGTCAAAATCAAGAAAGGGCAGTTTCTGGCGCCCTGGGACATGAAGAACGCCGTAGCCAAGGTCCTCGGCTCGGGTAACTCAAATATTCTCGTGACCGAGCGGGGGACGTCGTTTGGCTATAATACGCTCGTTGTGGATATGCGGGCTTTGCCGCAAATGGCTGAAACAGGGGCGCCGGTGATTTTTGATGCCACGCATTCGGTGCAGCAACCGGGCGGACAGGGCACGTCATCTGGGGGGGATCGGCGGTTTGTCCCGGTGCTGGCGCGGGCCGCGGTGGCGGTTGGCGTCGCCGGGCTGTTCATCGAAACACACGAGGAACCCGATCGGGCGCCGTCGGATGGGCCCAACATGGTGCCTTTGAAAGATTTCGAGGAACTCATCAAAAATTTGATGCAAATCGATCAAGTCGCTAAAAACCAAAGATTAATTTCAAGATCTGCTTAGCATACGAGGCCTACCATTGGTTTCCGGTATTGGTTTGTTCCGGGAGCCATCAATGGCGCCGCCGAAGGCAGGATTTGGTAAACGCGAGGATCGGCCGATGCCGCCGTGGATGCGGCCGGATGCCGACCAGATGCAGCAGGCGCCACGACGCCGTTGGATCGTAAAGCGCGATCGCAACGCCGCTCGCCAGGAAGAAGCCGTTCCGTCGCGAAAGCCGGTCCAAACGGCTGCGCCGGTCGCTAAGCGCTTGATTGTTGAGCCGCCCACCGAGATGCCGCTCGATGAGCCATTGGCTCGCAAGCCGTTGGCTCGTCCGCCAGCGCCGGGCCGCGGTGGTCAGCCGAAGTTGGCAGCTGC
>JBBQNE010000209.1:0-2958 GCA_038329675.1 Hyphomicrobiales bacterium | reverse complement strand
TCTGGGGTTGGGGTTGGGGTTGGGTCTGAGCCAGGAATTGGGTCGGGGTCGGGGTCGGGGTCGGGGTCTGGGTCTGGGTCGGAGATGGAAGCGGCGACGCAGATTTTGGCCAAACCGAGGTTGGCGAAGGCAGCGTGCCTGCAGACTGCGCGGTTGGCGGCCGAGCTGGCGCGGTAGCGAGCCGGGCGCGCGTGTCCGGCGAATACCGTTCCGGCTTCTGCTTGACGGTCAGCTTCTGGCGGTCGTTTCGCAAACCGTCATCGCGGCCGGGCGCACTGGCCGCGCGAGCGCGGGTCTCGAGCCGAACTCGGCTCGCTATCGTCGGCGCTGGTAGATCGGCTTGCTGATCTCCACGCGCGATGGCGGCGATTGCGATGTCGAGACCATTGACGACCGTCCCATCGGCGTCGAGCAGCATGATCGCAAGTTCGAAGACGTCTGGGGCAGACCCGTCGATCAAAAGACGCGCTCCAGCGAATTCGCCGACCCGCATCGTCCACAACCCCGCACCCGCGGGCTGACCCGTACTAAATCCAACTCCTAACGGCAGGCGACCGATCATGATGCGGCTGTTGCGCGGCGATGCGATGTCGATGTCGACAGGCAGGTCGGCGGTGGTGATCCCATCGCCGTTGCGCGTAATCGATATCGTGATTGTTGGCGGCCTGACGGCGTCGGTTTGTGGATCGTCATTGGGTACTGCTGGACCCGATTGACCGCTATCGCTGTTAGAGGGCGGGAACGTTTGCCCCGGCGTGAGAGAGCGGGCGCTAATAGAGGCGACCGCGACATCGCGACCGATGGCAACCGTCTCCAGGCGGTCCTCGCCCATTTGCGCGGCTGGTCCAGCCATCAGGGCAGCCAGCTCACGGGCACTGTGCGGCTTTGGCTGTAACTCGTGATGAGACGCTGGCCGCGTGACGAGTTGCATCAGCGTGCGAGCATCGACGAAGCCCAGCCGCGACAAGATGACGGCATCGTTCACGGATTGGGTGTACGTGGAGGCTGTCGGGTCTGGTGGCGGGCTGCTGGTCCAACGACTGACGCCATACCCGATTGCGAGTACGGTAACGACGCCGAGGCAACCCGATGCCACGATCTTTTGAACCGATGCCGCAGGCGCAATTTGGTCCGATGAACTCAATGGCGGTTCAAGTGACGCGCGCTGATCGGCGGAGGTTTGGCTGGTGAAAGGGTGGGTAAGCATGACGAGACCCCGAAAAACAACGTTCATTTATAACGCTGAACGTTCCCGATACGACGTATTTGCATTTGCGAAGATGTCCCCGGCATTGGTAAAACATATTTGCCGCGATCATGGGGAAACTTAGACCGCTCGAAGGCCGCATTGCGAAGTGCCTAGAAACGTTCGCTTTTTGCGCGGCTACACGGTGACCCTCAGGTTAGCGCCAGATAAATGGGCAGATGGCGGCGTTGGTCTAGGCCGTAAAACCCGCATCGAACAGCGCGCGCTGATCGGAATTGGCCGGGATGGCGTTTATCTTGCCACCAGTAAGGCCACGAGTTGGTACGATGGTGACTGGCCCCCGCGCTATCGCTCACCTAATCTTCGTTGGCCGAACGCATCAACACACGACACGGGTCCCCTATCGATGGCCGCAAAGCCCGCAGCTAAGCTCCCGATCCTGACTGCACACAAACCGTTGACGCGGCCGACGCGGCAAGAGGCCGAAAACGCGGTCGAGACGCTTTTGCGTTGGGTCGGTGAGGATACCGATCGCGATGGGCTCGTTCAGACCCCGTCCCGCGTCGTCGAGGCCTATGGGGAATGGTTCAAGGGCTACAACCAGGACCCTGAAGCGATCTTAAAAACGACCTTCGAGGAACTCGAAGGCTATAACGCGATGATTATACTGCGCGATATCCGCTTCGAGAGCCATTGCGAACACCACATGGCGCCAATCGTCGGCAAGGCGTGGGTTGCCTACATTCCGCGCGGCCGGGTGGTTGGCATTTCGAAGCTGGCCCAGGTCGTGGAGATTTACGCTAAGCGGCTGCAAATACAGGAAAAAATGACAGCTCAAATCGCTGAAACCATTGAGCGTGTGCTGAGCCCTGAAGGGGTCGCCGTGGTGCTTAAGGCCGAACATCACTGCATGACGACGCGCGGCGTGATGAAACCTGGCACCGATCTTGTCACATCGCACATGACGGGCGTGTTCCGCGACAATGCCCTGACGCGACAAGAGTTTCTGTCGATGGTCGGCAACTGAGACTTCTGCGTGCAGGTCGGTAAGTGTTGTGCGAGACGATTGAAATGGCCTGCGGTTCGACTGCAAGCTGTGTCGAGATAAGCGGTGTCCAGAGATATGAAAAGGGCCACAGTTTCCCGTGGCCCCCATTTGAACGTCAAACACATCGCCTCACGGCAAAGCATAAGATTCGCGGCTTTTTTATCGCCCGGCGGCCCGGTACGGCGGGAGCGCCTCAGTTTTACCGGAGGTTCGCCCCAGCCATTGTACGATCCGACAACAGCCTCGCGACAATCCCACTCGACATTGGATCACCTCCCTTCCGTTGTTAATGCCTAAGCGGAAAATCGATCGTTTCGCCACGGAAGTCAATAGTTTTCCGGGCGCGACCAAAGGCCTGACGTGCGCTCGCGGATGCGGGTCTTAGACGGCCCGAACCTGTGGCGGCGCCTCACCCTCGACAGCATCTCCGCTTTCGCGTCGACTGCTGTCTCTGCCCTCTCCCCGCACGCGGGTAGAGGGCGAGCCGTGGCGCGGTTTCATCATGGATCGACCGGAGCAACGGTGGCAGCCAAAGCCAAGCGCAATACTGCCTCCTGCCTCCGACCTACTGCCTCCTTTAACTATATTCCAACAATCAGCATCGCGAAGTTATCCCCGCTGGCTTGCGGTGGGCGAAGATGCGTGTGGCCCGTTCAACCGGGGCCGGCGCGTGCTGGTCGTCGTGGAGCGGGGGCCGTCCATC
>JBBQNE010000208.1:0-3053 GCA_038329675.1 Hyphomicrobiales bacterium | reverse complement strand
ATGGGACTATTCCTGAAGCCGATGACGATGGAACTCTCGATCGGCCGGGAAGACTTCGCGCTGTCGATCGCCATCGCCAACATCGTTTGGGGGATAGCGGCGCCCTTTACGGGTGCTATCGCCGACACCTATGGGGCCGGTCGCGTTGTGCTATTTGGCGCCGTTAACACCGTGCTTGGCCTCGTGGTGATGTGGCACGCCGCATCGTTAGCCGAATTGCTAGTCGCTGGCGTTTTGCTCGGGCTCGGCGTCGCGGGCGCGGGGATCAATGCGCTCGTTGGCGCGGTCGGTCGCGCAGCGCCACCTGAAAAGCGCACCCAGGCGATTGCTGCGATCGGCATGGGCAGCGGCATCGGCATGTTGATCGCGTTGCCCTACACACACGTGCTGATGGACCTTGTCGGCTGGAAGACCGCGCTGTTGGTGTTGGCCGCCACCGGACTGGCGTTAATCCCGTTGGCGTGGCCAGTATCAGGCGCACCGCGCCAAACAAACGCCGGATCAGGCCCACCGCCGCAAGCCCTGAGCGACGCACTCCGCGAGGCCGCCAGTCACCGCAGTTTCTGGCTGCTGAACTTGGGCTTTTGCGTTTGCGGCTTCCAAGTCGTGTTCTACGGCGTGCATTTGCCAGCCTACGTTGCCGACCAGGGCCTACCGCCGGAGGTCGCGGTCACTGGGCTCGTTGCCGTCGGGGTCGGCAATCTGATCGGCACGTGGCTCGCCGGTCAATCGGGCCGATACCTGGAAAAGCGGCGCGCGTTGTCGCTGATCTACCTGCTACGGTCGGCGATCTTTTTGGGCTTCCTCATCCTTCCGCCGACGCCCGCCATGATCATCATTGCAAGCTTCCTGCTTGGCCTCGTCTGGCTGTCGACGGTGCCACTCACGTCGGGGCTCATCGCCACGTTCTATGGCCCGGCGTGGATGACGATGCTTTACGGCGTTGTCTTTTTTTCCCACCAAGTCGGCGCGTTCCTAGGCGTCTGGCTCGGCGGGCGCGTGTTCGACCTGACGAAATCCTATGAGATGATGTGGTGGATCTGCATCGCGCTCGGCGTGTTCGCCGCCGCCATCCATTGGCCGATTGCCGAAAAGCCTGTGACCCGCCCGATCGCTGCGCCCGATCCAGCTAAGCCCGTTGCGGCCGAATGAGCCACAAGACGGAACTCGTAAACGGCGGTAGGCTCGCACCGATGCCATCAACCCATAGCGACGTCCACAACGCCCACACCGACATAGAAACGCACGCGGGCGAGGGTTCGCTAGCCTTGCCGCGACACGTCGTGTTCGCATTGGCCGTCGGGCTCATCGCGGTTTTGGGCGGCGCGGTTTACTTGGCGATCACGCGCGCCCCAGCCCTGTTGCTGGACTTAGCCAACCTCGCTGGCTGCCTCTAGCCTGCAACTTTCAGCGCGCGAGCGCGTACCTCCCACCAACTGAACCGGAGAAACAGCAATGGGACGCACGGCGATAACGGCGGCAGCAGTAACGATAGGGATGGCAGCAGCTCAGCTTGTGCAGCCGACGGTCGCGATGGCGCAATCGGCGGGCCAACCTGCAAACACGGCAGAAGCATTTGAAAGCTGGCCACCTCTTCGCAGCACGTTCCCGAGCACCGGAGGCGGCGGCATCACCATCAAGGGCTACGACCCCGTCATCACCGGTAAAACCTGCATCACCACGTTTATGGCGGTCGAGGGCGGCACGACGGATGGGCAAGCTACGGCGGGCCAACAGCCCGCCGCCCCGAAGGTCTACGCCAACGTGGTCGAGTTCGACGCGATTTCGGTCCAGGGCGGCACGCTGTGTCAAAACGGCCGCTGGCGGGCAATGGAAGGTGGCGCGACGGGCACGACGCCGTTCCGGGTGTTCTTCAAGGACGGGATCATCCGCGCGGCGCCCTGACCTAGTCTGCCAACACCGGCCAACCGTTGACTGGCGTGAGCCGCACGAAAAACCGGCAGTTAACTCCGCCCGACGACCTCGACCTTGACCGGCACGAGCCCAAACCTCTCCATATCGATCTCGCGGGCGGCCGCCTGCGATAGGTCGATGACACGGCCCGGTTTGAACGGTCCGCGATCGTTGATCCGCACGACGACGGTCCGTCCATTGACGACGTTCGTCACCCGCACGCGAGTTCCCATGGGCAGCGTCTTGTGGGCAGCCGTCATGGCGGTTTTGTCGAACCGCTCGCCCGACGCCGTCATCTGGTCCTGCCAATAAAACGAGGCGACCCCCTCCAGTGCGTGCGAACCCGAGCCTTGCTGGCCCGAGCCTTGTTGGCCTGAACCACGCCCACCCGCGACATCTCCACGTCCGGTTGGTGCGTTTGCCAGTCCGGTCCGACGCGGGATCGCTGGCGAAGCGATCATCGGCAACTGCGGGTCTGGTCGGACCCAGGTGACGGTCGCTGTCCATCGCGGATCGGCGACGCGCGGGGCGGTCTCAACGCGGGCGAGCCAACGCGTTTGTACCGGTGGCTCGTCCCAGGCGAACGGCGACCATTCCTGCGCGGTGGCTCCGAACGCGGTCCCGACGGCGACCGTAACGGCCATTGCAGCAGCCACCACGCCTCGCGCACCGGCATGACCAACCGCGCCAACCGCCAGATGAACGCCCCGACAAACGCACCGACAAACGCCCGGGTCGGATGTCGTCAACGTCCTCGATTGCCGTGCATGATTCATCGCGTGGCGAGACTTAAGCGATTTGCCCCATAAAAAAGCGGCGGACGGGAGACCATCCACCGCTGCGTTAATGTGGACGTGTCGCTCTCAGCCGCGGCCGAGCACCGCGACGCTGACCGGGACAACGCCCGAGCCCTTCATGTTGATTGCGCCAGCTGCAGCCGACGACAGGTCAATGATGCGGCCGGCGATGTAGGGACCACGGTCGTTAATCGTGACCACCACCGATTGGCCGTTGTTACGGTTCGTGACGCGGACGCGCGTACCAAACGGCAGTGACTTGTGGGCTGCCGTCATGGCGTTCGGGTTGAACCATCCGCCTGAGGCCAGCCGCTGCGGCTGCCAGTAGTACGACGCCTTACC
>JBBQNE010000207.1:0-3139 GCA_038329675.1 Hyphomicrobiales bacterium | reverse complement strand
CACGATTGCTAGGGCCACGAGAGTTTGTGGCAAGAGGATCTTATTCACGGATTGATACCCCGCAGAGGACCCGGGCAACGGCCGGCCGGGCGCGGAACGAATGTCACGGCCGCCCACACGTGTGCAGGCGGCCGCAGCATTCTGATCGAAATCAGGCCTTGAAGATGTGGTCGAACGCGATCTTCGGGCTGGCCGTGTACTCAAGGTCCCAACCGACGACGCGCTTGGCCCAAGCCTTCTGGCTATCGACGATTTTCTTGAAGAACGGGTCGGCCGATTGTGTCTCGACGACTTTGTCCCACGAGGCGAGCTGGGCCTTAAGCACGCTTTCTGGCGTGCGGATGACCTTAACGCCCGCTTCCTTGATCGCGATCATGTCCTTGGAATAGCGATCCATGGACTTCCACGACATGTCAGCCGAGCATGCTTCGACGGCCGAATTGACAAGCGACTGGAGTTCCTTGGCGAGGGCGTCGTACTTTGCCTTGTTGAAGAGGATCTCGTGGCACTCGTTTGGCTGGTGGAACGAATTGACCATGTAGATCTTGGAAACGTCGGTAAAGCCAAGTAGGCGGTCAGACGACGGGTTGTTGAACTCCGCACCGTCGATCAGGCCTTTTTCGATCGCCGGGACGATTTCGCCGCCTGGCAGGATCGTGACGTTCGTTCCCATGCCCTTGAACATGTCAGCCGACAGACCGACCGTACGGTACTTGATGTTTTTCAAGTCGTCCGGCCCGGTGATTTCCTTCTTGAACCAACCCAGTGGCTGCTGGCCCATCGGACCGTAGGGGAAGCCAACGACGTTGAGCTTCAGGACCGAGTTGATCAACTCGTCATAGAGCGCGCGGCCCCCGCCATACTTCATCCAGCCGAGCAGTTGGTTGGAATCCATGCCGAGCGCTGGACCGGTGCCAAACAGCGAGAACGCTTTGTTTTTGCCAAACCAGTAAGCCGAAACGCCGTGTCCGCCGTCGAGAACGCCGGTCGAAACGGCATCGATCAGCTGGAGCGCTGGAACGACGGCGCCAGCGGCGAGCAATTCGATTTCGAGGCGGCCGCCCGACATCTCGTTGACGCGCTTGGTGAAATCGCCGGCGTATTCGTGGAAGATGTCCTTCGACGGCCACGTCGATTGGAACTTCATCTTCACGGTTTGCGCGCGGCTAACGTTGGGCATCGCGACGACGCCAGCGGTGGCAACAGTGGCAGCGACGGCGCCGCCCTTGATGAACTTACGGCGGTTGACGGTTTGATTTTCGGACATACGACGTTGAACTCCCTGGAGGAGCCGGATTACCGGCTAATTCGTTTCGATCCCTGCATGCCGTCGGCTCTTGCGGCTTTCGCCGATTATTGGAGGCCGACTTACTTGATGCGTTATCGTTGCAGCCGCGCAAACGCAAGCAGCGCATCGCTCCCTTTCGCATGCTCCAGAAGCATGACTGATATGCACGGCTGGCGAATGGGCAAATAGCTGGCGCGGATAGCCGACGCAGGTGACGACCGCCTCGCGCGTTAGACTTTCGTCGCGATCGTCGTCAGATGGTCGTCACAACATTTCTTTGAGGCTCGCCCGCAGCACCGGGCCGAGATCATCGCGCTCGAGCGCGTAAGCGACGTTGGCCATCAAGAACCCGAGCTTTGAGCCGCAATCGTAGATGTCGCCATCAAAGCGCACGGCGTGGAACGATTGCCGGGCAGCCATTTGCAATTTGATCATGCTGTCGGTGAGCTGGATTTCTCCGCCGGCACCTTTTTCCTGGGCAGCCAACAGCGCAAAAATTTCAGGCTGCAAAATATAACGTCCGGTGATGTGGAGGTTCGATGGGGCAGTGCCACGCGGCGGCTTCTCGACCATTTGGGTGATCGCCGACACGGGCGCGGTGGGATCCATCACGCCGACGATGCCATAGTGATGGGTCTGGTCATCGGGCACGGGCGCCACGGCAATATGGTTGCCGCCGTGCGCGCGATAGGCCTCCATCATGCTGGCAAGACACGGCATTGGGCCATGGTGGAGCATGTCGGGCAACAGCAGCGCGAACGGTTCATTGCCGACGATTTCACGGGCACACCAGACGGCATGGCCGAGGCCGAGGGGGGCCTGTTGGCGGGTGAAACTGGTCTGCCCGGCGCCCGGCAACTCGCGGATCAGGGTGGCGAGTTCGGCAGTTTTATTGCGTTGCGCCAGCGTTGCCTCAAGTTCGAACTGACTGTCGAAGTGATCCTCGATGACGCCCTTGTTGCGCCCCGTGACGAAAATAAAGTGTTCGATCCCAGCCGCACGCGCCTCATCGACCACATGTTGAATGACCGGCCGGTCGACGACGGTCAGCATTTCCTTGGGCATCGCCTTGGTCGCTGGCAAAAACCGCGTACCGAGGCCCGCCACTGGAAAAACAGCTTTTCGGATGGGTTTATGGTTCACCATGGTCAACACCCCTATCAGCAACCCGCATTGACGCGGCTATCATGTTTGGCACGGCAGGCGTTGTCGTGACTTTTAAGGTTAGGCGCAAGGCCACATGGACAGCGCATCGTCGGCACGCCATTTGGCGCAGCGTATTATCGGCGAAATGGGAGCCGACTTCAGTCGACGGATTTCGGTTCGATCCGCAATCTGACAATCAACCGCGTTCTACCGACTAGATTCGACCAATTACGTCCGGCTCGAGCAATAAGGCAAACGGCACCATGGCAATTCTCGTTACCGGCGGCGCGGGCTACATCGGCAGCCACATGGTCCACGAACTGGTCGATGCCGGAGAACAGGTTGTCGTCCTCGATAACCTCGTGACCGGCTTCCGGTTCGCCGTGCCGGCGGCAGCGACACTCGTGACGGGTGATATCGGCGATGAGGCGCTCGTCGGCACGATCATCGAGCAGTACGGGATCGCCGAGATCATTCACTTTGCCGGGTCGGTCGTCGTGCCCGATAGCGTGTCCGACCCACTTGGCTATTACCTCAACAAGACCGTGCGTTCGCGGGCGCTGATTGCGGCGGCCGTAGCTGGCGGGGTCAGGTCGTTCATTTTTTCATCGACCGCGGCCGTCTATGGCAACCCGGTCTCGGTGCCGGTGCGCGAAGACGCAATACCAGCACCGATGTCGCCCTACGGCACATCAAAGCTGATGA
>JBBQNE010000206.1:0-3155 GCA_038329675.1 Hyphomicrobiales bacterium | reverse complement strand
GATGGACGGCCCCCGCTCCACGACGACCAGCACGCGCCGGCCCCGGTTGAACGGGCCACACGCATCTTCGCCCACCGCAAGCCAGCGGGGATAACTTCGCGATGCTGATTGTTGGAATATAGTTAAAGGAGGCAGTAGGTCTGCAGTCGGCAGGTCCACCTTGGTGTGATGGCCGGTAATCTTGATGCTTGCGCAGGGTTTACCTTGGCAACGCCAATTAATCCGCCTCTAACATCGCGCCCTTTCGGACCTTGGTATCGCCAACGTCAACCGTCGCGAGGTCGGCGTCGAACACGATCCGCTCCTCGCCCGAGACACACACGAAGCGCTTGCCACGCGCCCGCCCGATCAACGTCAAGCCAGCCGATTTCGCCAGATCAACGCCCCAGGCCGTAAACCCCGACCGCGAGATCAGAATAGGTATTCCCATCTTGACGGTCTTGATCACCATTTCAGAGGTTAAGCGCCCCGTCGTATAAAACGTCTTGTCGCCCGGCGTGATCCCGTTGAGGAACATGTAGCCCGCGATCTTATCGACCGCGTTATGCCGCCCGACGTCTTCCATATAGACCAGCGGCCGGTCGCCTTGGCAAAGCACGCACCCGTGAATGGCGCCAGCTTTGAGATACAAGCTCGGCTCGGTGTTGATCTTGCGGGTCAGCGCGTAGAGGTCGCTGGTCTTCAACCGCGCATCCGCATTCAGCACCACGTCCTCGAATGCCTCCATCAGGTCGCCAAACGCCGTGCCCTGCGCGCATCCCGACGTGCGTGTCTTCTTGGCGAGTTTCTCTTCAAAATCGGTGTGTCGCTCGGTCCGCACCACCACTGTCTCGATATCGGCTTCATAATCGATGCCGGTAATGACGTCGTCGGCCTTCAGCATGTTCTGGTTCAGCAGGTATCCAACGGCCAGCAAATCTGGGTGGTCGCCAATCGTCATCATCGTCACGATTTCACGCGCGTTGAGATAAAGCGTCAGCGGTCGCTCGGTGACGACGACGGTCTCGACGCGGCGGCCGTCGTGATCCAGCCCGGCCACCACCGCCGATAACGCGGGATCATCAGGCGTCGGCTTGATCGTAAACTCGTCCATTTTGCTGCCTCTTGCGGCATGTGAGACCTGAAGGTCGATTACTGTATAAGCTCAATATACCAATTTTCGGGGGTCGATCGATGGAACGATTGAATCGACGCACTGCGATCAAGGCAGCAATTGCGGCTACTGCGGCGGGGTCGGCTGCTTTGGCCGCGCCCGCGTTGGCTGCAACCACGCCGCCGATCAAATGGCGCCTGACGTCGAGCTTCCCCAAATCGCTCGACACGATCTTTGGCGCTTCGGAGGTCTTTGCAAAAACCGTCGCCGAGATCACCGACAACCAGTTCCTGATCCAGGTGTTTGCGCCTGGCGAAATCGTACCTGGCTTGCAGGCGCTCGACGCGGTCTCCAACGCCACCGTCGATTGTTGCCACACGTCGTCGTATTACTATTGGGGCAAGGATCCGACATTCGCATTTGGAACAGCGGTGCCGTTCGGGCTCAATTGCCGAATGCAGAACGCGTGGATGTATGAAGGCGGCGGCATCGACCTCCTCAACGATTTTTATCGCCGCTATGGCGTCCTCGGGCTGCCCGCTGGCAACACCGGCGCGCAGATGGGCGGTTGGTATCGCAAGGAGATCAAAACCGTCGACGACTTCCGCAGCCTCAAGATGCGCATCGGCGGCTTTGGTGGAGCAGTCCTGGCCCGGCTCGGCGCGCAGCCAGTCCAGTTACCAGGCGCTGAAGTTTATGGCGCGTTAGAAAAAGGTGCGCTCGATGCTGCCGAGTGGGTCGGGCCCTACGATGATGAAAAGCTGCGTTTTCAGGACGTCGCCAAATATTACTACTATCCTGGCTGGTGGGAGGGGCAGGCGATGCTGCACGTCTTCATCAATCTCGATCGCTGGAACGCCTTGCCAAAGCCCTATCAAGCCGCCGTAAAAGCTGCGGCCTGTCATGCCAACACCGTGATGACGGCACGGTACGACATGCTGAACGCGGGTGCCCTCCGGCGGCTCGTCAAGTCGGGCGCGGAATTGCGGACGTTTCCAATCGAGACGCTGGAGGCTTGCTTTGCTGCCGCCAATGCCGTGTTTGACGAAACGGCTGCCAAAAACGCCGACTTCAAGCGCGTCTACGGCATCATGAAAACGATCCGCGCTGACAACTACATGTGGTTCCAGGTCGCCGAAGCGACGAACGACACGTTTATGATGCTGCAAAGCCGAAAAGCGGGATTGTAACGGCGTGTTTGGTATGCCGCGTCGCGTCGGCGCGAACGGGTCGGCGACTGGGTGCCGTTGCAAGGGCGAAGCGCGGAACGATTTTTGCGGGTCGCGCGTTCCAACTCCGGTCGACTTCAGACCGATGCCGTTATTCAAGGTGGCCCATGGCCGTGCGATCCTTTCAGTACGATACGTTTTCCTTGATGCTCCATTGGAGCCTCACGATCCTCATCTTTGCGATTGGGTTTTCCGCGCCGTTCATGGATCACAGAAGTCAAAACGATCTGATCGTTTTCATCGGTCAGTTTCATATCATTGGCGGGTACGTCGTCTTGGGGCTCGCAGTCATCTCGGTGATGTGGTGGGCGAGCCGTCAGGTGCCGCCGCGAGTTGCAGACATCGAAGTTGGCGAGCAGCGCTGGATGAAGCTGGCCGTCCGGACGATGGTAATCTTGCTGTTCTTGTCCCCAGTGACCGGCATTGCCTACCTCGCGGCCGTCGGCCAGGGCTTGGAACTCGGCCCTTGGAAAATCGCGTTTGACACCGGGCTGAGCCGACCCGCTCTGAACTGGCTCAGTTTGACCCATCATGTCGTCAGCGCGGCGCTGGTCATGCTCGGCGGCGCACATTCGCTCCACGTCGTCTGGCATCATGTGGTGCGTGAAGACAGTCTCATCGGCCGCATGATCCCGTGGCATCGACTTTAGCGTTATACCCATGTCGGCTTTTGAACTTTGGAGTTGGAACGATGCGTCGGATTGCAACGGTGTCGTTGGTGGCCGTGGCGCTGGCGCTCGGGGCCTGGATCGCATTTGGAGCGCTCAGCGTGTCAGGGATCGAACAGCCGAAGTATGAGGTTGTCAGGCAAGCCAATGGATACGAGGTGCGCC
>JBBQNE010000205.1:0-3309 GCA_038329675.1 Hyphomicrobiales bacterium | reverse complement strand
CACGGGGATGGGAGGCACGGGGACAGGTGCACCGGTGGCATCGTGGCTGTGATCATGGCGATGCGTATAGACGGCGAACGCGCGGGCAGCTTCGCTACCAAACAACTGCGCGTAAGCGGGATGGGCAGCAACAGCTTCAGGCCGCCCCGAACAGCAAACGTGACGGTTGAGGCAGACGACGCGGTCGGTCTTGGCCATCACGACGTTGAGATCGTGCGACACGAGCAGGATGGCCGTCCCGCGGGCATCCCGGACCGACGCGATCAGATCATACATCGCCGCTTCGCCCAGATGGTCGAGACCGCGCACCGGTTCGTCGAGGACGAGGAGATCAGGTTTGCGCAACAGAGCGCGCGCAAGCAGCACGCGCTGAAGTTCGCCGCCCGAAAGCTTTGAGACTTCCTCGCGCAGCAAGTGCGGCGCGCCAACCTCGCCAAGCGTCGCCGAAATATCCCACGTGCTCTGGTCAAGCCCCAGCGCCAAGAAGCGGTTGACCGGAAGCGGGATCGTCGGGTCGATATCAAAGCGTTGCGGGACATAGCCAACCGTTAGCCCGAGCTTGCGGGTGACGCTGCCCCCACTGAGCGGCTCAAGGCCGAGCATCGCTCGGACAAGCGTCGATTTTCCAGCCCCGTTCGGGCCGATCAGCGTGACGATCTCGCCAGGCCCGATCGATAGGCTGACACGCTCGATGAGGGGGCGGCCGTTTCGCGTCACCGTCATGTCGTGGCCGCTGATCAGCGCGTTCGCCGCCGCGACGGGTGTTGCGTGATCGTGGCCGCAACAGGCGGTTCCATCGTCATCAACATGACGGGAGCCATCGTCATGAACACGACCGGTCCCATTGTCGTGATCATGGCCGTGAACAGGCAGCGACGGCGCGGCGTTAGTGGACACTGTCATTGCGCCGCTCCGGCATCGCCAGATGGGCTACTTCGAGGCGGGGCAGCGCTGCAATGGCTGCAAACGCCCGACAGCTCAACGATTTTAGCAACGGGTGAAAAGCGCGCCGCACGCGCCGCGTCGTTGATCGCATCGAACACGCCCTCGGCGACGACCTCCGCCACGATCCCGCAATCGGCACACGCCAGCACAACATACTGCCGCTCGACCGCATGGGATGTATGGCAGGCAAAGTAGGCGTTGCGGCTTTCGAGACGATGCACGACGCCCGCCTCCAGCAGGACATCAAGCGCGCGGTAGACACTGATCGGCGCAACCCGCGTGCCCTGACGCGCCAGCCGATCAATAATGTCGTAGGCACCGATCGCCCGGTGCGACGCGGCAATTTCGCCAAACACTTGCGCCCGCATCGTCGTCAACTTGAGCCCTCGGGCTTCAAAGACATCGCGGGCTTTCGCCATGCTGGTGGCGTGACAGGCCCCGTGATCATGGCCAGGCGCGGGAAAAGCGTTTCGCAAGGGCAAACCTCGTGGTGTCCGCATCGAGCATTATACTATCACATGCTCGGCAGGGCCAAGCCAAGCGAGACTTGCAGCAGGCGGTGAACTGGCTAGCGCGATGTTTACTTTGAGTTGCAGTGATCGCCCAGCGCTCCGCCAACTGTGTTACCGGCACGACCGCGATCAGGTTTGCGCGCGTTTCTAGTTGTAGCCATCCCGGTCGCGTCGGAGCAATCCGGTTCCAATTCTAACAGCACGGATTGCCGATGAGCCTATTTCCAGCCGATGGCCAAGACGAGAGCCGCGACGCGCTGGCAATCATCCTCGATGCTTGGGACGAGGGGCTCGAAAGCGGCATCACGCCCGAGCGGCTCGCCTACGCGGCGATGTTCACAGCTCTGACCGACCTCGTTGGCATCTACGGCGAGGATGCGGTGTCAAAACTCGTTCTTGGCCTCGAACAGCGCATTCGAGACGGCGAATTCACGCTGGCCAATCGGGTCCAGTAGGGCGCGATTATCTTTTGACCAACAGTTCGCCGATCAGCAGAAAGCCAAAGCCGATCAGCAGAAGACCGGCGTAGGTGTTGATTATGCCAAGCCATTCGGGCTTGAGCCGGTGGCGCACCCGGGCCACGAGCGCCGATAACCCGAGCCACCACGCGAAGCTGCCAGCCATCACGGCCGCGACCATCGTCAGTGCGTCGGCGCGGCTCTTGACCTCGACATAGGTCGAGACGCCGCCAAAAATTGCAACCAAGCCAAGGACAGCGCCGGGGTTCGTCACCGTCAAAAAGAATGTCTTGGGGATATCGCCCGCGTATTCCAACAGCGATCCAGCCGCGCCATTCGTTTCGTCGTTCGCGCGCCCGATCGCAGGGGCCGGTGGCGGCGACAAATAAAGGTGCACGCCAAACGCCATCAACGCCATGCCGCCGACTGTTTGGATGAGAACACGATAAGTTGTAACTGCCGTCGTTATGGCTCCGACCCCAAGTGCTGCAACCAGCGCAATCAAGCCATCGCCGAGCATCGCACCAAGGCCAGCAGCTAGCCCGCCCCAAAACCCGCGCGATATCGCACGCTGGATGCACAGCACGTTGACGGGTCCAACGGGAGCCGCAACGATAATGCCGATAAGAAAGCCAATTGGAATGACAAGCGGATTAGGGAACATGCTCACCGTACCCAGACGGGGTCTAAGCTGTGGTTATTGACCCTCCTGACGCGCGCCCAAAACCGCTGCGATTGCGCAGCCCCGTATGCCATCCAGACGTCCCCCGTCATTCTGTTTTCGCCATTGCCGCGGTGGTAGTGACGACCGCTGGCCTTGTCCACAGTACGCTGGCCCCGATTGCGGTTGCGATCGCACAATCTGCAACACCGGCTGCAACACCGGCTGCAACACCGGCAGCAAGTCCGGCTGCAACGCCGGCGGGGCGGGTCACGATTGGCCAAGCCGACCCGACCAATCGAGGTGCGGCCCAGAAAAACGCAGCCCGGAGACGCGACGACGCTCAGCCAACCAACGCGACGTTACCGCGCAATGTCGCTGACATGCGCGATGCGATTCTGGCGGCCACAATGAGCGGTCGCTTGGATGATCTGCGCCCGGCGCTCGACATGAATGAAATGGTGCCCGATCTCGATCAGCCACCCGGCCGCGACCCGATCGAGCATTTGCGATCGCTGTCGCGAACGTTCACATACCCGACGCCAGATCACGCCCGCCCCCCCGAGCAAGCCGCCGACGTCACCGCTGGCATGGCCGCAGAGAAGCCCGCCGGGCAAACGCCACCGCCACAGCCAGCCACGCCGTCGCCAACCAACGCACGTCCAACCACCCTCCCCGCTTTCGTGCCAGAGCCCGATGGACGCGACGTCCTGCTTGCCATTGGCCGCGTACT
>JBBQNE010000204.1:0-3315 GCA_038329675.1 Hyphomicrobiales bacterium | reverse complement strand
GCCTCGCGGCGGACGTTGCGCTTGCGACGTCCAGTGACGCCGCCGTGCATCCATTGGTTCTCGCGCTCGATCTTGCGGTCAAGCTTATGCCAGTTGGCCTCTTCGTCGGCCAGCAGAGCGTCGCGCCAGCCTTCGAACGTGGCGAACCCTTCCGGGTTGCGCCGCGCCGCGCCGCGATCGAGCCAGACGGTCGTGCGCGAGAGGTTTTCGAGAAAGCGGCGGTCGTGGCTGATCAGTATGATCGCCGACCTCAGCGAGGCGAGTTCGGCTTCGAGCCATTCGATGGTGGCAACGTCGAGGTGGTTGGTTGGCTCGTCAAGTAGCAGCGCGTCCGGTCGCGGGGCGAGCACCCGTGCGATGGCGATACGGCGCGCTTCGCCGCCCGACATTGGCCCGAGTTCCATGTCGGGCGAGATGCCGACGTCGGATAGTGCTTGATAGGCCCGGTAGTGGTCATCGGTCGGCGTCAGGCCCGCTTCGACATAGTCGAGGGCCGTGGCGTAGCCAGCGAAGTCGGGTTCCTGCGGCAGATACCGGATAATGGCGTTGGGGTGCACGAACCGTTCGCCCTTATCGGGCTCAACGAGGCCCGCGACGATCTTCAGCAGCGTCGATTTGCCAGAGCCGTTGCGTCCAACGAGGCACACGCGTTCGCCGGGGTGGACCGACAATTCGGCGCCAGCCAGCAGCGGATTGCCGCCAAAGGTCAGGTGGATATCTTTGAGTGTCAGAAGCGGCGGAGCCATGGGTCGGGTAATTCTTAATGAGGGGTGTTGCGAGGCGCGCAGCGCCGGACCGGCCACGGTGTAACACAGGTGCAAAATGGTGGAAAATGAAGACAGGTACGGGTGTGGTGACGTCGGCGCAACGATTCAACGATTGCCCGTTCGGCCGTGGATGGTTGCCTCGTCATGCCTGACGTGATCCGCTCTGCTGTCCTCGCTGACTTGCCCGCCATCGCTGCGATCTATCGTCTCGAAGTGCTGGGCGGCACGGCGACATACGAGACCGAACCGCCTGACGAGGCTGAATTCGCCCGCCGCCTCAATGCCGTCTTGGCTGCCGGGTTGCCTTGGTTGGTGGCCAACTGCGACGACCGCGTCGTTGGCTACGCGTATGCTGGTCCGTTCCGGCCGCGGGCATCGTATCGTTGGTCGGTCGAGAATTCGGTCTATGTGGCAGCCGACGTGAAGGGGCGCGGTATTGGCAGTGCGCTATTGGCGCGGCTGATCAGGGAGGCGACGGCGGGCGGCTTCCGCCAGATGGTCGCGGTGATCGGGGACAACACAAACGCGGCGTCGATCCAGCTGCATACGTCGCACGGGTTCACCCCGGTCGGCGTCCATCGCGCGATCGCATTTAAGCAGGGCCGCTGGCTTGACAGCCTCCACATGCAACGCGCCCTCGGTGAGGGTGACGCCACGCCGCCGGTATGATGGGTGAGCGACAATGATAGGATGGGCCGCGATATCGCCAGAGCAGACTGACGGCGCGAATGCACTGGTCGAGCGTTGGTGGTGACGGTCCCCATTTCCAGTGTCGCGACGTCCCGGCCGGTGGTAACGCCCGACCCTGAAAAACTGTTTCAAGCTCGAAAGTCGCCCGATGACGAAAACTTATCTGCGGCCCGTTGGGCTGATGCCAGCCTCGCTCGCAGGGGATGCCGAGAAGACCGCCCACAACGTGCTCGGCCTGCCGTTATCCAACAGTGGGCGGATGTTTACCGCCGTCGAGACGGCCGAGCGTAACGGGGCAAGCGTCCGGCGCCGGACGATGGCGGTGGCCGAGGTGTTTCAGCGCGAATGGACCGATCCGGTCGAGCTCGCTTCAATCGTCGAGCACCTGACGGAGCCGCGCAGACGGTTCGCCGGGTTTGATCTATCGCGGCCGCGTATCATGGGCATCCTCAACGTGACGCCCGATAGCTTCTCTGATGGCGGCCAGTACGCGATTGGCGAGAGCGGGGGTGTTGAGCGTGCGGTGGCGCACGCGATGGCAATGGTCGCGGCGGGCGCTGACATCATCGACGTTGGCGGGGAATCGACCCGTCCCGGCTCAGATCCCGTGGGTCTGGACGAAGAACTCGCCCGCGTTGTTCCAATCATCCGCGCGATCCGCGACAAGACCGAGGCCGTCATATCGATCGATACGCGCAAGGCCGAGGTGATGCGGGCGGCGGCGCGCGCAGGTGCTGGCATCCTCAACGACGTGTCGGCGTTGATGCATGATCCCGCCGCGCTTGCGATGGCGGAGATGCTCGGGCTGCCGGTTATGCTGATGCATGCCCAGGGCGATCCGAAAACGATGAACGACGACCCGCGCTATGGCGATGTCGTGCTCGACGTCTACGACTTCCTGAGTGAGCGGATTGAGGCGTGCAAGGCTGCGGGCATCTCGCCAACCAAACTATGCGTCGATCCGGGGATCGGCTTTGGCAAACACCTCCGCCACAACGTCGCGATGATGGCCTCGCTTTCGATACTCCACGGGCTTGGCGTGCCAGTGCTACTTGGGGCATCGCGCAAGAAGATGATCGGGCAATTGTGCGACGTCCCCGACCCTAAGGACCGCGTTCCAGGCTCGCTGGCGACGGTTCTCGCGGGGGCTGAGCAGGGCGTCCAGTTGTTCCGCGTCCACGACGTGGCTGAAACGGCGCAGGCGCTGGCGGTTTGGCGCGCGTCGACCGAGGGCGTGGAATGACGCTGGCGTGACGGTGACGGTTCTGGACACGGGTTGCTGGGGTCGCGCACTGTGGACCGATGACGGGAACCGATTCGCAACCGCGACGCGCGCGCCAACGGCGATCGGCGCAACATGTGCCACGCGAAAAGCATCGTCGCCGCAACGCGCCGACGTTTGAGCTTGAGGCAGCTGAGATAGCACTCGGTCACTGGCCCGTTGCAGGCGTCGATGAAGCCGGGCGCGGACCGTGGGCCGGGCCGGTCGTTGCCGCTGCCGTCATCCTCGATCCCGACCACATTCCAGCAGGTCTCAACGATAGCAAGGCGATGACGCCCGACCAACGTACCGTCGTCTACGACCGTATCGTGACGATGGCGCGCGTGGGCGTTGGCATTGGCGACGTTGCGCGGATTGATCGCGACAACATCCTCGCCGCTACAATGTGGGCGATGACGGAAGCTGTTGCCGCGCTCAGCCGTGACGGGCAAATCGCGCCGCGCCTCGTGATCGTCGATGGCAACCGGTTGCCGATTTTGGCTATGCCGGGCCGGGCCATCGTCAAGGGCGATGCCAAGTGCCTATCGATTGCTGCGGCTTCGATCATCGCCAAAGTCACCCGCGACCGGATGATGG
>JBBQNE010000203.1:0-3360 GCA_038329675.1 Hyphomicrobiales bacterium | reverse complement strand
GCATTGCTCTTTTGAGCAACCGCAAGCGTCGCTTGCACCAGAGGCGTCACCGTCACGGCAGCAACAATCGTGGCGAGGGCTAAGACACTGAATTTCGACATTGCGGTCATCCAACGGTGGGCGGGGTGGACGTCGCCAATTGGCAGGTTCTGGCGGCCGTGTGACAAAACTTAGACGGCTCTATCCGACGGCGGCGACGAACACCCGGTTAAGGCTGATGGTCTGATCGGCGCGAGCCGGAAACGTCCTTTCGCTAGGGTTAAAGCCTGCTCCGCGAAGCGACACGCGTCTGCTCTGCGACATCGGTTCAGTCTATCAACGATGACGGTCACTCAATGATCAAACGAAAATCGAGCGAACCAAAGCCAATAAAACAACGGTCATGAGAACAGCGGCTGACCATCCAAGCCAGGCCAGATAACGCGGAACCGTAAATCGTTTCATCCGCGACGGCGCGGAGACCAGCAGCATGATCGCGATGATCATCGGCACGGCCACGACGCCGTTGATCACAGCGCTCCAGAACAACATTTTAATCGGGTCGATCGGCGTGAAGTCGATGAACACGCCAACCAAGGTAGCAAAGGCAATAATTCCGTAAAATGCGGGCGCCTCCGAAGGCTTGGCTGCCAGCGTTGCCTTCCAGCCGAATGTCTCCGCAACGGCATACGCAGCCGATCCAGCCAGAACGGGTACGGCCAGCAATCCTGTTCCAACAATGCCCATTGCAAATAGGTAGAACGTCAACGGCCCGGCCAGCGGCCGAAGTGCTTCGGCAGCCTGTGCTGACGTTTGAATGTCTCGAATGCCATGCGCAAAGAGGGTCGAGGCTGTTGTGACGATGATAAAGAAGGCGATGATGTTGGAAAACGCCATGCCGATTATCGTATCGATCGTGATGCGATTGATCTCACTGTCGCCACCACGCTTCAAGTCCCGCAAGGGTCGCTTGCGACGCTCGGCCATCTCTTCGACTTCTTGCGAGGCCTGCCAAAAGAACAGGTATGGACTAATCGTCGTGCCAAGCACGGCAACAACGACCAAGAGGTAGTCAGGCGCAAGGGACGGCTGCGGGAAGATCGTCGCCATGACCACCTGGGACCAATCTATGTGCACTGTGAAGACGGTGGCAACATAGGCAAAGAGGACGAGCGTCATCCACTTGAGTATTGGCGCATACGACTTGTAGGGCACGACAATCTGCAAAATGATCGAGGCAAGACCAAAGACGAGCGCATGCCCGTGTTCACCACCGCCGACCACCAGCTGGAGCGCTTCGCCCATGGCCGCAAGATCGGCGGCGATGTTGATCGTATTGGCAACGAGCAACAAGAGGACAAGCGCGACCAGAACCGGACGCGGCACCGTTTCACGCAGATTTGCAGCAATACCCTTGCCCGTAACGCGTCCGATCCGCGCGCTGACCAATTGGACGACGACCATAAACGGCAACGTGAGAACAACCGTCCACAGCAAGCCGAAACCGAATTGCGCCCCCGCTTGTGAGTACGTCGCGATACCAGATGGATCGTCGTCGGCAGCGCCTGCGACCAGGCCAGGCCCTAAAAATCGAAAGATGGACTTCTTGTCGGCCCGTCCGTCCGTCTTATTGGTCATCAAACTGCAGTTTGGTTAAGTGCGTCGGTCCGTTTAAAGGCAGCGGGCGCATCAAGGCAGAAACATCAAGGCAGAAACATCAAGGCGGGCGCATCAAGGCAGAAACATCAAGATTGGGGGCCGAGAAATTGGGAGCGGAGAAATTGCCAGTCGAGAGATTGGTCTTTGACATCGTGGGCGATTTTTACCTGAACAATGCGGCGCCGTGACGGTGGCCATCCCACGGCATCCGCCCTATACGTTGCCCACAACACGACATGACGGGGTGGCAAACATGTCATCCCGCTTTGTCGGTTTAAACCACACAGGCTGGTTGATTAGACCATCCGAATATGCCGATACCCGCTAGGTTGACCTTGAGCGCCACACCGACATCCCATCCCATCCCGTCCGACCCGCTCGATGCCCGCCGCCGCCGCGCATTCTACCGCTGTGCGCATCGAGGCACCAAAGAGATGGACATTCTGTTGGGCCGCTACGCCGAGGCGCAGATCCCAGGCTTCGACGAGGCTGCGTTGACGCGCTTTGAACGGTTCATCTCACTGCCCGATCCCGAATTGCAGCAATGGTTTTTTGAACCAGCCCTGGCTGACGGGTTAGAGTTCGCCGATCTCGTGATCGCCGTGCGCCGATTTCACGGGTTGCCCGATAGACCAGACGTTCCAGGACCGGCATGATTGATCGTCACGACGCGCGGGCAGGCGCGACCCCCACCGTGGGCCAACATCCAAGCCTGCACCCGAGCCAAGATCACAAGCACGACATCACGATCAGCGGCGCGCCAGAAGGCCTCGACGCGATGGTTCTGGCGCGGCTTGTCGAGGAGGGCGGAATTGCCGCCGTTGGCAAGAGCGAGGCCAAGGCTGGCGTCGTCATTCACGTCGCGCGCGATGACCGCCGCGTCGATGCGCTGGAAACGGCACTGGCGTTCTTTGCCCCGACAGTGAAGGTGATCAGCTTTCCCGCGTGGGATACCGTGCCCTACGACCGCGTCGGCCCAAACGCCGACATCGTCTCAAAGCGCATCACGGCGTTGGCCAAGCTCGCGCTGTCGTCGCGCAAGGACCCGACATTGGTCCTGACGACGGTCAACGCCGCGCTGCAACGCGTGCCGCCACACTCGTTCGTCCGCGACGGGCTGCGGCCGATCGCGCCTGGTCAGCGGATGGACCTCAATCGTCTCATCAAACGGATGACGCTGTCGGGCTTCCGCCGTGTCTCGCAGGTGATTGAGCAGGGCGAATTCGCCGTCCGTGGCGGCATTGTCGACCTGTTTGCCCCCGGCCGGTCAACACCAATCCGCATGGATTTCTTCGGCGATACGCTTGAAAGCATCAAAGCCTTCGACCCAACAACACAGCGCACGACCAAGCCCGTTCAAAAATTCGCGCTGATGCCCGTCAGCGAAGTTGGCTTTGGCGACGATGCCGTTGCACGCTTCCGGCAGCGCTACGTGTCGTTGTTTGGCGGCAGCGTGGCAAACGGCGATCCACTGTATCAAGCGGTCACGGCTGGCAGCCACTATCAGGGCCAAGAGCATTGGCTGCCGCTCTATCACGAGACGTTAGAGACGCTGTTTGATTACGTGTCAGATGCGGCCGTCTCCTTCGACCATATGTCGGACCAAGCGATCGCTGAACGTTTCGATCAGGTCCGCGAACACTATGTCGCGCGCGTCGATGCACTCGAAGCGGCGAAGTTCGGCGCGCCACCCTATCGCCCGGTGCCGCCCGATCAGATGTT
>JBBQNE010000202.1:0-3463 GCA_038329675.1 Hyphomicrobiales bacterium | reverse complement strand
GAAGCCGCCGTCCTCAACGCGCGCATCCTAAAGCGCCACAAGATGGGCGGGCTGACGGTCGGTCTCGTCGGCGAGCCCGTGGCACTATCCTATCCCGTCCAGCATTTGGGCCGCGGACCAGATGCGCTAACGAGCCTGCTCGGCGGCGGCAATCCGTTCGGCGCCGAATTGATGGCAGCCAAATATCCACTGGTGATCGTGGGGCCTGCCGCCTACGCCCGCGCCGATGGGCTCGCGATCTTGTCAGCTGCTGCCCGCATCGCCGAAGCTGCGAGCCACGGCCGAGGGCAGCAACCCGGCCAAACCGCAGCCAACCTGGACGCCAACGCTGCCTTCAACGTCCTCCACACGGCGGCTTCCCGCGTCGCCGCCCTCGATCTCGGCTTCGTGCCGGGCCCCGGCGGGCTCGATGTCGCCGGCATGGTCCAGGCTAGCGCCAACGGTTCGCTCGACGTGCTGTTCCTGCTCGGCGCCGACGACATCCCCTTCGACCGTTTCAACCGCCAGACGTTCGTCGTCTACCAGGGCAGCCACGGCGATGCCGGTGCCAACCGCGCCGATGTCATCCTCCCGGGCGCCGCCTACACCGAAAAGGCCGTCACCTACGCCAACACCGAGGGCCGCGCGCAGATGTCTGGCCGCGCCGCCGTGCCGCCGGGCCAAGCGAAAGATGATTGGGCGATCCTACGCGCCCTATCGACGGCGGTCGGACACACGCTGCCCTATGACGACATTCGCGCCCTGCGCGCCGCCATGTATGGCCATGCCCCGCAGCTGGCCCGCCTCGGCGCCGTCGCCCCAGCGTCGGGCCGCGTCGACTTAGGTCGCCTCGCCGGTCTCACAGCCTCGCTCGGTCGGGACCCGTTTATCAACCCCATCCGCGACTTCTACCTGACTAACCCAATCGCGCGCGCGTCAGCTGTCATGGCCGAAATGAGCGCCCTTAAACGGGCGAGCGCCGGGTCCGGCCGCATCGCCGAAGCGGCGGAGTGAACCATGACCTACCTCGGTTTTGACGGCTTGATTGGAACGCTGCTCTACGTTCTCGTGCAGGTTGCGCTGTCGCTTGCGGTTATCCTTCCGCTACTGATCGCCATCGCGTTCCTCCTACTGATGGACCGCAAGGTCTGGGCATCGGTCCAGCTGCGGCGCGGTCCCAATGTCGTTGGCCCGTTTGGGCTGCTGCAATCCTTCGCCGACCTCATCAAATTCGCCGTCAAAGAGCCGCTGATCCCAGCTGGTGCCGACAAAACCGTGTTCCTGTTGGCCCCGCTCGCCACCGCAACGTTCGCGCTCGCCGCCTGGGCCGTGATCCCCGTCAACCAGAACGCATCTGGAACCTGGGTCATCGCCGATTTGAACGTCGGCATCCTCTACCTGCTCGCGATCTCGTCGCTCGGCGTCTACGGCATCATCATGGGTGGCTGGGCGTCGAACTCGAAGTACGCCTTCATGGGTGCGCTCCGCTCGTGCGCGCAGATGGTCTCCTACGAGGTTTCGATCGGGCTCGTGATCATCACAGTGTTGCTGTGCGCCGGATCGTTGAACATGACCGCGATCGTCAACGCGCAGCAATCGGGCGTTGGAACGTACATCGGCCTGCCTAAGTCGTTCCTCGATTGGTACTGGCTGCCGCTGTTCCCAATGTTCGTCGTGTTCTTCATCTCAGCACTTGCCGAGACCAACCGCCCCCCGTTCGACCTGCCGGAGGCCGAATCCGAGCTCGTCGCCGGTTACATGGTCGAGTACGCCTCCACGCCCTACCTGCTGTTTATGCTCGGCGAGTACATCGCCATCACCACGATGTGCGCACTCACGACGATCCTATTCCTCGGCGGTTGGCTGCCCCCGTTCGATTTCTGGTTGCTGAACGCGGTCCCGGGCATCGTCTGGTTCATGCTGAAGTGCGTGCTGGTGTTCTTCATGTTCGCCATGGTCAAGGCGATCGTCCCTCGCTACCGTTACGACCAACTAATGCGGCTGGGGTGGAAAGTATTCTTGCCGCTGTCGTTGCTATCGGTCGTCGTGGTGGCGGGCGTACTCCACGCAGCCAAGCTCGTCTAACGGGCGCGGCACTCCCCTCAGTCGACATCTTCGACCCGTTGGCCGTCCGTTCCCGAAATTCGTTGCCCCCGCCGTTCGTTGCCCCCGCCGTTCGTTGCTTGTTCCACCCACTCCACCGCCGCCGCCCCAACAATCCCCGCGTTCTGATTTCAACGTCCATCCCTTCGGCTGATCCGAACTACTGAACCAGCCGCCGATTGCCCAAACCCAGGGCATCACGCGTTTTTTTGCATCCGTCCTTATCCCCGCCGACCCCGGCCGTGGTAATGTTCAACTCAACCGCCACTGTGCTAGTCGTTCGCCAGGAGACATCGTCCACATGAACATCGCCCAAGGATTAAAATCGCTGTTTCTGGTCGAGTTCGTCTCAGCCTTTGGCCTCGCCATGCGCTATTTTTTCACGCCCAAAGCGACCATCAACTACCCCTTCGAAAAAGGTCCAATCTCACCGCGTTTCCGGGGTGAGCACGCGCTCCGCCGCTACCCAAACGGCGAAGAACGCTGCATCGCCTGCAAGTTGTGCGAAGCGATTTGTCCAGCCCAGGCCATCGTCATCGAGGCTGGCCCGCGCCGCAATGATGGCACCCGCCGCACCACGCGCTATGACATTGACATGACGAAGTGCATCTACTGCGGGCTTTGCCAAGAAGCGTGTCCGGTCGATGCCATCGTCGAGGGGCCAAATTTCGAGTTCGCGACCGAAACCCGCGAGGAGCTTTTCTACAGCAAGGAGCGGCTACTCGAGAACGGCGACCGTTGGGAACGCGCGATTGCCAAACAGCTTGAACTCGATGCCCCCTACCGCTGACAGCGCGGCAAGCGTTGAGGATGAAGCGGCATCGGGGCCCTCCGCCGGGTCGATGGCCGAGCCGATGCGAATGCCCGACCGCGACAATCCATTTGCCTGGCGTGCCAAATCCAAAGCCGGGAGGCGGGGCGCTGCCCGTTTGCTTGAAGAACTGACCGACGAAGAAGTCACCCGTTACATGGACATTGCCCGCGACCAGTTGAACCACGAGGAGCGGCTTGCGTGGCTCAAAGTCTCGCTGGCCACCATCGCAGCGGCTCTCGTCGCCTACGACCTCGCCCACGGCTACCGCAACGGCATCACCACATGGCACGTCGTCGGCCTCGCGCTGGCAGCCCTGCTTGGCTACTGGCCGTGGAAAGTGCGCGCTTACCGTCGTCTCTGGATGAAGCATGTCGCCGCAACCAAAGCTGAGCTTGCGCGGCGCCGCGCTGGGCCTTAGCGAGATACGGCCACAACCCAACGGCTGGTCCGTACTCCTGCATTCGGGCCGCCAATGTAACAGTGATCTCGATCTGGCCGATCAGGGCCGCCCGCGATGCCGAACCAGGACGGAACATGACGCTGACGGTCTTTTTCTTCTACCTGTTC
>JBBQNE010000201.1:0-3537 GCA_038329675.1 Hyphomicrobiales bacterium | reverse complement strand
CGGAACGAACGAACTTCCCGATCACGAGCAACAATTGCTGGCAAACCTGTCAGCGGCCGCGATCGGCGACATGTTGCACCTTAAGAATTCGGCGACGCACCAGAAGCTGTCTGGCACGTTGTCGGTTGCGTTGCGCATCCTTGGTATGCGGTCGCGATCGGAGGTGACGCTCGCTGATCTGATCGACTTACTAGAAAATGAAGACGCTGATCTCACTGACCTGACGCAACGCATGGATCCGTCTGGGCGCTTTCGTCGCGATCTCGTGGCTCAGCTCGATAGTTTGCGGTTGCGCAACGCCTCGTTGTTTGCCGCTGGCGGCGAGAGCATGTCGATGGAGAGCCTGCTCGGGATCGGCGCTCATGCGCGCCCAGGCCGAACGCGATTGTCGATCGTGTACACGGGCTTCCTTGGCGATAACGAGAATATACTGTTCTGGGTCTCGCAGTTCCTGTCGGAAGCGTTGCGGTTCTGCCAGCGCAATCCGAACGACGAATTGCAAGCTGTGTTGATGCTTGATGAGGCTGATCTCTACATTCCAGCAAACGCCAAACCGGCCACGGCTGAGCCGTTGCAGAGCTTGCTGAAACGGGCCCGGTCGGCGGGCCTCGGCATGATGCTGGCGACGCAATCGCCCGGCGACCTTGACTATCGGTCGCGTGACCAGATCACGAATTGGTTTATCGGCCGGGTGCGTGAAGACACCGCGCTGAAAAAGCTGCGGGCGGCGTTTCAATCAGAGTCAGGGCTAGACCCAGCTGCCGTGCTGCCGCATCAGACCGTCGGTGAGTTCCACCTGATCCAGGAGGGCCTCGTTCGTTCAATCAAGGCGCATCGGTCGATGATCAACGCCGAGCAAGTGCCGTTCGATCGGATCGAACAGCTAGCCTTCGAGACTAAAGGCCAGGACGAGCGTCAACTTAAATTGTTTGACGTCCGCTGATTGGCGGCAAAGTCGGGTTTGCCTCGCCCCCTGAACGGCGTTGACATTCAAAAAAGCGTTGCAAGAATGTAACGGCGGCGTGCCTAACGATTCGGCTATTATTTGAACGTCGTGTTATCCACATGGTGTGAGCACGTGAAATTGCTGCGCTGCCGAACGACGCGCTGCTTAAAAAGCTCAATTTTTTCAACTGATTATTGCATGTTGCAACCTCAACTGTCCGCCTGCAATCATTTTGAACACATGGGTACTCGCAGATGCGAGCCAATTATTCACGATTCCGCAGGAAGGGGCGTGTCAAGTTTTATTTATCGTCGTATTATGGAACCGAAGGCAACGTTCAGCGTTTCTATTGTCTTCCAGCCGAGTTGCGAAGGGGCGTTCGTAACGGGGCTCAGAGTTTTCATCGCCGCAAGGTTGCGTGTCATGTTGGCTGCGAAATCGTTGGGTTTGTTGTTTGCGTTGTCGTTGTTAGGGCCAGCTCTTGGCATGGCGCTTTTTCTGCTGATGCACGGGCTGTGAGGGATTGCTGGCAGCTGGATCTATCGCGCGTCGGCCGATCGCATTGATGCACGGCCGTCTTCCGGTAAGCAAGCTACGGGCATCGTCTTGCACGAGGACTTGAAACGCGCCGTCAAACGCGCGATCGCGTTGTGATGGCGCGTGAAGCTTTCCCCTCCGAGCAAACAACGGCGAGCGTCGGCTCCGGTCGGTTGCAGGATGATTGCTTTCGCGCCGATCAGCGGAAACTGCGCCACGATGAAGCCCTAGCGATCCTGAAAGATCGCATCCAGCCGATGACTGCCCGTGAGCCAGTCCGCACCCTTATGAGCGCGGGGCGCGTTTTAGCTGCAGGCTGCATCGCGCCGCGCGCTATCCCGGCCTATGTGAACGCTGCCGTTGACGGGTATGCGTTCCAAGCGAACGAAAAAACTCGCAATACCGCAGCTAGGCTCCGCGTCGAGGGACGGGCTGCTGCGGGGCACCCGTACGACCGGTCATGCGCTCCGGGATCTGCGGTAAGGATTTATACCGGTGCCGTTATGCCGGACGGTGCTGATACCGTCGTTATGCAGGAAGACATCACGCCAAGCCGCGACACGATTGCCGACGGTTCGTCGGTCAACGCCGCAAGCGACGTTTTTATCACGGTGCCGGCCGGGCTCAAAGCTGGGGCGAACGTCCGCAAAGCTGGCGAAGATGCGGCTGCTGGTGCTACTTTGTTCGGCGTCGGCCATGTTGTGCGCCCCCAAGATATAGCGATGCTGTCAGCTGTGGGTCTCGCCGAGGTGGCTTGCTACGCGCGCGTCAGAGTTGGGATCGTATCAACGGGCGATGAGGTGGTCGAGGCGGGTCAGGCCGAGTTGCGTCCGGGCCAAGTCTACGATGCAAACGCTGGTATGCTGGCGGCGCTGTTACGTGCGGCTGGCGCGGACGTGGAGATGCTCGGGATATGGCCGGACCAGCGCGAAACGGTGACGGCGCGCCTCGGTGAAGCTGCTGTGCGGTTTGATGTTGTCGTAACGTCGGGTGGTGCGAGCTTGGGTGGCGAGGATCATATGGCGGCCGCGCTCGACACGCTCGGTCAGAGGCACCTGTGGCAATTGGCGATTAAACCTGGTCGACCGATGATGTTTGGGCAGATCGCGACCGGTGATCGCGATACGGTCGTGGTGGGTCTACCCGGTAATCCGGTAGCCGTGTTTGTTTGCAGTCTCATGTACGTGATGCCCATGGTTCGGGTGCTCGGTGGAGCTGCATGGCGCGACCCGAGACGGTTCATGCTTCCGGCAGCATTTGCATTTTCTGGACGTAAGCGTGGGCGGCGCGAATTCTGGCGCGGCATGATTGTTGATCTGAACGGGCAGATGGCGGCAGATAAATTCGCCCGCGATGGTTCGGGCTTAATCACGGGGCTGACGGCTGCCGATGGGCTCATCGACATCGCCGAAGACCACGGCGACGTAGCCGTCGGTGATCTCGTCCCATTCATTCCACTAACCGAGTTCGGGATTGCTTGACGTTCCACGGCAGTCGGTGCGGCGAACTTGGATTAACGCACGTGGTTCGACTGCCTCAGTTACCACGCCACATAGAGAACGAGTTCTGCGCCACGGGCGCTTGGTGCATCCCTCTTGACGATCTGTCCCTCGAGGATCCCAATCGACTGGGACTTGAAGGTCGCCGTTAAAAGACGCCGAAGGTATTCAGCGCGCATGTTTGGCAATTCGGTGTTGGTGATCACCCCCGGCACATCAAGCTGTGTCGGCTTGGCTAGATACCTCGTCCCATCGGCGATCCTGGGCAGGTAGGTGAGCGACTTATAGTCGTGCCCAGGTTCATGCGAGCCGCGATACGGCTGAGGATCGGCATTGCTACGAACGTAGAGTTCATATTTCACGCGACCATTCAGTTGCTTTAGGACATCCGATTCAAAACTCTCGAATGCTTCGGTAAACAATGGCCCAACCGTATGAAACGTATAGCGGCCAACGTCGAAGGAAACACGATTGGCCGTCCGCGGGTTCTTGAGTTCGATAATATAGTAGCCACCGAGCTTGTCGGTAATCAATTCCGGTTCATCGGCTGGCGTG
>JBBQNE010000200.1:0-3543 GCA_038329675.1 Hyphomicrobiales bacterium | reverse complement strand
GCTGACCTTTGAATTGCTGCGCCCACATTGTCTCGGCCGTTTGGCGGCCCGGTAAAAACCGCATTGGCGGCACCGCCGACGGCAGATCGATTAGCTCAAGCACCTTGACCACGTCAGGCGCCATCATCCGTGAAATAGCTGGCTCGTTGATCGACGCTGTCGCCGTCAACAATGGCGCAATCGGGAAGGGGCGATAGTGCAATTCTTCCGGATGTTCGTCATCAAAGGCGGGCGCGGCCGCATAGCCACTGCCCCAACCCGGTGGCACCGCATCCGACATGGCGCGGCCGGTGCCGCTATCTGTCGCCTCTGGCCCCAAAGAGGCGAGTTGCATCCACGAGGTCCGCGCCTGGCCCTCAGTTGCCATCATTGCAGCGAGGCCATCGGCGAGCGTGCCGTTGCCGGTCACGCGTTTCCCGCCCGATCCTTGCACAATGCCGGAAAGTTGCGCGCTGGCAGAGGGTTGCGCGCTAGCGAGCGATATTGGCGCAGCGGTCCCAACAGCCCCGTCGCGCGTTGCGACTGCCAAATTCGGCCGTATCGCAGGGGCAGGGCCCCGGACCAACCGAGGTCGCGGCGTATCGCTCGTTGCCGAAGCAAGCTCGACCAGCGTATTTAGACTATTACGGTCAGCATCAGATGGTCGCGGGACGAGGCGCGACGGCCGCTCGACGAGTTTCGGCTCGGCGACAAGCTTCGGCGTCAACACGGCTGCCGGCCGCGGTTCGATGGGCGCCGCTGCCGTCACAGCCTCTCGAAGTGTTGGTTCCCGGGCAACCGGCGCCAGCGACGCAAGCTGGGTGGCAGCTGGGCGTAGTGGAGCGGGCGGCGGCGAACCAACCGCAACCGGAACCACAACTGGGCGCCCAAACGGTTGGCCCGCGTCGGCAACGACGATGCCACCGTCACCCCTTGGCTGGCGCCGCAAATCAAAAAATTCTGCAACTTGAACCGCCAAGCCTTTGTACTTGCTTTGCGCCACCGTCACGTCTTCTGGCGATAGCGCACCGCCGTCGGCTGGGGCATGTTTCGATGATCCGTTGGGGAACAACAGCGCAAGTTCATACCGCGGCAACCGCGGCCAAGCCCGCACGCGGCCGGTATCAACGTGCACGAAAGGAATACCCGACGTCGGATAATAGCCAACGCCACCCAACTCACGCACCATTGCCGCATACCGGATGCTCTTCAACGGCACGTCCGGGAACGTCACATCGACGGCCTTTCCCGTGGTGTGCTGGCTCTCACTTGCCTGACCGCCAACGGTCCGCCGCAGCATGTCGTTCGTTGTCCGCGATCGGAAGCCCGATATAATATGGATCGGCTCCTTGGAGCCGAGCTCAGTGTGCATTTCCCACAAAATGTCGATCGTTTTTGGATCCATCGTCGTCGCTTCATTGCGACGCCAATCGCGCAGGATCCAATTGATTTTCTCCATCGCATCGGCAACGTAGCGGCCATCCTTCTTGTACTGGACAGTCAGCGTCTCCTTGTTATGGATATTATAAAGCGCAATTGTCCGGTTGTTGGAGAATGCCGCCGTTAATCCTCCAGCGCCAATCACCACGGCGCTGGCCGCCAGCACCGCTGCAACAAGCCCCACACGCCATTTGCCAAGCGATCCAAGCGCATGAATGGTCGTCCTGCCCCGGATGCGCGGCGCTGTCGTCATATGGACCCCGTCAAGACGCAAAACTAACCATCAATTAAGTCTAATCCCCCGTTCGTTAATGTGACGTAAGGATCAAATTCGCACGTTCCAAGGCTCGAACGGGGCGAGACTGCGGCACCGGTTCGAGGCCCGCCGACAAACTGGCGATATGGTTGCTGAAACCTTAAGCCGTCGCCACCCACCCGCCACCGCGAGGCATTACCTCGCTCACGACCTCAAGCCGTTGACCGATTGACAGCCGACGGCATGCCAAGCGTGACCCGCGGCCTTTCGATAAACCGATGGCAAAACGCGTCGCCAAAATCCGTCGCGATAGACCGCAGCCACAACCCACGACATACCTTCTGCCGCGCTAGCTATACCGCCGTTGCGCTGCCGCCTGGACCCACAATGACGCTATTTGAAACCATCACAGCTGCCATCGCGTCAAACCCGATCCTGGCGGGCGGCATCGGCACGCTCGCGTTTGGCTCCCTCATGTATGCCTTGCGAGCCGTGCCAGAGGCGCTCCTCGATCTCATCGAGCGGACCATCTGGACCAAAGTTTCCGTCGAAAGCATGTCGAATGAATACGGCGACGTCGATAGTTTCATCGAGGGCCGCCGCATCGGCCTGTTCAGCCGCTCGCTTGAGATCAAAGACGGCGCAGTCAAAACCGGCTTCGGCAACGGCTGGGGCGTGTATAACGGCGTCCTGTTCAAATACTCCAAAACCAAATCGACCCAGCAGATCACGCAGTTTGAAACCATCGTCGTCTCGTTTTTGACGCGCGACCGCACCATCGTCGACCGCTTCGTCGTTGACAGCAAACCCGAAGATCACAAAAGCACCATCCAGGTCGTCCTGTTCAACGCCACGGGGCGCGCTGGCGGACTGCGCCGACGCAAGCGTGGATTGTCTACGGTGTTCGTCGATAAATCGATCAAAGATCGCCTCGTCGAGCGCATCACCTGGTTTCAAGGTGCCGAACAGTGGCACTCCACTCGCGGCATCCCGTGGAAACTCGGCATCGTCCTCCACGGCCCGCCAGGCGCCGGTAAAACAAGCTTGATCCACGCATTAGCTTCCGACTTTAATTTTGAGATCAAATACATCAAATCGCTGCACGGCCTTGGTGAAGCGTTCCTCTATGGCACCACGTCCGACCTTTTCGTCATTGAAGACATCGACACGTTGACCGGCAGCTTGAGCCGTGACGAGCCGCCCGACCGCGCGGCCCCCAAAGCCAGCGAACTGACGCTACGTGGCTCGCCATTGCACGAAATCCTGAATGCGATGGACGGGATGCAAACGCCAGATGGCGTCAAGTTTATCGTCACAACGAACCACCTCAACAAGCTTGATCCCGCCATCGTTCGGCCCGGCCGCATCGACGAAGTGATCGAGATCGGTCCACTGTCGATCGAGTGCGCCCGCGAAATGTTCAAAGCCTTTTACGGCCGCGACGGTATCACGGGCTACACACCGCGCACGGGTGCCGAACTCCAACAGATGTTTTCCACAATGACGGCGGCGCACGCCGAAAGCGAACTCGCCCGCCTCGCCCAAACCCGACCCACCGTCGTCGCCAAACCCTAAGCGACGACCCTTTTAGCCCTCTCCCCGTCCTCACGGAGAGAGGCCCATCCTCACGGAGAGAGGCCCGTCCTCACGGGGAGAAGGCGAAGACGGACATCGACGCAAAGCGGAGATGCCGTCGAGGGTGAGGGGCAGACACAAGCCCAACGCCTTGCAAAACCGATAGCCATCATCATCAACACCTCCAACCTCGCGCCGCAATTGCCGCCGAGGGTGTGCACAATTTAAACGGGGTCCGGCGGGGCGGTCTGGCCCGTAGCGCCATCAGTGGGTTGTGGGATGTGGGCCAGTTG
>JBBQNE010000199.1:0-3571 GCA_038329675.1 Hyphomicrobiales bacterium | reverse complement strand
CGCCGCCACCGCTCATCTACTTTGCACTGCCGGGCGGGCTTCTCGTTGTCGCGCTTCTTCTGTTTATGGCATTCGATGGACCGCTGCTCGGAATCGACCAGCTCAACGCCACGATTGGCCAGTTGTTCTCCTGGACCATTCTCGCTCTTACACTCGCCGTCTGCTACGAAGTCGTGGCGCGTTATTTCTTTAACGCTCCGACCTCATGGGCCTACGACGTCAGTTACATGCTTTACGGCACCCTGTTCATGATGGCTGGTGCCTATACGTTGTCGCGCAACGCCCACGTCCGTGGCGACTTTCTCTATCGGAATTGGTCACCTCGCGGTCAGGCGTGGTCCGACCTCATTTTATATTTCGTGTTCTTTTTCCCAGGCATCCTGGCGCTTTGCTACGCGGGCCTCGATTTTGCCTGGCTCGCTTACCGGCTCAACGAGCGTTCATCGACCTCGCCTGATGGCCCAATCATCTGGCCGTTCAAGGCAATCATCCCGATCGTTGGCGTGCTGATGCTATTGCAAGGCGTCGTCGAAGTCGTTCGCTGTATCCAAACAATCCGGTCGGGCGAGTGGCCGCAACGCGCCCACGACGTCGAAGAACTTGAAAAAATCATCCTTGAACAAGAGGCAGCGAAGCTGGCCATGGAAGCGCGCATGAGTGGAGGGGCACGCTGATGCTGCCATTAACCTCCAGAAAACGGCCGCCCCTGACGCCCGTTCGTGCGACCATCGGCGGCGCGATCATGGTCGTGCTATACACCGCCGTCTTCCTCACGCCGATCGTCTCGGCTTGGGCTCAAACCGCCGGTGCGGCGGCCAGCGTACCGTTCCAACTCAAGACGGTGCTGCAGCCCTATATCTCTGATGCTGCCATGGGCATCTTGATGCTCGTGCTATTCCTATTCTTCCTTATGCTCGGCTTTCCGATCGCGTTCACGCTCATGGCCCTTGGCGTCGTGTTCGGTTATTACCAGCAAGGCGACACCGTGTTCCCGCTGTTCGTGCAGCGCACCTATTCGGTGATGTCGAACGACGTGCTGATCTCGATCCCGCTGTTCCTATTCATGGGTTACGTGATCGAGCGCGCCAACATTCTCGATCGGTTATTTCGATCGATCCAGCTCGCCGCTGGTTGGGTGCCAGGTTCACTTGCAGTGGCGACGCTCATCACGTGCGCCCTGTTTGCGACCGCGACCGGCATCGTTGGCGCCGTTGTCACGCTGATGGGGCTGCTCGCGTTTCCAGTTATGCTGCGTGCTGGTTACGATACCAAGCTCGCAGCCGGCGTCGTGTGCGCTGGTGGTTGCCTTGGCATTTTGATCCCGCCGTCCGTCATGCTCATCCTTTATGGTGCAACGGCTGGCGTTTCGGTCGTGAAGCTCTATGCGGCAGCATTCGTTCCAGGCCTAATGCTCGCTGGCATGTATATCGCCTACGCAATCATCGTCTCAGCCCTCTACCCGCAGCTTGCGCCAAGGTTGCCGCCGTCCGAGCGCAACGTGTCAACCAGCGCCGTCGTCTACGAACTTGCCACCGCGTTCGTGCCGCTTGCCACGTTGATCATCGGCGTGTTGGGCGTGATCATGGCCGGCCTTGCGACGCCGCAGGAGGCCGCAGCCGTTGGTGCGCTGGGTTCGATCCTGTTGGCGCTGATTTACAACGCCGATTACGCGCGCACTCTGTCACGCGGTGCGACCTATACGTTCCTCGCCGCCCTTGTTGCGCTCATCGTCTACTTTTTGAGCGTTCGCAATTTCGGTGTGCCGTTCACGCCGATATCGATCACGGCATTCTTAGCAATTGCGCTGTTTGCGATGATCGCGCTCTATCCGGGCAATACGTTTGGTGGCGTCAAGCTCAAAGAGAGCGCCTACCTCACCGCGCGTGCGTCTGCGATGGTGTGCTGGCTGTTCGTCGGCTCGGCCGTCTTCTCGTCGGTGTTTGCGTTGCTTGGTGGACAAAAGGTCGTCGAGGATTTCATCCTTGGCCTCAACCTGTCGCCGTTCTGGTTCTTGATCTTGACGCAGGCGATCATCTTCGTGCTCGGCTGGCCACTTGAGTGGACCGAGATCATCGTGATCTTCTTGCCGATCTTCCTGCCGCTGCTCGATGATTTTTGCATCGATCCGCTGTTCTTTGGCGTTCTCGTCGCGCTGAACCTGCAGACGTCGTTCCTATCGCCGCCCGTCGCGATGGCGCCGTTCTACTTAAAAGGCGTCGCACCCAAGCACGTCACGATCGACCAGATCTTTGCTGGCGTTATGCCGTTCCTCTACATCGTCATTCTGTCGATGGTGCTGTTCTATACGTTCCCGCAGATCGGCCTTGGTCTGCCGGGTTACCTGTATGGACATAAGTCGCCGGTTTGCGAAAAGAAGGCCGCTTCGCTTGCTCCAACGACGACGGAGGGCGGCACGGTCTATGCCGATGGCAAGCCAATCGCTTGCCGTTGGCAGACACCAAACCCGGCATGACGGGCGAGGCTGATGCCGTCGTTGGTTTGACAGCGTCGGCCATGGCTGACGCGATCGCCCGTGGCGATCTGACGAGCGAAACCGTCGTTAGCGCGTGTCTCGATCTAATCGAGGCACGCGACGGCGAACTCCACGCCTGGGTCTCGATTGACCGGGAACAGGCGCTGACAGCGGCGCGCGAAGCCGATATCGCGCGGCGCTCAGGCCGTGGCGTTGGTCCGCTCAACGGCGTGCCGATCGGCATCAAGGACATCATCGACGTCGCCGGTATGACAACCAGCTACGGCCTCGACACCGCCGATCGCCCACCGGTGCGCGAAGATGCGGCCTGCATCGCGCGCCTGCGCGAAGCTGGTGCCATTATCCTGGGCAAGACCGTCACAACCGCGCTTGCCATGTATGAGCCATCCGTGACGCGTAACCCGGTCAATACCGCCCACACGCCTGGCGGTTCGTCGTCAGGCTCGGCGGCAGCCGTTGCCGCGGGCATGGTTCCGCTGGCACTTGGCACGCAGACCGCAGGCTCCATCATTCGGCCAGCGTCCTATTGCGGGGTTTACGGCTATAAGCCGACGCGCGGGCTGATCTCGCGCCGGGGCGTGCTGCTGCAATCGCAAACGCTCGACACGATCGGGGTCTTTGCACGCACCGTGCCCGACCTCGCTCTGCTCAGCGATGCCATGGCAGGTTACGATCCAGCCGACCCCGTCAGCTACCACCAGGGTCGGTCGCGGTTATTGGACTGGGTGTTGGCTGAGCCGCCACTGCCACCGATCCTCGCGTATCTGCCGACGCCAGCATTCGACACGGTTGCCGAGCCGGTGATGGCCGATGCGTTCGGCGAGCTGATTGCCGCGCTGCGGCCGTTCTCGGTCGAGCAACTTGAAACGCCATCGTTGGCGGCCGTAGCCGATGCAGCAGCCGTCGTGCAATTGGCCGAAAACGGGCACCATTATGGACCCGTTGTTGCCCGTGGCCGCCAGTACATTTCGGATGCGATCGCCAAACGGATCGAAGCCGGTCGCCGCGTCTCGGCTGATGATTACATGGCCGCGCTCGCCGTGCGCGACCAAGCCTATGCCAGCGTCGAAAGCATCC
>JBBQNE010000198.1:0-3754 GCA_038329675.1 Hyphomicrobiales bacterium | reverse complement strand
CTTCGGGCTTCACCCGATCGTAAGCAACAACGATGTCGTCATAGTCCGTGCGCCGACGGGTGTGGGCGACCATAGCCGCTGGTGTCGCATCTTCGACCTCGGTGTCCGTCACGACGCCGATGGCGAGGCCATGGCGGCGTTTCACCAGTTCGCCCAATGTCTCGACTTTGGGGTGGTTCAGCGTTTGGCGGTTCTTCGCGCAGTAGACGCCCATCGCATTGACGCAGGTTTTGTGGCCGGTCATATATGCAGACGCCGAATTGGCGCTGTCAGTGATGATGCTGTCGCTGCCCGCCGTCGACACCAGCGCCATGTGGGGCATGTCGTCCATGGCCAATTCGCTGCCGTATTTGCCCGCGGTTATGCCCTTTGACATCATGCGGGCAGCGTTGCGATGCGCTAGCGACAAGCCATCGCCGATCAGCAGGATCACATTGCGCGCGACACGGCCTTTAGGCGTCCCAAACACCTCCCATGTGACAGTCGTCTTTACCCCCGTCGACACGGAGCGAGCTTCGATCGTGTATGAGCCGGGCTTCTCAAGGGCGACCCCGCGTAGCCAGTACGCGGTTACATCGTTGCCCTCCTCTTTGTCGACCACTTCGGGGGGAGCTCCAAACACGGTTGCAGCATCTTCGCCATTGATCGAAACTTTGATTTCGCCCGCCGCAACGACGCCGTCGAACTCGACTTTCAGGTCGAAGCGTGACCCCGCCAGGATTTCCGCGCGGTCAATTGGATAGGTCGATTGTGCCACCGCCGGGCCATTGCCGAGCGCGACGGCGAACCCGACCATCACGCCGCAGCCAAGCCGTTGCAAAGTCGAGCAGAACTCCAACGGAATGCGGAGAAGCGAAGCAATGCGAGCAAGCAGGATCATCGGGAAGGTCCGTTGCGGAAGGCCCAGAAGTGGCACGTCTATCGATCGACTATGTAGGTCCAGTGACACCGGGTCGGCAGCAGGCGCCAACGGGGTGCCAAGCGGGTTCAACGGCGGTCAGGCCACGTCCAACACAACGCGACCGCGGACTTTGCCCGCGAGGATCTGCGGCGCGAGTTCGATCACCGCGCTCAAGGGATGCGTGACGGTCAGCGCGTCGAGCTTGTCGAGGTCGAGGTCGCGGGCAAGGCGCTCATAAGCTGAGATCCGGCGCGCCTTGGGCGCCATGACACTATCGATGCCAGCTAGCGTGATCCCGCGCAGGATAAACGGCGCCACCGAAGTTGGCAGATCCATACCGGCCGCAAGTCCACACGCAACAACACAGCCACCGTACCGCGTCATCGAGATCGCATTGGCAAGCGTGGTTGAGCCAGCGACGTCGATGACGCCGGCAAAGCGCTCTTTGCCAAGCGCACGCGGTGGGCCTGCAAATTCCGATCGATCAAGCACTGTCGTGGCACCCAGGCCTTTGAGGAATTCAGTTTCCTCCAGCCGACCAGTCGCGGCCTGGACCTCATAGCCGAGGCGAGCAAGCACGGTGACGGCTATGCTGCCGACGCCACCGGCCGCGCCCGTGACAAGAACAGGTCCCGACCCGGGCGCGACGCCATGCGCTTCAAGTGCCATCACGCATAGCATTGCCGTGTATCCAGCCGTCCCAATGGCCATTGTCTGGGCCGCACTAAACGCCGTCGGCGCCTTGATGAGCCAATCGCTCTTGACCCTTGCAATTTGTGCGTATCCGCCATGGTGGACCTCGCCGACCCCAAAGCCGTTGAGGATCACGCGATCGCCCACGGCGAACTCGGCCGACTGCGAGGCGAGTACGGTGCCGGCGAAGTCGATACCCGGGATGAGCGGAAACCGACGAACGACGGGACCCTTGCCCGTTACCGCCAGCCCGTCTTTGTAGTTGATCGTCGTGTGGCTGATGGCGACATCGACGTTGCCTGGCATCAGATCCGCAGCGGTGAGGGCAGCCCAGCTGACGTTTTGTCCAACATCGGATTTGCTGATCACGAAGCCGTTGAAATGGTCCGACGTCGGGGCTGGCATGTTGGCTCACTTGGCTGAAAAAAACGTCGCGATGGCGATGTGCGATGGTCCATCGCCAAAGTCGAGACCCGTTTGGCACTGTGGTTGTGCCGCCACCGACAGTGTGATGTACGTCTCTGATCGTGGCGTCGCTGCATCCAGGTGTTGCTACGCTGCCAATTTTTGCGGCCACACGGCTCAGGAGAGCGCAGAATTCGACGCTGCACTGCGAAAAGATGCAGTTTTATTCTTGAAATTAACCACTGTTTTTCCGAGATTTCCAGGTGGCGCTGTAGATCGAGCTTAGCGTCGGCAGTGTCTCGGAACAGAGGCCGCGATGGTCGCGTTGACCGCCATGGCCGACGGAAGGAGTACCAAGTCATGACGATGACCATGCGTTTACAGGTGTTTGTCGCAGCTCTGTCTTTTGCGCTCGTTGGTGCCATCGTGTTCGGGCTCTTAAAGTAGCCTGTCCTTAAAATCTTTCGGGCAACGGCTGCGGGTGCGTTACTGCCCGTAGCCGCTGTCTCACCGCCTAGCCGCGGTTTCCATAGCGGCAGTGTCCATTGTCAAATTTCGGCCGGGATCATGCCCGATCTCGCCGTCATGGCCATAAATTCAAAGCCGCAGACCTCTGTTCAAACGCGCTTCGCGCTACGCCCAGTAAACGGACGATGGAGCGGTTGGGTCGCAATTGCATTGGCAGTCACGTTTGGCGCAATGCTTAACCCCGCAGCGAGCGCGCAGACAGCCTCGCCAGGTGGTGGACAATCTGTGGTCGGGGCATCGAACGAGCCCGTCAAAAGCCCACGCCCAGCATCGCGGCCACACACCATGTCGACCGAGGAGTTAGCCCTTGATTGCGCAAAGCTGACGGGCCGCATTCGCGTCCGGATCCGCCAGCTGCGCGCGGCGATGGGTGATGGACGGACGTCGTTGTTGTCACGAAGCCTGCAAGCCGCTGCAACGCCAATTGTCGGCGGGACCTCGCGGGGTATCGATCCGTCGGCCGACCTTGCCCAGGAACTCGGGCAGGTCGAAGCCTATAATGCGAAGCTGCGCGAGAAAAACTGTCCAGCCTATGACTTGGATGCCGAGTTTGCTCCAGGCAACACCGCGCCGCCTCGCCCGATTCGCCCGGCGAAAGCCGCAAAATAAACGGCGAAAACCGCAAAATAACCGGCGAAAGCCGCAAAATAAACGGCGCAAGCCCAAACTCCACGGTGTCAACGATAAGACGCCAAGAGCCGAACGGATCTCCCACGAGTTGGCCTGCAAATCGGCTATACGACGGTGAGGGCTAGGGAGGATCCGCGCGGTGACCCCATCGCATTTCGTCGACAAAGAGCGCGCATTCATCGCCGGTCTGTCCACCGACACTGGCAACGACCTCAGTGACTGGATGGCGATGATCGACGCCAGTCGTCTTACGGCGCGCAACGATGTGATCGACTGGCTGCGCCAGCGTGGCTTAACGTTCGCCAAGGCATCGTGGCTGGAACGCATACACCACAACGGGGGCCAGCCGATTTACGCGACGTCATCGGAGCCGTGCAACCTAGGGCTTGGGCCGTCGAGAGGTAGGATATCGAGAGCTGGCGTAACGACACCGGCGACGTCCAAGCTTGGGCCATCGAGCGATGGGCGCCAACCGCGATCTCACTCTGGCCGCGTCGAAGCAACTGCCGACAGTGACGCGGCGATCGAACTCGTGCTGGCGGCCGCAAAAGCCTACCGGCCGCTCGCACAGGTCGTTCTGCGGGAGGTTCTGGGCGC
>JBBQNE010000197.1:0-3881 GCA_038329675.1 Hyphomicrobiales bacterium | reverse complement strand
AACCCGCAGGCGCTTTTTGGGCCGCAATTCAGTATGGACGCGGAGGAGGTTGGCTATTATTCGACGGTCCAGCTTGAAGCGACGCTCAATGGGCTGATTGATGCCAAGTTGCTAAATACCAATAAGCCGCGTTTGTCGGTGGGCGCAGCTCACGTTTGCACTAGCAAAATGCACTATTTTGACAGCAACACGATGGAATTGTCCGTCAAGCATATTCTCGCATCCGGCGCATTGCCGCCTGCGTTTCCACCGGTCCGAATCGATGGGGAACTCTACTGGGATGGCGGGATTTTATCGAATACTCCGGCCGAAGCGGTTTTCGACGATCCAGAAAGGAAAAGTTCACTAATCTTCTCGGTCCATTTATGGAATCCGATCGGGCCAGAGCCGCGTACGCTGTTGGACGTTGCGCATCGACACAAAGATATTCAATATTCGAGCCGGGTCGCAAGTCATATTATGCGTCAGCTCGAAACGCATCGGCTCAGGCATATGCTTAGCGAACTCATCGCGTTGATGCCCGAAAAGTTGAGGCAGTCAGAGGCTGTTAGCGCATACGTTGAGCACGGTTGTGTTACGCAGATGCACGTGGTGCGACTGCTCGCGCCGCGGCTAGATCACGAAGATCAAAATAAAGATATCGACTTTTCCCCGTCCGGGATCGCAAAACGGCGCCAGGCTGGATACGAAAACGCCTGTGCGGCGATCGAGGCGGCACCCTGGCGTCGTCCGGCGGCATGCAGAGAAGGCGTCATCTTGCATGATAGTGGGCCGGACGGATGGCAACGCGGCGGTGCGGTGTCAACGTCGGCTGCAAACGGCACGACGCACGAAGTGTCGGCTTCATTGTAGGTCGTGGTGATCGCTGAGCGGATCGGAAAACAGGTTATTATAGGGCTGATTGCGTTCCTGACGGTCGTTGACCTTTTTGCAACGCAAGCCATTCTTCCGAACCTAGCGGCGGCCTACCGCGTTAGTCCGGCGGCAATGGGTACGGCCGTCAACGCCAGTACGATTGGCATGGTCATTGCTGGACTTACGGCTGCCTATTTTAGTCGCCAGATCGACCGATGCTTCGGAGTGGTCGCCAGTCTAGCCGCCCTATCCATTCCAACGCTGTTATTGGCTTATGCGCCCGACATAGCGACCTTTACACTGTTGCGAATTGTGCAGGGACTGTTCATGTCGGCCGCGTTCACGTTGACGCTCGCTTATCTGGCGGAGGAAACGTGCGGGCAATCTACATCAGCTGCATTTGCAGCGTATATCACCGGGAATGTAGCGAGTAATTTGTTTGGTCGACTATTGTCGGCCTCAATCGTGGGGAGTGTTGGGCTAGCGGCCAACTTTTATATTTTTGCAGCGCTGAATTTGGCAGGTGCGGCCATCGCCTTCGTCACGCTAAAATCGATGAACGCTATGCCCATATCTGCAACACCGCCGGACCTGAAACTCCAGATCTGGCGGCAGCACTTTGCTCAAACGTCGCTACGCGCCAGTTTTGTTGTCGGTTTTTGCATCCTGTTCGCGTTTATCGGCACATTTACCTATGTCAACTTTGTTCTGGTGCGTCCGCCATTCGCCCTCGGAATGATGTCGATTGGTCTGGTTTATTTTGTGTTCCTGCCAGCGATTTTTACGACGCCGCTTGCGGGCTGGCTTGTTGCACGCACGGGCACGCGTTTAGCGCTTCGGATTGCACTGGGAATAGCAATAGTAGGTGCGCCGTTGATGGTGTTACCTGCCTTGGCGGCGGTTCTGGCGGGGATGACGTTGATGGGGGTCGGGACATTTCTCGCCCAAGGTATAACCACGGGCTTTGTTGGACGCGCAGCTGGCATCGAGGCGGGCTCGGCGAGCGGTATCTACCTCGCCTGTTACTTCTTGGGCGGTCTTGCTGGCAGTGCTGTCCTTGGGCAGCTGTTTGTCACCTTCGGATGGGCGGCTTGCGTGGCAGGGGTCGTCATCGCGCTTTGTATTGCCGCCTACTGCGCACGCTGGATGACGTTGCCGTAAATGCAACGTCCGTGGTGGGAACGAGAGGCGTCGGTACTTCCGCAGAGGGGTCGTATGGGGTCATGGTCTGACCGGCATCAGCTGTCAGTTGGGGCGATGGCAAAGCCTGACGACCTTGCCAACGATCTCGGCAGCGTTTTGAGACATTGTACCGGCCGCGTCTCATGACGCCGCGACAGGCTAATGGCTGGCAACGAAGTCGATCGATGAGAGGCTGCATTGATTGTGGAAAGCCGTTGCCTTAAATGGGTTGCCAAGTCTCTGTTGCATGCCAACGATGGATGGTGCGGCCGTCGTCGCTGAGTGCATGCAGAAAGACCCACGAATTCGCGACGAGGTCTCGGACGCCAGAGTGCTTGGCTAGGACAGCGTCGATCGCTGCCTCGGGGGCGGCGATGAACACATTGAGGCGCAATGGCTCGTGGATGAGTCGGATGCCGTCGTGGACGGATTGCCACGGCAGCCCCGTCCGCAGATCACCAGCGTTGCCCTCCAAGACGCCAAGCTGGCCGACGACATTATGCAGCACCTTGTTGCCGCTGCCGAAGACGGCGTTGTTCACCGTCGAGCCGTAATACTGAAGATTGATCCAGCTCGCGACCACCATCGGTGCCGTCATGATGAGTTCTAGCACGGGGTAGCCAATATCTTGGTCGTGTTCGTAGCTGTGGAGGAAGGCGCGGCCCTGCAAGTCAAACGTGCGCGTCACAGACCGGGGAGCGGCGATGAATGCCGCGTTGCCAGCGAGGCCCCATTCGGGTCGAACTTGCGACCAATCTTGGCTGCGGCTAACGACATTACGATCGACGTCGCGTTTGTTTTCGATCCCAAGCAGCGCACTGCGTTCAAGACGGGCGAGGCTGCTAGCTCGCTGCAGCGCGGCCTCGACGGTTTCAAGATCGCGCGTCAATGCGGTTGGGATTTCGGCCGTATCGTAAAGTTTGACGCGGTCAGTTGTTGTGTCGTGGAGGGCTGCCAAAAACCACGTGTCCTCGGGTATTGTTATCCCGCGAGCGACGAGGCCGGTTCTGACGCCAGCATCATTGAGGACAGCAGCTGCAATTCGCGCGTTGGCCTCGCCGGTATGGCCGCCGCACGCTCCGCAATCGAGGCCAGAGGCGTGCGGATTATTGACGGTGGTGCTGCCGTGTCCAACGAGGAGCACGAGCGGCGCATACGGTCCCGTCATCGACATGGCCTTGAGCACGGCTTCGGCCATGGCGACCCGTTGCTCGGGAGTAAAGCCCGTCATTCGCCCGGAAACTTCGCGCGAGGCGAGCCGGGGGCCTAAGCGGGCGACCATCGCGTCGTCAATGCCGTCGACGCTCGGGCTGGGTACGGGTCGCGTCATGCCAAGGCTATCGGTTGCAAGCTTACCTGCAAACGTCAGTCCGACGGTTTCGACGAAGGCAAAAGACGACACCGCAGACAGCTTGAAAGATTTCCACGATCGTGCGGCGCGGCGCCGCAAGACACGCAATCCGAGCACCTCGTTTTCGGTTGTTTCATTGACACCCTTCACGGCCTCGCAAACGGTGAACGCGGGCTTTAGCAGAACCGGGCACTGGGCTCCGCCGCGCTCTTGTCCAATTGGAACATATTCAATTGGAAACCCAAAAAATCCTGCAAAACCAATTGTCTCCGCGCCCGGGGTCGCGGTTTCGAAAGCGCGACGAAAAACTTCCGAGCGGACATCGATACAAAATGCGGCTTGGACTGTCGGCCGATGCGGTAGCCGCACGACTGGTGCGCCGCCATCGGCTTCTTCAGTAAGAGTGCTGACGAGACGCGCGCGGTAGGCGGCTTCGTACGCCTCGTGCAGCAATAGGTCGAGTGCGAGATCGGAGTCGCGGTGCGGGCCTTCT
>JBBQNE010000196.1:0-4174 GCA_038329675.1 Hyphomicrobiales bacterium | reverse complement strand
CTGCCAGGGCCGCGATATGTTGGCTGAACTCGCGACCACCGATCCAACCGCGCACGCTGCCATCATGGCCAAGGCGGCGGCGACGGAAAATACCAACGCGCGGCTGTGGAGAATAGAAAAAAAGGGCGTGGCTCAGCCGTCCTACCTGATGGGTACGATCCACCTGACCGATGATCGCGTCGTCAAATTATCACCGGCGGTGGAGACGGCGCTCGCCGCATCGAAGGTCGTTGCCGTTGAAGTCGCCGGGCTCAACAATGAAAAGATGATGTCATCGGCAATGCTCGAAGCGGCCGACCTCATGGTCTACACCGACGGTCGCGATTTATCGAAGGTGTTGTCGCCAGCCGAGCTTGCTGCCGTGAGCGAAGTTTCAGCCGACTCTGGGATGCCGCCCGAGGCCGTGCGCATGCTCAAGCCATGGGTCGTCAGCATGCAATTGGCGATCTCGATGTGCGAACGGGTGCGCATGGTGACCGGCGCGCAGGTGCTCGACAGCCACATCGAAACGACCGCGAACGCCAAAAAAATCAGGGTCGTCGGACTTGAAACCGTCAAGGAGCAAGTCAGTGCGTTGGCCAAAATGCCCGAGGCTGATCAGGTCCAGCATTTGCGGGCCGGTCTCAAGTATCGCCAGCGTCTCGACGACACGACCGCGACATTGATCAACCTTTATCTGACCCGCAACATCGGGGCTGCGCTGCCATTACAAATGCACCTCGCCGAAAAAGCCAACGTCGGCAAGGTCTCGTTTGCGAGCTTCGAGAAGGCGCTGTTGACCGATCGCAATGTGCGGATGCGCGACCGGGCTAAACCGCTCGTCGACAAGGGCGGGGCATTTATCGCCGTAGGTGCCTTGCACTTGCCGGGCAAACAGGGCCTCGTCACGTTGTTTCGCGACGCTGGCTACACGGTCACGCCCGTCCAAGAGTGAACGCAGCGCGCCGCCGGTTCACTTGCCAGCCGTCAGCGTCATCAGCTCGCGGCCGGTTTGATCGAAAAATATCAGCGTTGCGCCATCGTGGCGAAACACGGCCGTCCCTGTAAGCGCTTGGATGAACGCCCGCTCTCGCGCCATTTGCGGTTCGGGACACGCCAGCCGCGTCGTCGCGATCGCGCCAAACGATAGTAACTTATCTGATGTGGTCATCGGCACGCGGTAGCGGTTGCAGCCAGTGGTTCCACTTGCCACGGCGCCGCCATCAAAGATGACGGTCGATACGATGCTGGGCTCGATCGCCGCGCCAGCGATCGCCGTGACAGTCCATGTCCCCGCCATTGCAGTCGGTATCGGGCTTTGTTGTGCGGCCTGGGCTTGCCCCAGCTCCCCTGGGACGCCGAGTAACAGAGCCGCCACGAGCGCAATCGCGATGCGGGTCGTGGTGGTTGCGATTGGCGTGATCGCAATGCGCCTCCGCGCAGGTGTCATCGTCATTGCTTGCGTCCTCCACGGCTATGGCGTCGAACCGTGACGACAGTTGCTGCGATCGGGGTATAGAGGCGTCCTGCCCATCTGTCTGGCCAATTAGCTTTGAGAGCCGATGCGTCCGCCCGAATTAAACCCTCTGTTTGCCTCCGTCGAAAGCTTGACCGGCGTTGGTCCGCGCATGGCCGTGCTGATGAAAAAGGCCGTCGCGCTTCCCCCTGGCACGGCAGAGCCGCGCGTTGCCGATCTTGTCTGGCACATGCCAACGGGCGTCGTCGATCGCCGGGCTGAGCCATCCGTTGCCGATGCCGTGCCGGGCACGATTGCGACGTTTAAAGTCCGCGTCCTGAAGCACCGGCTCGCGCCGCGCGGCAATCCTCGCGCGCCCCATAAAGTGCTGACCGAAGATGATACGGGCCGCCTCGATATCGTGTTCTTTGCCGTCGATCCGGGGTTCGTTGCGCGCTCGTTGCCCGAAGGCTCTGAGCGTTACGTGTCGGGTCGCGTCGAGCGCTATGGCGAGACCGCGCAGATGGTCCACCCCGACTACATCGTGCCGCCCGAAAAGCGTAGCGATCTGCCGATGCTCGAACCGGTTTATCCGTTGACGGCTGGGCTATCGGGCAAGGTCCTCGCCAAAGCCGTGCGGCAGGCCGTGTCGGCGGTGCCAGCGCTGCCGGAATGGCTCGACCCGGCATTCCTGGCGGCCAAAGGATGGCCCGATTTTGCCTCCGCCATCTTGCGCATCCACCGGGCGGTTGACACCGCGGATATTTCGGCTGGCGGCGCGCCGTGGCAACGCCTCGCCTACGACGAACTGCTTGCCCGGCAAGTCGCGCTGGGCCTCGTCCGGCTCAATCACAAAGCCCAGAAGGGCCGCGCCATTGCTGGCGATGGCCGCATCCGCCGTCGGTTAACCGCTGCGTTGCCGTTCAAGCTCACGCGATCGCAAGTCGACGCCCTTGAAGAGATCGCAATCGACCTCGCCGCGCCACACCGGATGATGCGATTGCTCCAGGGCGACGTCGGCTCTGGCAAGACCGTCGTTGCACTGATGGCGATGGCCAATGCGGTCGAATGCGGCACGCAAGCGGCCCTGATGGCGCCAACCGAAGTCCTCGCCCGTCAGCACGCCGAAAGCCTCGCACCGCTTGCCGAGGCAGCTGGCTTGAGGCTCGGCCTCCTTACCGGCCGCGAGAAGGGCCGCGCGCGAACGCTGTTGCTGGCAAAGCTCGCATCTGGCGAGGTCGATGTTCTCGTTGGCACGCACGCGCTGTTTTCAGCCGACGTCGAATTCCGCGATCTTGCGCTCGTGGTGGTTGATGAGCAGCATCGCTTCGGCGTCGGCCAGCGCATGGCGCTCCAAGCCAAGGGGCCGGGCGCCAACGTCCTGGCGATGACCGCGACGCCGATTCCGCGCACGCTGCTGATGACGCACTACGGCGATCTCGATGTGTCGCGCCTGACCGAAAAACCGCCTGGCCGCAAGCCGATCAAGACGACGATGCCCGCCATCGCTCGCCTCGAAGATGTGGTCGACGGGTTGCGCCGCGCGCTGGCCTCCGGCGCCCAGATCTATTGGGTGTGTCCGCTGATCGAGACGTCAGACACCAGCGATCTCGCCGCGGCCGAAGCCCGCCACGCCCACCTGCAACAAATTTTGGGCGATGGCGTCGGCCTGTTGCATGGGGCCATGAAGCCTGCCGAGAAGGACGCCGTGATGGCCGATTTCGCCAGCGCCAAGCTCCGCGTCCTCGTCGCCACCACCGTCATCGAAGTCGGCGTCAACGTGCCCAACGCGTCGATCATCGTCATCGAACACGCCGAACGTTTCGGCCTCGCCCAGCTCCACCAATTGCGCGGCCGCGTCGGCCGTGGCGAACGCCAGAGTTTCTGCCTGCTGCTCCACGACGAGCCGCTCGGCAAAACGGCCGAAGCCCGCCTCAAAATGATGACCGAGACCGAAGACGGCTTCTTGATCGCTGAAAAGGATCTCGAATTGCGCGGCGGTGGCGAAGTGCTTGGCGCGCGTCAATCGGGCATGCCCGAGTTTCGCGTGGCCAACGTGCCGGGCTTTGAAGACCTGCTCGCCACCGCGCGAGACGACGCCAAGATGATTTTAACGCAGGACCCGGAATTGTCCTCGCCGCGCGGCGAAGCGTTGCGTGCGCTGCTCTACCTATTTGAATGCGACGAAGCCGTCCGCCTGTTCCGCGCCGCATGATGCGCAGACGAGTGCGCTGCTCGAGACGTGCAGACGCCCGCGACAGCTCGCCCTCCGGCGTGCGGTTCGTCACACGCCGCGCAGTGGAGCTTTGATGCCTGAAGCGCGGCACAGGGTCGAGACGGTAGGTGTCTCATGGGGTTTCGCAGTTGTGGCGGCCGAGAACGGATGGCAGCGCAGCGCGCAGCATCTTTCTGGCTGGTTCGTTTTCAATATAAGTTCGGACAGCGAGTTGACGACGGCGTCACGCTCACTTGTGACCCAGAGCGGAAGTCGCGGTCAGATCCCTTTTTCAGGCTTCCAATCCGGTTGCGCGTCAAACGTTGGAAGTGCGTCGTCCATAACGTCCCAAGTCTTTCGGTTTCGAGCAAAAACCACGACCTGCGGGTGAAGCTCTGAAGACTCGTCGAGTGTCCCGAGTGTTATCGTAACAAAACCAATCATGCCGCTATTGCGACCCAAAATAGGGCTGCCGCACTTGGGGCAAAACACACGAGTCACTTCATTGCCATTGTCCGACACCA
>JBBQNE010000195.1:0-4648 GCA_038329675.1 Hyphomicrobiales bacterium | reverse complement strand
ACTGCTGGGCGTAGCCTCAGCCAACTCCGACCGTCACAGCATTCTGGTGGCCGGTGTTGCGGGGCTCATATCAGGAGCTATGGCGATGGCTGCCGGTGAGTACGTGTCCGTCCACTCGCAAGCCGACACCGAAAATGCTGACTTGGCGCTTGAACGGATCGCACTTGCCGCGCATCCGGTTGAAGAGCATGAGGAATTGGCAGCGATTTACGTTGCGCGCGGGCTCGATCCGAACCTTGCCAAACAGGTTGCTGCGCAGCTCATGGCCCACGATGCCCTCGGTTCGCATGCGCGCGATGAAATTGGTATTTCTGAAAGCTTTACCGCCAAACCCATCCAAGCCGCTTTGGCGTCTGCTGCCAGTTTCGCTGTGGGTGCTGCATTGCCATTAGGCGTGGCAACAATCGTTTCGGTTCCGAGCCTCATCCCATCAGTTGCTACTGCTTCTCTGGTATGCCTCGCCGCCCTCGGGATTGCTGCGGCGCGAGCTGGCGGTGCCGACGAGTTAACGGGCGCGATACGTGTCACATTTTGGGGTGCGCTGGCCATGACAATGACCGCAGGCGTAGGCGCGCTATTTGGGACAGCACCGTGATGCGAGGAAACTCAACATTATTGCGAATGTTGGAAGCAGCGTTTCTGTATTTCGCGATCGTATTTGGCATTGGCTTTTTGCTCGGTTCTATTCGGGTTTCGATCGTTGAACCCGTGGTTGGAAGCACGGTTGCGGTTCTGTGCGAAGCGCCGCTCCTGCTCGCGGCGATGATACTGGCGGCGCGCTGGTTACCGCGGAAACTGCAGTTGCCCATGACGGCAACCGCACTCGCTACGATGGGCATTGGTGCGCTCGTCCTGCAGCAGTTGGCGGACTTGGCGGTTGGACTGTATGTGCGGGAACTGACCTCGACACAGATACTTGAAACGTACAAAACACCGGCCGGAGCGATCTACGTGCTCTTGCTTGCGGCATTTGCGGCGATGCCGGTCATTATCAATATCACCCAGCGAAAAACAGAGATTATAACTTCAACTGACTAACAGAACTTTCAGAATAGCAGCTGTTATATTGAGTGAATTGTTCGATCGACGCCGGCGCGCGGCAGCGGGCGTTATCCAATTCTTTGCAAGCGCTCCTGAATAAAAGGCGCTCCGGTTGCTATGCCCAATTGCGTCAGCTGCGCGCTAACGGCATCAACAAATGATCGGTCACGGCGACTTCCCAGCTCAGGATCAGTTATGAGGTCATTTGGCGTGAAGTGACGGGAGCGTGGAAAAACCATTTCTGTTGCGTTCGATTCAAAAGGCACCGTAGTTCGCCCGATCTGAGAGACTGCCTGAGTAGTTTCCGAGGCTTCTGCATGAGGTGTTTAAGCCTTATTGCCACGGTGGAACGCGTGCGCGCATTTGGCCCAAAGGAGATGAAAGCAATGAATTCTGATCTCAAGTTGACTGGCTTTAAGGGTACCCTCTTAGCGTTTGCCAGTGTGGCTGCTCTCTTCCTTTCCGGGTGCGTTCAATCCGAAAAACCGCTAGTCGCGGACGCGAAGCCACTAATGGGTGATAAATTCGAGGTTCATTTCTACGAAGATTTTGTCGACGGGAAAGCAAACGCGCTGCACACGGCTTCCTATCAATGGACAGGCAAGAACTATGTTCTGGTTCGCGGCAGCAACGACCGGGTTAAAAGTTTTGTTGGCGTTGTTCTTGATCAAGATAATTTCCTTGTTGAAGGTGTATACAAAGGTAGCTCTCAATTCAGCTATTGGATTGCTCGCAAGATGGTTGATGGGGCATATCTTATCGTTCCAGTCGATGAGGACGATGCAGATGACGCAATGCGTTCTGCGGCTTGTTCGGGCAAAAAAGTAGAAGGTCAGTGTTTTGTAGAAACAGAAGAAAATATCATCAAACTTGCTAAGGCGACGGCTTCAAAGACACTTCGCCATCCGACGCTTGGCGTTCTCATTTTACGCCGGGATGGCGTTTAATTTTATCTGCAATAGAATGCACAACCGCTATTCTTCCAAATTTTTGGTAAAGCGATCTCATAAATAAGCGAGGCATTACCTTTAACAGTTGAAGTTGCTCCTTTCGCCTTCCTAATCAGTACGTGCACTCGACGTTTTGGCTATAGAAAAAGCAGTCGCAACTTAGAATTATTAGTAAAGGAGCGTAATCGTGGTGAAAGTTATTGGAATCGATCTCGGCACGACGAACTCGTGCGTCGCCGTGATGGACGGCCAAAAACCGCGGATCATCGAAAATGCCGAAGGAGCGAGAACAACGCCCTCGGTCGTCGCTTTCACCGAAAATGACGGCGTGCTTGTTGGCCAGGCGGCAAAACGACAAGCCATCACCAACCCCGACAACACGATCTTTGCCATCAAACGCCTCATCGGCCGCCGGTTTGACGATCCCGTCACCGCCAAAGACAAAGGCATGGTCCCTTACAAGATCATCGCTGGTGACAACAACGATGCCTGGGCAGAGGCCCGCGGCAAAAAATACAGCCCAAGCCAGATCAGCGCGTTCATTCTGCAAAAGATGAAAGAAACCGCCGAAGCGAACCTCGGTGAAAAAGTCACGCAGGCAGTGATCACAGTCCCCGCTTACTTCAACGATGCCCAACGCCAGGCCACCAAGGATGCTGGGCGGATCGCCGGCCTCGAAGTGCTGCGGATCATCAACGAGCCGACGGCAGCGGCACTTGCCTATGGGCTGGAGAAAGAGACGAGTGGCAAGATCGCCGTGTATGATCTGGGCGGGGGCACGTTCGACGTTTCTGTCCTTGAGGTTGGCGACGGCGTCTTCGAAGTCAAAGCGACCAACGGGGATACGTTTCTGGGCGGTGAAGATTTCGACATGCGCATCGTCGAGCATCTTTGCGATGCCTTCCTGAAGGATAGCGGCATCGACCTGCGCAAGGACCGGCTCGCGCTTCAACGCCTGAAGGACGCTGCCGAAAAAGCTAAGATCGAACTCTCGAGCGTCACTCAGACGGAAGTCAACCTGCCCTTCATCACCGCAGACGCCAACGGCCCCAAGCACCTCGCCATCAAACTCAGCCAAGCCAAGCTCGAAGCCCTCGTAGACGATCTGATTGAACGAACGGTTGCACCATGCCAAGCGGCACTCAAGGACGCCGGACTGAGCGCTGCTGACATCAACGAAGTTGTGCTGGTCGGCGGGCAAACGCGCATGCCCAAGGTTCAGGCTACGGTCAAAAGATTGTTTGGCCGCGAGCCGCACAAGGGCGTGAACCCCGATGAGGTCGTAGCCATTGGCGCCGCGATCCAGGCTGGCGTGCTGAAAGGCGACGTCAAGGGCGTACTCCTGCTCGATGTGACCCCGCTTTCGCTAGGCCTGGAAACACTCGGCGGCGTGATGACGAAACTGATCGAACGCAACACCACGATTCCCACTAAACGCAGCCAGACGTTTACGACCGCCGAGGATAATCAGCCCGCGGTCACGATCCGCGTGTTCCAGGGCGAGCGCGAGATGGCCGCCGACAACAAGTCATTGGGTCAATTCGACCTGGTGGGGATTGGTGCAGCTGCGCGCGGCCAGCCGCAAATCGAAGTAAGTTTCGATATCGACGCCAACGGAATTGTCGACGTCTCGGCCAAGGACAAGGCGACCGGCAAAGACCAGAAAATCAAGATCCAGGCAACCGGCGGTCTGAGCGAGGCCGACATCAAACGGATGGTCAAGGAAGCCGAAACCAACGCGACCGCCGACAAGCGGCGCAAGACGCTCGTCGAAGCCCGTAACTCGGGCGATGCAGCGCTCTACACGGCTGAAAAGGCGCTCGCCGATGTTGGAACCGATGTCGCAACCGAACTCAAGGCTCAGCTCACCCAGGACATCGGGGAGTTACGTTTAGCGCTGAGCCGTGAGGATGTGGGGATCATCGAGGCCACAGCTGCAACAACGTCTGAGACGGCTGACAAACTGAGACAGGCGGGTCATGCATCTGCTGAGACCGGGGCCAAACCGCCGACCGACCCCAATGTGGTCGATGCCGAATTCGAGGACGCCGACGGCCCCAACAGGCCAACATGATTCACACACTTACTTGCGCCCATCAAACTCTGAGGCGGCCATGAGCAATGAAGATCGTGAGCCGAACGGGTTCGAGCCGCCAGGATGTGGCTGGGATGTCGAGGACCATTCCGTTCCTCCAGTGCCGGAGACCCTGGCCGAAGTTGCCGCGCTCAAATCCGAGATAGAGGAACTCCAGGCGCTTGCGGTTCGATCAACGGCCGAAGCTGAGATCGCGCGACAGCGCGCCGAACGTGCCGTAGTGGACGCACGCGAATTCAGCTTGACGAAATTCGCATTAGAAATCCTACAGGTGTCCGACAATTTGCGACGCGCTATCGCCGCTATCGATACGACGCGCAACGAAGCCAAGCAAAACGACCCATTGGGTGATGGTGTCCGCGCCACCGAACGTATTTTAATTTCCGTGCTGGAAAAATTCAACATTCAAAAAATGGAAACTTTGGGGTCGCGGTTTGATCCCAAATGCCAAGAAGCGGTCCAGCAAGTCAAAGATGATAGTCACTCCCCCGGTACCGTCGTCCAAGTTCTTGAGGACGGCTATACGATCGGTGGTCGCCTGTTGCGGCCCGCCCGCGTTGTG
>JBBQNE010000194.1:0-4649 GCA_038329675.1 Hyphomicrobiales bacterium | reverse complement strand
TCACTTGGTTTATCGCGGGGACGGATCCTGTTACCGCCCGGAAACGGTGGATCGCTGGACAGCTTGAACCCAAGGGCGCCGTGCACATTGATGTTGGCGCTGAACGCGCGCTCGGCCAGGGTCGCAGTTTACTGCCAGCTGGCGTGACCCGCGTCGACGGGCAGTTCGACCGGGGCGATGCCGTGTTGATCCGGGGGGCAGACGGACGCGAAATCGGCCGTGGGCTCATCGCCTACGCGCGGGCAGATGCAGAGCGCATTTGCGGCAAACGGTCGGGTGACATTGCGGCCATTTTGGGCTTCACCGGGCGAGACGAGCTGATCCATCGCGACGACATGGCGCTGACCAAAGGTTAGGGTCAGGGTCCCCGGAGCGTCGGATGTGTGATTTTTATTGGAAAGATGACGACCATGACGAGCGTGCCGACCAACTTGAACGCTACGCTGGCACCAGGGAGCGCATCTGGGAGCGCATCAGGGAGCGCATCTGGCCCGATCTCCGCTGCTGCTCTCAATCAGCTGTTTTTTGATGCCCGAACCCACAACGCGTGGCAGAACCGCGACGTCGCAGACAGCGTCCTTCGGGAACTCGTCGACCTCACGAAGTGGGCGCCGACCAGCGTAAACATGTCGCCAATGCGGTTGGTTTTTGTAAAGTCGAAGGACGCGAAGGCAAAACTTGAGCCGCTCGTGATGGAGAGTAATCGGGCCAAGACGATGTCGGCCCCGGTGACAGCAATTGTTGCCTACGACCTCAACTTCTTCGAGCATTTGCCTCAGCTGTTCCCAGCCTACGATGCGAAATCATGGTTCACGGGCAACGAAGAGTTTGCTCGGGTGAGCGCGATCCGAAACGGAACGCTGCAGGGCGGCTATTTGATCCTGGCAGCCCGTGCTTTGGGGCTCGATTGCGGGCCAATGTCGGGCTTTGATAACGCGGGCGTTGATGCGGCATTCTTCGCTGGGACGCAGGTCAAGTCGAACTTTTTGCTCAACCTTGGCTACGGCGACGCTGCGGATCTCCACCCTCGGTCGCCACGGTTCACTTTCGACGAAATGGCGCAGATCGTGTGACGCAAGGGCGGGACGAGGACCGTGATGCCCAAGGGCGAGAGCCAGCGGTAGCGGGGATCGTGTTGGCGATCGATACCTGTTTTGCAGCGTGCTCGGTTGCAATTGGGGGCGGGAGGCTGGGCCCGGCCATCGTTTCACGGTTTGAGCGAATGGCCAAAGGACAGGCTGAGCGTTTGCTGCCCATGGTTGCAGAGGTGGTTAGCGAAGCCAATGTCGCGTTGGCTGAGATCGCGGTTGTCGCGGTAACGGTGGGGCCTGGTTCCTTCACGGGGACGCGGATCGGAATTGCTGCGGCAAAAGGTCTCGCGCTAGCCATAGGCTGTCGAACTCTTGGCGTCAGCTCGCTTCACGTGATCGGGCGCCAAATTGCATTGGCGCGGTCGGACGAGCCCTCCAACATTTGCGTTGCTATAGAGATGGGGCGCCCCGAACTCTATGTTCAAATCGTTGATGCGTCGGGTCTTTGGCCAAGGGGGCCAGCACAACTCGTTGCCCGCAATGCGCTTAACAAATTTGCGGGCTCCCATGGTGCGGTGGTGTTTGAACCCGCGTCTGCGTCACACCGAATGGCGAATATTATCGACGATTTCATCCCCCGTTCAGAAACTGTTGTCTCGCTCGTGACACAGTCCGGCGTAAACGCTCTTCATGTGGCCCCGCTTTACTTGAGGGGCGCGGACGCGCTGCCGGGGAAAGCAGTGGGGCAAATCGTGAGAGTAAGCGGTACGTAACCGCAGCATCATCGCCGCTGCGCGGTTCATGCAGGCTGTAATTGCATTGCAGCACGTGCACAACCGTGGCGCACTTAAGGTTGTGGTCGTGCATAGAGCTTTACGCTTTGGGGATGTCGTGGACGTGATCGATCCACTGCTGAACGAACTCGAACCGATCAGCTTGCTATGGGCGAGCCCTGAACGGGCTGAGGACGTGGCGACGCTCCATGGTGAGTTGTTTAATCCCCCTTGGACAACGGACGCGATCCGGACCCTGCTCGAACATCCTGCTGCTGCCGCTTTGATTGCGGTGGCTGGAATGCGCCGTGAACCAGCAGGCTTCATCCTTGCTCAACTGGCCAGCGACGAAGCTGAAATCCTATCGGTTGGCGTAGCGCCGCGCTTTCAACGCCGCGGACTTGGAGAAAAACTCATCGAGGGTCTCGTTCGCGCTGCCGCTAAGGCAGAGGCGCGGCGATTGTTCCTGGAAGTTGGCGTCGACAATACCGCAGCGCTGCGGCTTTACGACAAGCTCGACTTCAAACGCGTTGGCATCCGGCCAAAGTATTATCAGCGCAGGGGCGAGCCCCCTGTTGATGCTCTCGTGTTGGCGCTGGAGTTTTAAGCTCTTGAGATCATCGGCTTAGCCAAGTTGCGCTCGGAGGGCCGCAGCAGCTGCGATGGGGGCGAGCACGATCGAGATCAGCGAGATCGCTGACAGAATCAAGATCGATGGCGCGAATGCGCCGGTATCAAGCAGCACCGCGCTGATCGCCGAGATCCCAAATATCAACGTTGGGATGTAAAGCGGAAGAACCAGCAGCGCGATCAGTAGTCCGCCCCGTCTGGCCTTCAACGTCAGGGCGGCCCCGATGGCCCCCAGAAAGCTAATGGCTGGCGTTCCAGCCAACATCGTCAACAGTAGCGGACCGTTGGCCTGAAGATCGAGGTTTAGCAGCAAACCCAACACGGGCGTCGCGACCGCGAGGGGCAGGGCCGTCGTTACCCAATGGGCGAAAGCCTTGGCCGCCACGATTACTTCTAAAGGCAGCGTGCCTGTCGCGAGCAGTTCGATCGATCCATCGTCCTGGTCGGCTTCAAACAGTCGGGACATTGATAGTAAGGCTGCCAGCAACAGGGCGATCCAAAGCATGCCGGGTGCGATGCGCGACAACAGTTTCATATCGGGGCCGAGCCCGAGCGGCAGCATCGTTACGACGAGCATGTAAAACCCAAGCGCGGTGCCAAGACCAGCGCCGTCGCGAATTGCGAGCTTGATGTCGCGCCCGATGATAGCGACGAGCGGCCCCATCATGGGGCGACCTGTGGTGTCTCGATCGGTTGGCCGATAACGAGTTCCCGCGTTGACGACAGCCCAAGCGGCACGTGGGTTACGATCATCGCGAGCCCACCATTGGCGACGTGCTCGTCGATCAAGTCGGCGACGAGTTTCGTCGAGGCAATATCGAGAGAGACCGTCGGCTCGTCGAGCAGCCACAATGGTCGGTATGTGACCAGCAATCGAGCGAGGCAAAGTCGCCGCTTTTGTCCAGCTGACAACAGGCCAGCGGGTATGGCCGCCAAGGCGCCCAGGCCGAGGCGGTCGAGCGCTATGTAAACCGGGTCAGTCAGAGTGGACCTTGGTGCGTCGGCTCGTTTAGCGCCAGTGTGGCCGCTACCGATGCTGCGGCGGTCGGTCGCCAGAAACGCGCGTGCAAAGGCAAGGTTTTCTTCAACCGTGAGCGTCGCCTTCACGCCGTTTAAGTGGCCGATCACATGGGCACGTTCTGCGACGGTCGGGTCGTCGGCGTTGCCACTGTCGGCCACGTTTAATGAGATGCTGCCAGTCGTTGGCGCGATAAAACCGGCAATCGCGCGCATCAAGGTCGTTTTGCCCGCGCCGTTTGGGCCCTTTACGGTCAACGCTTCGCCAGCCGAAACAGTAAACGAAAGCCCATCGATTACCGGCCGTCCGCCGCGCTCGACGACGATGTCTTGCACGATAAGGGCCTTGATGGCGGGATTTTGGGTGGTGGTCACGTGGGTTCGGCTTCGCGGTTTGGCCAATCGAAGGTCGTCTTGGCACGCCGTGCCGCGGCGTTATATAGTGGTGTCTTGACTATTGACGCTAGCGCAAAGCAGGTCCGCTTGCCTCACGGTTTGCGGTCCTCCGTCGGCACTCCGGCGGCGCGGTTTCGGCTGGCTCGACCGATAGATCCAGTCATCAACCGCAACACCTTGGAGTAACCCCATGAGCGTTGAAAGCCTCTCGACCACCCCGCCGTCCCTCGACAGCTTCAACTGCAAGCGGTCGTTGGCCGTCGGTGACAAAACCTATTCCTATTATTCTCTGCCTGAGGCCGAGAAGAACGGGCTTCACGGCGTCTCGCGCCTGCCGTTTTCGCTGCGGGTTTTGTTGGAAAACCTGCTGCGCCACGAAGACGGCCGGTCCGTCACGAAGGCCGACATTGAGGCTGTCTCGGCGTGGCTTATCAACAAAGGCAAGGCCGACACGGAAATCGGTTTCCGGCCAGCGCGCGTGTTGATGCAAGACTTCACCGGGGTGCCAGCCGTCGTTGACCTTGCCGCGATGCGCGATGGCATGACGAAGCTCGGTGGTGACCCTGAGAAAATCAATCCGCTGGTCCCCGTCGATCTCGTGATCGACCACTCTGTGATCGTCGACGAGTTTGGGACGCCCAAGGCGCTCGCTCAGAACGTTGCGCTTGAATATCAGCGGAACGGCGAGCGCTACAACTTTTTGAAGTGGGGCCAGGGCGCGTTTCGGAATTTCCGCGTGGTGCCACCCGGTACCGGCATTTGTCACCAAGTGAACCTCGAGTATTTGGCGCAGACCGTTTGG
>JBBQNE010000193.1:0-4712 GCA_038329675.1 Hyphomicrobiales bacterium | reverse complement strand
CGTAGCTGGCGGGGTCAGGTCGTTCAATTTTTCATAGACCGCGGCCGTCTATTGCAACCCGGTCTAGGTGCCGGTGCGCGAAGAAGCAATACCAGCACCGATGTCGCCCTACGGCACCTCAAATCTGATGACGGAAATGATGCTCGCCGACACCGCGCGCGCCCACGACTTCCGTTACACCGCCTTGCGCTATTTCAATGTTGCGGGCGCCGATCCAAAGGGACGCACCGGGCAATCGACGCGCGGCGCAACGCACCTGATCAAAGTCGCGTGTGAAACGGCATCGGGCAAACGCGGCCATATGGATGTGTTTGGGACCGATTACCCAACAGCCGACGGGACCTGCGTGCGTGACTACATCCACGTCACCGACCTGGTGCGTGCCCACGTGGCGGCATTGACCTACCTGCGTGGCGGCGGCGACAGCGATATCTTCAACGTTGGCTATTCCCGCGGCTATTCGGTGCTCGATGTGATCGCAGCCGTGAAACGCGCCTCGGGCCGCGATTTCGATGTCCGGACCACCGGTCGCCGCCCCGGCGATCCGGCGCAGATCATCGCCGCGTCGGACAAGTTGCGCAGTCACCTGTCGTGGACGCCGGGTCTCGATGATCTCGATGGCATCGTTCGCGACGCGCTGGCGTGGGAGCGCCACTTGGCCCAGCGCAACGCTCCGCTGGTGTGAGCGTGTAGCTGTGGCGTGGTGGTAGGAGATGAGCCTAGCATCATCGCAGCTCCTCAGACGCGCGCCCCGCTTGATATCAGGCCATCGTCGGACTAGGACACTCCGTCCACCGACAACCCGGGTCCAAGCCCCGGCAGTGAGACCGTCATGACCCGCTCCACCGTAAAATCGGGCGCCCCATCTCAACGCATGTTGCGCGTTGCCGAAGTCATTCGTCACGAGTTGTCAGCCTTGCTATCGCGCGGCGACATTCACGATGAGGCGCTAACGACGGCCGTCGTCACGATTCCTGAGGTGCGGATGTCGACGGATTTGAAGCTCGCCACCGCATATGTCATGCCGCTTGGCGGCGAAAAAATCGACGATGTGTTGGCAGCCCTTGAGCGCAACAAGCGATTTATTCGCGGCGCGTTGGCAAAGTCGGTGAACTTGAAATTCGCCCCTGAAATTCGCTTCCGCCGCGACGAGACGTTCGATGAGGCCAGCCGCATCGCGAAGCTGCTCGATGGCGGAAAGCCACGACCACCACGCGATTGAGCTCGATAACGGGTGCCGCCCCCACGGGACGCGAAGGCCACCTGACAGGCCCGCAACAACCGGGCATGACATCGGTGGCGAGCGGGATCGCAATGACAATTAATGAAACTTTGAACCTTAGGTCCGCATGGCACGACGCAAGAAGGGCACGCCCGTCCACGGATGGCTGATCCTCGATAAGCCCCTGGAAATGACATCGACGACGGCAGTCGCGATCATCAAACGGCTGTTTGATGCGCAAAAGGCGGGCCACGCTGGCACGCTCGATCCGCTGGCGACCGGTATCTTGCCCATTGCGCTCGGCGAGGCGACGAAAACGGTGTCATTTGCCGTCGATGGCGAAAAATCATACCGGTTTACCGTCCGGTGGGGTGCACAAACCACAACCGATGATACCGAGGGCGAAATTACCGAGCGCAGCAACCATCGGCCGTCGGCTGCCGATATCGAAGCGCTGTTGCCGCGCTTCACTGGCGACATCATGCAGACGCCGCCGCAGTATTCGGCCATCAAAGTTGACGGTAACCGGGCCTATGACCTCGCCCGCGATGGGGAAACGGTCGCACTTGAACCGCGCGCCGTGCAGATCGACCGGCTCGAAGCAACGATCCATAACGACGACCAAACGACGACATTTGAAGCCGATTGCGGCAAGGGCACGTACGTTCGGGCGCTGGCCCGAGACATGGGTCGCGCGCTTGGCTGCTACGGTCATGTGATCGCGCTGCGGCGGACGCGCGTTGGCCCATTCGACGAAGACGACGCAGTCACCGTCGAAGAGGTCGAAGCTGAGCGGCGGCCCAACCGCGATACGGTCAATGGTGAGTTGCCGCCTCTGCCACCGGCCGCAAGTTCGCAGTTGCTGTTGCCGGTTGAAGCGGCGCTATCCGACATTACCGAAATCAACGTCAGCCTCGCCGATGCAGCGACCCTCGCCCGCGGCCAAGCCATCCTGATCCGCGGCCGCGACGCGCCAGTTTTGGCTGGCCAAGCGTATGCGATCTGCAAAGGGCGCATCGTCGCGATCGGCGAGTTGACCAAAGGCACGTTGCAGCCAACGCGCGTGTTCAACATGGCGACAGCTGGCTGATAGCGGATGGCGGCGCAATCAGACCCGCTATTTGACCGAGGCTTGGAAATCGGCGCCATCGAGCAGCGCAGCGAGCGTCGCTTCGGACTGTGAGGCGGCGAGCAGGTCAACGAGGGCAACCGGGGCTCGTGGCGCGAAGCGGACCGACAACGTCTTGCCCGTTGAAGCCGTGAATTGCTCCACAGCTGTCATCAACGCGAGATAGCTTGGCGCGGGCATCTGGGCTTCGCTGAGCTTGGCGCGGGTCGCCGCGATCTGCATCGCGATCGCTGCGCGTTCGGCCTCGCTCGATTGCATCGCGCCCTGGTCGGCCAAATCAAACGATAGGTCTTGGACTTCAAAGTCGAGCATGGCGGCCATGAATTGAGCTTGATCTAAGCCGATGACCTCGCGCGGGACGTTGCCGAGTTTGAGCCTAGCCCGTATGGCGCCAAGGCCGGAGAGCTCGACGTTACCGGGGCTGAGGCTGACGGTTTTATCGGCCTCCGACCAGACCGCGCCAACGTCAAACGCCGTCGGGATCACCTTGAAGCCGCGCTGCATCAAAGCGGCATGCTCGGGCTTTGTGGCGTCGAGCGGCAGATCGACTGCTCCGGTGAATTTAACGTCGGTTGGTATGCCGTTGACGTTTTTGCCCCACGACAATTGGAAGTCTTTGACGGTAGTTTTGGCGCCAGTTTTGGGGTCGGTAACGTCCACGCCGCGCGCGTCGATGCCTCTGATGAGGCCAGCTACAGTCAATAATTGTTCGGATAACTGCGGCTTGCTTGGCGCAGCTGTAAACTTACTCATCGTCTTGTAGAACTCGGCGATTGCGATCCCCTTAAAGGCAAACCGCTTGATCTCCACCGGTGCTGGCACCTGTGTCGGCGTTTGAAGTGTCGTCGTTGACGCGCCTTCGATTGCGATTTCCTCAATCACGCCAGCCCGGAGAGCGCCCATCCGGAGCAGCGCAATTCGGCCGTCCAGCGGCGTCTTGACGGTTGCCCCAGGGGCTGCCCCAAACGTGATGCCCTGGAGTTCGATCGGCCCCCATCCGATGTCGGCATAAAGCCCGGCCATCATGTTCATCAAAGCTGAGACCTTGGCCGCGTTAACTGCCCCATCCTGTGAGACCGCGTTCGCTGCCGCATCGTCGAACAGGTTGCGATAACGCTCAGCGTCGTAGTTCGGCCCAAGCGAGACGCCGTCGCCTGCCAGACGATCGGCCGATAGCATTTGGCCTTCGGTTGTCTTGACCTTGATCTGCTCGGCCGTAAACGGGCCCTGCACGATCGACTGCCCATCGCGCACCAGGGCTTTGGCGTTGCGCACGCCCAACGTCGCGATGATATCGTGCTCGGCTAACGTGATCGGCCCCGTCGTGAGATCAAAGCCGTCAGCACCGGCAACGGCCATGGTGGCGCTACCAGCGGTAATGGTGCCGATCCGTCCATCGCGAAACCGGCTGACATCAAGGGAGGTGATCGCCGTGACCGACGAAGCGCCCTCGCCAGACGTGACCATGTCAAGTTTGGGGACAGATATCGTGCCGATATCGAGCGCCTGGATCGCGGCGGCGACCTGACCGAGCTGACCAGCTGAAGCGGTCGCAGGTGTAGCTGGAGTCGGAGACCGGGTCGGGGTCGGGGCCGGGGTCGAAGTCGGTGTCGGGGCCGAAGTCTGGGTCGGGGTCGGGCCGATCCGCACCGCCGTTGCGCTGGCTTGATCAAACTTGAATGTAAGCGTCGGCGTGGCCGCCGTTGCGTTGGCAACCGAGCCAGGCGCCGATATGCGTTGCTGGAACTCGGCGCCGTTGACGGCAACAGTGCGCGCCGAAAAATCCTTGGACCCGAGGTCGATGCCGCCAGCCGTCGCCTTGGCGATCGTTGCAACACCGCCGGATTGGTCGGCAATCGAGATACCACCGACGGTCAGCGAGCGGCCAAAAGGATCGAACGCAACGGACGTGTAGGACGCCTTCATCCCCGAGGAGCGAAGTGCGGCGAAGGCGGCATCGACCTCGCCCTTGGCGCGGTTTTGGACGTAGAACCAGCCGCCAATGGCTATGGCAACGGCGGCGACGGCCGCGATACCGGCGATCGTCAGTTTATTCACGATGGCACTCCTGCTTTGGCCGAGGCAGCCCGTTGGGCAGCAAACAAAGATCAGCCACGGCGGTCAACGCCGAGCCCGGTTGGATGCGTCATGGCAAGGAGATATGACGGCGATGCGCGCGCGGCCAGCTCTAACCGACCGCGGGCATGCCAAGCGTCGCGCGGATAAGCGTCGCGCGGATAAGCGTCGCGCGGACGGCTAGCGGATCGCCAATCGGCAGCCGCCAACCCCTACCGGGGTTGCAGGCTGAGTTCCTTGACGGGGTCGCCAGGTTTCAAATTCGGAAACAGCGCGCCCCAGGTG
>JBBQNE010000192.1:0-4725 GCA_038329675.1 Hyphomicrobiales bacterium | reverse complement strand
TCGATCGGGCCGGCGATGGTGATGTCGTGCGGCAACGGGGCGGTCTGGAAGACCAGCACGTCGGGGCGGGCGGCGAGGGGCAAATAGGGCGGCGCGCAGCCGAAGAAGCCTTCTGCGGCGACCTGGTTCCAGCTGCCGGGGTGGGCGATGGGGTCGAGGGAGGAGTGGTTGCCGCCGATGCTGGGGACCGGGTTCGAGGGGTCGAAATCGTAGCTGAGAGGGGGGGCATCTGGCGCTGGGGGGTGTTCGGCAAGGGTGCCGTCGCGGTGCAGGTGGTAGGGCAAGAAATTGGTGCCCGGCAGTGGCCAGTCGGTGGATGCGATCCAGTGGCCGCCGTGGTCGAGGTGGCCTTCGGCGGTGCGGCGGCCGGAACCGCCACCCATGACGAACAGGCGGACTGGCGGCTCGGGGTCGGGCGTGCCCTTGGTCGCGTGGTTGAAGAAGCGCAGACCTCGAAAGCGAGCCCGGCGACTTGCAGTTCCAGAGCCAGAACGCAATCGCGTTTGGCCAACCCAAGCGCCGCATCCAAGTCGTCGATGGACAAACCCAATACGACGACAACACCGTCGCAAAAGAACGCTACGCACTTGAGCTGCAGGCCAGCATGACAACGTGGTTTCGCGGCCGCGTTGGAATCGAATTCGAAAAATCGCGCTTTGACGACGTGACGTCGCCCGCACTCGCGACGGCCTTCGACAACCTCGAATTGTCAAACGCAGCGCTGGAAGGCGTCGTCATTGTGATACCCCCCAAGGACGGGCGCATCGGGCTCGGCGCACTTGGCGAATACGAACGCGGCCTCACCGAAAAGCTCGATCTGTTTTCCGTTGGTCCGATCATCACCTACGCCAGCGGCCCATGGTCGGCGATCGCCAACCTGCTCATCATCCAGCACCTGCGCTCCGATGACCGGAAGCGGGACTTCGCTTATGCCGCCCAACTTCAGTATACAATCTCGCCAGCGTGGTCCGTGGCGCTCGAAGGCTATGGCACCATCGACCGCATCGGCAGTTCTGGGCGCAAGTCACAGGAACTGGAGGGCTTTCCAGATTTTGACCAGCACCGCTTGGGCCCGGTCGTCTATTACCGCTGGGGGTCGGCCCTCACCGCCTTGAGCCCCATGGCGTCTCCTAAGGACGGCGCGAAGTCGGCCAACCCACGGGCAAAAGGGCTCAACGGCGATGATCGCGATGGGGCCGACGGCGAACCGATCTCGCTTGGCGTTGGCTTGCTGTTCGGTCTCAACGGCAACACCCCCGACCGAGCGCTCAAAGTCTCGCTGGAAGTTGATTTTTGAAGTCCCTACGGCAGCCCTACTTGGCATTCGTCCCTTTGGTCACCGCCCACACCGTCCTGAACAGGATCTTAACATCAAGCCATAGCGACCACGTTCGGATGTAGGCCAGATCGTGCTGCACGCGGCCTTCGAGATCGCCCTTTTCCGTCATCTCACCGCGGAACCCATTGACTTGTGCGAGGCCTGTGATGCCCGGCTTCATCTGATGGCGATTGGCATACGATTCAACGACTTGGCCCCATTTCTCATCATGAACGAGGGCGTGCGGTCGGGGCCCGACGAGCGACATGTCGCCCTTCAGCACATTCCAAAGCTGCGGCAGCTCATCGAGGCTCGTCCGGCGCAAAATCGCACCAACGCGGGTCACGCGTGGGTCTGAATTGCGGGCCTGCTCCACCGCGTCGCCATCATGGGTGACGGTATTGCTGACAACCATCGTGCGAAACTTGAGCACTTCGAACACGTGGCGGCTGACGCCACGACGGCGCTGCCGGAACAAAACCGGCCCCGGGCTGTCAAGTTTGATGGCAAGCGCAATAAGCGGCACAATCGGCGCGATGACGATAGCGGCCATCGTTCCAAGAACGAGATCTTCAACCCGCTTTAAAACAGGCGCCCAGCCGGTGTGTTTCTTCATCTTGACGTCCATCAGCCCAACGGGGCCAAGCCGCGAAACCTGATGGGCCCAATTCGAGCCGACGAAGTCCGTCGACATGTGCGTGACGATGTGGAGATGAACCGACAGGTCCTCAAACCGCCGTGAGATATCGCGAACGCGGCGCTCAGCGACCTGCGGCAGCGCGATGATGACCCGGTCAACGCGGCCGTCTTGACAGGCCGCAATCAACTCATCGAGCCCACCAGCAATGGTCAGGCCCTCGGGGTTAACCCGGTCGTTACCCCCGCGCGAATCATAGACGCCAACAAACCGAAGCCCGAGCGTCGGATCGATGAGGTGCTCGTGGACGCGTCGTGCGATCGCGCCTGCTCCATAAACGGCAATCCGCTCATCAAAGCGACCCTCAGCCGTTTTCGCAGCGATATAGTCCGACGCAAGCGTCCGCACGAGGACAGCACCCAGATAGCTCGCCGACAGCCACAATCCAAACCACACCAGGAGGTTGTGTAGCCCCATTGTTGGCGGGGATCCGAGCCCGAGGGCGGCCACAATGCCAAACGACAGCGCCAAAATCATCGGCCACGGGCGGACCGAGAAATCATTCCCACGTTGCGTGTCATACATGCCGGCAGACGACAGATACATTCGATAAATGAGGGCAGCGATCAGCGCCGATTGCAGCACCACTGGCCAATTGGGTGTTATGGCGCCAGCCGAACCATAAATTGCGCTCGGCAACAGTCCGCCGACCACGATCGCTAGCGCTTCGGCGCCTCCGATCACGTCGGCAGCAACCTGGCGCGACCAGAGTTTACCCGCCGGCGGTTCGGCCGCACCCGTCGGCTTGTCGCCGAAACGATATGATTCAAGCGTGAAACTATCGGTCATCGCAATACCTCGGCGCACCGTGCCAATACCGCCGGTCCGCACAGCCCGCGGATCGGCCTCCTAGGCGTACCGTTCGGAACATAAAAAATGGTGAATAATCAGCAAATTACGTGGCAAATTGGAAGCGATTTATGAGTTGCATCGCGCAACTCTATTAACCAGCTGCCCCTCGTGCCATTTGGTGTCGCTACAATCGTGCACTGTTGGAACCCGCTTGCCAGTACACATCACTTCCGGCAAAAACAGCCGCTTAGTCGAAAGTCTAACGTCGCCGACAATCTGAAAATCTGCCGAGGGGAACGTCCAAGATGAAGAAGCGCGTGCTGATTACGAGACGTTTGCCTGATTCCGTCGAGCAGCGGGCTCGGCAAACCTACGATGTCGTGCAGCACGCCGACGACCGCCAGATGGGAATGGACGAGGTCCTCGAGACCGCCAAGTCGGTCGACGCGCTGCTAATCACGCTGAATGAAAAGTTTCGCGCCGATATCGTGGCCAAAGTGCCAGATAACATCAAAGCCATCTCGACGTTTTCGATCGGGTTTGACCATATCGATATCGAAGCGTGCAAATCGCGTGGCATCAAGGTTGGTAACGCGCCGCACGGTGTGACGGTCGCCACCGCCGAAATTGCAATGCTGCTGCTGCTGGGAGCCGCGCGACGCGCTGGCGAAGGCGAAGCTATGGTCCGCACCCGGTCTTGGCCGGGTTGGGCACCCTTACAGCTCGTCGGGCAGCGGCTCGATGGCAAACGCCTCGGTATCTTCGGCTTCGGCAAGATTGGCCAAGCGCTGGCCCAGCGCGCGCGCGGCTTCGACATGGAAATCCACTACCATGACGTGATGCGCCAACCGCCTGAGAAGGAAAAGGGCGCCATTTTCCACGACACGCTCGACAGCCTTCTCGCCGTGTCTCAATTCTTTTCGATCAACGCGCCGTCGACGCCCGAGACGCGCTATTTTTTCAATACGGCGACGATTGAGAAGTTGCCAGCTGGTGCGATCGTTGTGAACACGGCGCGCGGCGATCTCGTCAATGACGACGACATGATCGCGGCCTTGAAGTCAGGCCGCCTCGCCTACGCTGGCCTCGACGTGTTCGCTGGCGAACCCAAGATCCACGATGGCTACTACGACCTGAAAAACACGTTCCTGTTCCCACACTTGGGCTCAGCGGCCATCGAGGCGCGCAACCAGATGGGCTATGAGGCGCTCGACAACATCGACGCCGCCATGGCCGGGAAAGACATGCCATTTAAGCTCGCCTGATCGGCACAGGCCACGTGGTGCACACGTTCGGCGGCGGGTCGACAAGCTGAAAAGCCTGTCACCTGTCCCGCGGCGGCCCTTTCGCCCCCCGCGAGAGGGCCGTTCGCGTTTTAGCGGGACTGTGATCGGCTGAACAGCGAGGCGCGGCCTGGCCACCGCTCACCGGCAACGAAGACAGCGGGCGAGTGAGCAGGCCAGGGCATGTCGCGCAGCCGATAGACCCATACGACCATCGGCGAGCTTTCGGGCTGCAATCGGCCGCCCAACGTCAATGTTGCGACGCGGTCGTACTCCGCACCGTCACAACCAGCACCTTCATAAGCATCGAGCCACGCCCACGTTTGCTCGGGCCAATTAAGCCGCAGAACGATCCCTTCAACTCGACCCGGACGATCGGCAACGCCCAGGCTATCGACAACGCCCGGGCTGTCGACAAGGCCCGATCCGTCGACAAGGCCCGGATAGCCACCGAGGTCGACCATCCGCCCTGGTACGGCAGCGCTGCATAAAACCGTGCTTTCCCGCGCAAGCCGCAAGCGCTCCAACTGTCCGAGTTGGCCCGTGCAGTCGCAACACAACGTGCCGTAGACAAACAACAAGTCCGTCATCGTAGTCGCCACTCTCGTCCAGGCCAGCTCACGCCGCGCCAACTA
>JBBQNE010000191.1:0-4792 GCA_038329675.1 Hyphomicrobiales bacterium | reverse complement strand
GACAACTACAACCCTGCCAACCCGTTGGTAACGCCGCCAAATATCGTGCCAGAATGGTATTTCTTGCCGTTCTATGCGATCTTGCGCGCCGTGCCTGACAAGTTGATGGGCGTGCTTGCCATGTTCTCGGCGATTGCGGTGCTTGCGTTCGCACCCTGGCTCGACTGGAGCCGCGTTCGCTCGTGCAAATATCGGCCAATCATGAGGCTTTGCTTCTGGGGCTTCGTCGCAACCTGTTTGGCACTTGGCTATCTCGGCGCAATGCCAGCACAAGAGCCCTACATCATGTGGGCTCGCATCTTCACGGTGCTATACTTCTCGTACTTCCTCGTGGCGATGCCGCTGGTGGGCTTGGTTGAAACGCCTTCACAGATGCCACGCTCGATCACGGAGTCGGTATTTGGTCCAAGCAAGTCATATAGCGGCGGCGCCGGTGGGCAAATCCCAGCGGGTGCGACGGCTGCACCTGAGAAGCGCTGAGCGGGAGGAGATCAACATGTCGCGAACGGTTAGATCCTTCATCCTCGCTACAGTTGGTGTCGTTGCCCTTTCGGGCAATGCCACCGCTGCGAGCGGCGTGCATTACGATTGGCAACGGCAAGACTGGTCCTTCAGTGGATTTTTCGGAACCTACGACCAGGCGCAGCTTCAACGCGGCTTTCAGATCTATCAGCAGGCCTGCTCGGCCTGCCACGGGCTAAACCGGGTGAAATGGCGCAACTTGGTCGAACGTGGTGGACCTGAATTTCCCGAGGCTGCGGTCAAGAAGCTCTTAGCGGAATGGCCCAACCAGCCGCTTTTGGGTCCCAACGACGAGGGGCGGATAGCGTCAGCTAAGGGTGAACTTTTTACGCGCCCTGCGACACTGGCTGATCCTATTCTTGGGCCTTACCGCAACGAGAAAGAGGCTCGCGCTGCACAAAACGGGGTCTATCCGCCCGATTTGTCCTTGATGGCCAAGGCGCGCGGCATCCATGAGACGCCGATCTGGTACGAGCACGTCGCGAAGATGGGCAGCGAGATTGGGCGCGGCTACCAGGAGGCTGGTGCCGATTACATCTACAACCTGCTGATCGCGTATAGCGACCCCCCGAAAGACAAAAAAATGTCCGACGGGATGTATTACAACAAAGCCTATTCGGGCAATCAGATCGGCATGCCGCCGCCGCTGTATAAGGACAGCCCGATTGCGTATGAAAACGGCAAGGGCACGCATGAGGAAAACGTGCGCGACGTTGCTGCGTTTCTCAGCTGGACGGCTGACCCGAAGCTCAACGAGCGCAAGGCGACAGGCTGGTATGTCATGCTCTACCTGTTGATAACAACGGTCCTGCTATACCTCGGCAAGAAAGCCGTCTGGGCGCGCGTCAAGCATTGATCGGGCGACCTGGAACGTTCGGGTCGTGTGACGCTACTCTGAAAAATAGTAAGATAATCAAAGGCTCCGCTACCCTAGCGGGGCCTTTTTTTCATGGCGCTTGGAGCAGCGCAGCGACGCGAAAAGCGGCCGCTTCATTCCACGGCGCTGCAATAACTTGGAGCCCGGCGGGCAAGGAACCTGCGGCCCGCGCAAGCGGAACGGTAACAACCGGCAGCCCGATAAACGACAGCGGTTGGGTGTAGAGGCCGAGATGTGGCCGGACCGGCAACTCTTGGCCCTCGAAGCTAAACGTTTTCTGGCCAAGTTTGGGCGCCGTTATTGGCGTGGCCAACGCAAGGATCACGTCGACGTGGCGGAAAACGGTTGCGACTTCGTTGGCAAACCAGCGTCGGAACCGCTGTGCTTTGATCACCCATTCGGCCGGTATCATAGCGCCTGCAATTAGCCGATCCCGCGTGTCAGGATCGAATTCCTCAGCGCGGCTTCGCAACCGGTCGAGATGGAGCGCGCCACCTTCGGCCGCCGTTAACACGAACGCAGCAGCCCGAGCTCGATGCGCTTCCGGCAACTCAACCCTCGCACTAACACCGATGGCGGCTGCGGCTTGATCGAGCGCGCTCAGCAATTCGGGCAGGGCGCCGGTGCGGAAGTAGCCCCCAGCCAAAGCGATCCGCAGCGCCGGGACGTGGCTGTCAACGTTAGCAAGCACATGCGAGACCGGCTCAACGGGACGCGTGCTGCAAACCGGGTCGCTGGCGTCAGGCCCCTGCATCACATCGTAGGAGATGGCGAGATCAGCTAGCGACTTCGCCAACACGCCGACGTGATCGAGGCTAGCGACGAACGGGAACGCGCCAGCCCGCGATAGGCGGCCATAGGTCGGCTTTAGTCCGTAAATGCCGGTGAGTGAGGCTGGCACGCGGATCGAGCCGTTGGTGTCTGAGCCAATCGCCAGGGGAACGAGGCCACCGGCAACCGCTGCAGCCGATCCTCCTGACGACCCGCCGGTCATGCGCGTTATGTCACCGGGGTTTCGCGAGGGTCCCTCGTTGGCATTTTCGCCGGTAAAACCGTAGGCGTATTCATCCATCGTGCACGTCCCAATAAGGACTGCACCGGCCGATTCAAGACGCTCGATTACCGTCGCGTTGCGACCGGCTGGCGCGTTCGACAGGTTGATGCGCGAGCCTGCGCGTGTGACGAGCCCTGCAACATCGTAGAGGTTCTTGGCTGCAAACGGCACTCCCGCAAGCGGTCCGACCGGCTGACCAGCGGCGATCGCCGCGTCGATCCGGCGAGCCCGCGTCAACGCCCGAGCGGCGACGACATCTGTGAACGCGCCCAGTTCGCCGTTGCGATCAGCGACCCGGGCCAGTGCCGCCTCGACCGAAGCGACCGCAGTTGTTCGCCCTTGCGCGACGTCGGCTGCGATGCAGGTCGCGGTGAGCGGTGTGTCGTGTTCAGTTTCGGGTCGGCTCACGCAACATCTCCGCTGGCCGCGACGGGCGACGGCGTAAAGGGAGACGGCGTAACGGGCTGCGGCGTGAAGACGGGCGCCGCCTCGTCGTAAGTGTCATCGAGTGGGAACCTGACAAACAGGTCTGCGGCCGCCGACGCCATCACCAGGTAGCCGGTGACACTGCCATTCCAAGCCGTTGGTAGATGGTCGAGCATAAGGATCTCAGCCATCGCGGCGCGGTGCGCTTCGAAAAGCTCTGCTTTCGACCGGACAGTCATCGAAAACCCCTCAATTGCTTTGCGCCTCGACGCCCTCTTGTTGGGCGAGCACCTGTCCAGCCAGATAAAGCGACCCGCAAATCAAGACACGCTTCGGGCCAGGTTCGGCGCGTTGCAAAGCCTTGAGCGCGGCTGCGACACTTCGGGCTGTGACTGCTGGAATGCCAACGCCCGCAGCGGCCCCGGCCACCGTTTCGGGCGCATGGGGCGCCTCGTTGGCTCCCGGGATCGAGACCGCTGTTGCCGATTTCGCTAGCCCGCGGAAGTGGACGAGGAAGCCATGGACATCCTTGAGCCCCATCATGCCAACGATCAGGTGCAGCGGCCGGGGCGAGCGTTCTTCAAGGTCGGCCAGTGTGGCAGCTAACGCTTCGCCGCCAGCTGGATTGTGGCCGCCATCAAGCCATAACTCGCACACCGGTGACAACAGATCAGGCAGCGGCCCGCGCATCAGCCGCTCAAACCGGCCCGGCCAGCGCACATTCACAAGTCCACGGGCGATCGCTGTTTCTTCAACGCCGCCAAACGTCAAAGCGGCAGCCACGGCCGTTCCAGCGTTCGCGATTTGATGTCGGCCAGCAAGAGCTGGCAGCGGAAGATCGAGCAACGCGTTGGCGTACTGAACAATGAGGCGGCCATTTTGCTCATAGGATTGGTAATCCTGCCCCCACAACATCAGTGGCGCGCCGACCTTTGCTGCAATCTCGGCAATTGCTGCTTCGCCAGCGGGGTCCTGTTGGGCGATGACGCCCCGTACGCCGCGCTTCAAAATGCCAGCTTTTTCCCGGGCGATGGCTGGGATCGTGGGCCCGAGTTTTTCGGCGTGGTCCATCGATACCGGCGTAATCACGCACAGCGCGGGTTTTGTGATGACGTTGGTCGCATCGAGGCGCCCGCCAAGACCAACCTCGAGCAGCACGACATCGGCTGGTTTTTCGGAGAATGCGAGCAGTGCGGCCGCGGTCGTGATTTCAAACTGCGTGATGTCTTCGCCGGCATTAATCGCTTCGGTCCGGCTCAAAATTTCAACGAGCGCATCTTCGCCGATCGGCGCGCTGGGGGCGTCCGGGCCGGTTCCAGCAAGGACGATCCGCTCATGGAAGCGGACCAAATGGGGTGAGGTATAGACGTGGACGCGTCGGCCTTCAGCCTCCAACATCGCGCGCAGGAACGCCGTGACGGAGCCCTTGCCGTTGGTACCAGCGATGTGGATGACCGGCGGAAGCTTTTCATGGGGATGACCAAGACGCGCGAGCAATCGTTCGATCCGGCCGAGCGATAGATCGATCAGTTTGGGATGCAGCGACTTCAAAGTCGCGAGCAGTTCGTCGCTCTTAGCCAAGACACGTCGCCCATCGGAAGTGCGGAGCCATCGCTGTTTTGCAAAGGCCGGACGCTCCTGTTACCTGATTGCGTAGGAACGAGCAAAGCCCGGGTTTAGATGGCGCTCAGCACCCCGGCAGGGCTGTCGCTCTGAGCGACCGGGTTATCGGTGCCCAGTGGCGGTGTTGCGGTCCAATGGCTAGCGCTCGGGTAAGCGTACGGCCTGACCGACCTTGCGGCTTGGCGTGATCCATTGATGCTGGCGCGTTCGATAGCGGGCGATGGTGTCCGCTATCGATAGTGGACACCAGGGTGGTTTCATAGATGGCCGGCAAGCGTGTGCGTCGTTTC
>JBBQNE010000190.1:0-4807 GCA_038329675.1 Hyphomicrobiales bacterium | reverse complement strand
CACGGCGCGGCCAACAAATCGAATGCCGCGTTCCCAGTGTAGGCACCGGGATGAATCATATCGAACGACCGCAGGGACATTAGCTGCGCAATTTAAGCACGTAGGCTTCGGCCAGCCCGCCCCGCGAGCCAGGGGTCGACCTGCCCGCTGCATTCAGCCTAGCTCACTGCGTAGCGTATTGCTATTTTGCGCCTTCAATTTGGCGAGCTTCCCACAGGGCTGATGCGACATGAACGACTTGAAAAGCCTAATCCGCACGATCCCCGACTATCCCAAGCCCGGCATCATGTTCCGCGACGTCACGACCCTAATGGGGCATCCCGACGGATTTGCCAACACGGTCAACGCGTTAGTTGAGCCGTTCCGCGGGCACGTCGATGCCGTTGCCGGGATCGAAGCGCGCGGCTTCATCTTTGGTGGGGCAGCGGCCGAAAAACTTGGCGTCGGCTTCGTGCCAGTGCGCAAGAAAGGCAAGTTGCCCTGGACAACAATTGGACAGCAATACACGCTCGAATATGGCGTCGACACGATCGAAATTCATCTCGACGCGGTGCAAAAAGGCCAACGCATTCTCATCGTCGACGACCTAATCGCAACGGGCGGCACGGCGGAAGCCGCGTTCAAGTTGATCACGCGGGTTGGCGGCCACGTCGCCGGGGCCGCATTTGTGGTTGACCTGCCTGAACTCGGCGGCATGAAATTGCTGCACGGGCACGGCGTCAAAACGCACGCCCTCATGGCCTTTGACGGACACTAGCCAACTCGGCTGATGTTTGGCGTCGCGCTTATGGGGTTGATCGAACGAGGCTACAGCCCCACGTTGCAGCGAGATAGTTTGATGACGGACTAGCTGCCGTCGAGCGTAGGGGCTGCGTCATGCCGTGTTCGAAGGATCCTTCAAGCGACGGTAAGCCATCCAGCGGCGGACTGCCCAAGAGCGATCAGTCATCAAGCATTGCCGTCGTAAGCTTTCCTATCGCAGATCTCGTTGCGCTGGTTCGCCAGTGGCGTCGCGATGAAGCGCGACCCGTGCATTGCCCGGCATGCGCCGCGCCCAGCCTCGATATTTCGGATCGCTCAGCCCGGCCCTACCGCGAATGGTACGCGCTCACGTGCCAACCATGCGGCTTCAGCCAAACCGTCGGCGTCGCACTCGCCGCCCCGATCCCCGGCACTTGACGCTTATGACGCGATCGTAAAGCGTACCGTCTGCCGAAAAAAAAGGCCCAGAGCGATCCGGGCCTTTTCAATTGTAATGTCACGCGAAACCGCTGCTCATCACACCGAGTAATAAAGATCGTATTCGACCGGGTGCGGTGTCATGCGGACGCGATCGGATTCGGCTTTGCGCAGCTCGATGTAAGCATCGATCATGTCGTCGGTGAACACGCCACCCGCTTTCAAGAAGCCGCGGTCCTTGTCGAGACCATCGAGCGCCTCATCGAGACTACCAGCAACCGTCGGGATCTTGGCGAGCTCAGCTGGCGGCAGATCATAGAGGTTCTTGTCCATCGCCGGGCCAGGATCGAGCTTGTTGTTGATCCCATCGAGGCCAGCCATCAACATCGCGGCAAAGCCGAGGTAGGGGTTGGCAGCAGGATCGGGGAAGCGAACCTCAACGCGCTTTGCCTTTGGCGACGTCACGTACGGAATGCGGCACGAAGCTGACCGGTTGCGCGCCGAGTAGGCTAACAATACGGGGGCCTCATAGCCGGGGACGAGCCGCTTGTAGCTGTTCGTCGTCGGGTTTGTGAACGCATTGATCGCCTTGGCGTGCTTCAAGATGCCAGCAATGTACTGAAGGCACATCTCCGATAGGTCGGCGTACTTGTTGCCAGCAAACATCGGCTGGCCGCCCTTCCAGATCGACTGGTGGACGTGCATACCCGAGCCGTTATCGCCGTAGATCGGCTTTGGCATAAACGTCGCGGTCTTGCCGTAGGCCTGCGCCACCTGATGGACGACGTATTTATAGATCTGCATGTGGTCGGCCATGCGGATCAGTGGGCCGAATTTGACGCCCAATTCGTGCTGGGCCGAGGCGACTTCGTGATGGTGCTTTTCAACCACGACACCCATTTCCGAAAGCACCGAAAGCATCTCAGAGCGGATATCCTGGCAGCTATCGATCGGTGGGACTGGGAAGTAGCCGCCCTTAATGCGCGGTCGGTGGGCAAGGTTGCCCATCTCGTATTCGGTGTTCGAGTTGGTCGGCAGCTCGGAGCTGTCGACTTTGAACCCGACATTGTAGGTGTCTGTCGAGAACCGGACGTCGTCGAAAATGAAGAACTCGGCCTCAGGACCCACGAAGAACGAATCGCCGATGCCAAGCGACATCATGTACGCTTCAGCCTTCTTAGCGATCGATCGCGGGTCGCGGTCGTAGGGCTGGCCAGTTGACGGCTCGAGGACGTCGCAGAAAATCGCAACGGTCGTTTGGGCAAAGAACGGATCGACGTGGGCCGACGCCGGGTCCGGGATCAGCAGCATGTCAGAGGCTTCAATGCTCTTCCAACCGGCAATTGACGAGCCGTCGAAGGCATAGCCGTCGGTGAACATTTCTTCGTCAACGCAGCTAATGTCTGCGGTGACGTGCTGCATCTTGCCCCGGGTGTCGCTGAAGCGAAGGTCCAAGAACTTCGCGTCCTTGTCCTTGATGAGCTTCATGACGTCGCTGACGTTCTTCATCGGTAACTCCCCTTTTTTCGGCGGACACTCAGCGGTCGCCCGTTGGGTAACTCATCCCAGCCGAGCGACCACATTTCAGCAGGCAGCGGCCAAGATTGACTGGCCGCAACCAAGATCAGATTGCTTCGCTGCCGGTCTCTCCGGTGCGGATGCGGATGGCGTTGTCGACTGTGGAAATGAAGATCTTACCATCACCGATGCGGCCAGTACGGGCCGCTTTCTGGATGGTCTCGACGGCCTTGTCGAGCATGTCATCGGGCAAAACGACCTCGATCTTCACTTTCGGCAAGAAATCCACGACGTATTCAGCGCCGCGATAAAGTTCGGTGTGCCCTTTTTGGCGGCCGAACCCCTTGGCCTCGATCACAGTGATGCCTTGCAGACCGATTTCCTGCAGCGCTTCCTTCACCTCGTCGAGCTTGAACGGCTTGATGATGGCCTCGATTTTTTTCATTGACCCTCTGAAGGCATGAGAAATATGCAACCGCTGCCGTCCAACTGTCCGGCCGGTCTATTCATATCGTTGACCATGTCGCGCCCGGACTAGCACGGCGTATGCCAAGTTCGCGCCGCTCACCAATACCGCCTGTTTCGCCATTGGAAACATTGGGTTGATGAGAGGGCAGTCTCCAATGACGGAGGTCCACCCCGCAGCGCCTGACTGGGCATTGCGCAACTAGCCTATTTTTCAATCAGAATGCAGCCAAAGTTTTGAGCGGGCGTGTTGCCAGCGCCAACCGGATCAAAACAGCCAATGTTGCGGCCCAATATCACGGTCGCTGGCCCTGTGACAGATCGGCAGTCAGGTCGGATGCATCGCCCCGCCCAGGATTGGCCGCAGCAATCGGTCAAGCGCTTCAGATGAGGGTGCGTCAAGGCCCATGTCAACGTCGATCACGAACGCGGCCGCGGCCAGGGCCACCAGATGCGGCCCATGGCTGAGGCGGACGTGGTCTTTCGCCGTGGTCACGAGCCGGGCGCCAGCGCTGTTGGCTCGGTCGAGGAGGCTCGCGGCATCGGCTGCCGTGTAGGTATGGTGGTCAGGAAACGCCACTTCGGCGACCGTCGTTGCGTTCAAATAATGCACCGTGTCGAAAAAACGTTTCGGATGGCCGATCCCGGCAAAAGCAACCACGCGCTGCCCGCCGAACTGCCGAGCGGTGTCCGCTGGCATAAGCGTCCCGTGTAATTGCGGCAAATCGGGCCGCAATGATCGAAGAACGGCCTCTAAGCCGCCGATATGATTGCGCTGCATGTGTTCGCGCCGATCGTCATCAATTCGCATGTGAGCACTGCCCATGGCCGGGCCGTTAAACAAGACCGCATCGACGTGGGCCAGCTGTCGATCAAGCGGCGCGCGCAGCGGTCCCGCTGGGATCACATGTCCGTTGCCAAGCCCGCGCAGCCCGTCGATGACGGCAATGGTCAGCGACTTGGCAAGCGATGGGTTCTGCAAACCATCGTCCATGACGATCACGTCGACGCGCGGATCGGCTTCGATCGCCCGGGCGCCAGCGACGCGGTCGCGCGCGACCATCACGGGCGCCAGCCTCGCGTGTAGCAATGGCTCATCACCCACGGCTGATGCAGAATCGCTGGATGCAACCCAGTGTGGCCCATGTTGCGTGCCTCCATACCCGCGCGTCAGGATTGCCGGTTGATGGCCGAATGCAATGAGCCGCTGCACTATCATGCCGGTGGTCGGCGTTTTGCCAGCGCCACCGGCTGTGAGGTTGCCGACGCAAATCACGGGGAGTTTAGAGATCATGCGCGGAGCCTGCGCCATCCGCCGCCCAGCAATCGCCCCATAGGCCAAAGCTGCTGGCGACAGCGCACGCGCAGTGATACCCGCTGGACAGTACCACCATGTCGGCTCAGCCGGCACGTTCGAAGCTCAACGGGTGTAAGTCATGGGCGGGTTGGCGTCGGCGCGGATCGTTAAAGTCAACTGCCTCCGCTACGCCAGCCCCGCCAGTTTGTCGGCCCAGCGGCGGGATCGGTGACGGCAGCAACGGCAACAGTGCCGCTAGCGTCTTGCTGAGCGCACCGCGAAGCCCTTCGAGGGTATTTGCAGCGCGCTGCGCTATTATGCTGCAAGCGTGAGCGTCGGCAAGCAAGC
>JBBQNE010000189.1:0-4823 GCA_038329675.1 Hyphomicrobiales bacterium | reverse complement strand
CCAGTAGTACGACGCCTTACCCGAAAGCGAGCCACCTGAGCTGTCGTCGTCGGTGCTGCGCTCGGGCCGCTGGCGACGCTCGGAGCGCTCAGTCGGTGTGACGCTTGCCGTTTCGCGCCGGGTATTGCGGGCCTTGCGGATCGGTCGGTCCTCGTCTGATCGGTATGACGGCGTGGTGACCGAGCGCGACGAGCCGCACACGTATTCGGGCCCCTCACAGGCCCAACTGGCTGCCGCCGATGCCGGCATGGCAAATGCGGCGATAGCGACCGCGGCGGTTGCGACGGTGGCGATGACGTTACGCATGGAAGATACTCCACTTAAGGGACAGCTGTCCGATGGTGGCGCCGCAGCTCAACCGTTGAGCCTGACAGCACAGAAGCGTCCGTGGTGGGCAGGCCACCACGTCTCCCCGGTGACCGCTGCATGTGCTCGACCCGAAGGACCGCCCCATGACGCACCGCAAAAAACGCAAAACCACGCATCAGCAGAACACCAGAACCTGTTCTGCCATCCCGTAAATCGAGGGACGTCCCTCGTTCTGGCAAAGCGGTCGGACCACCGCAGGACGACATGGTCAACAGGGGCAGGTGAACAGCATTCACACCGCGCCGCTTACCAACTGTTTTTACTATACTTTATAAGATGCCCGCTGAGGTTGCGCGACGACTCGCCGCGCACGTGATGCAGCATGGTGCATACGTTGAGCCGTCACACCGTAGCGGCCAACCGGCGGACCCAACTTAACTACGAATTCTGACCCCAAATTCGGCTCCCCGTCCGGCAAACAAACGTGCTGCAATGATCGTGTCGTCATGCACGGATAGCTGTCTGGCGCGGTGATGACGCCGCCAATACTCATCGGAGGTGCAGGGCCATGGCGCAAGCGGGGCTACATGGCGTGACGCCGGAACGAGTTGTAGCGCCGAGCTTGATGGAGATGTTGCAGGTCTTTGGCAGAATTGGCGTGCTGTCGTTTGGCGGGCCGGCCGGGCAGATCGCGCTGATGCACCGCGTCCTGGTCGACGAAAAGCGATGGATTGGCGAACAGCGCTACCTGTCGGCTTTGAATTTCTGCATGTTGCTGCCTGGGCCAGAGGCGATGCAGCTTGCAACCTACGTCGGCTGGACCTTGCGTGGCGTCACTGGCGGGCTGATCGCCGGGCTGCTGTTTGTCTTGCCAGGCGCGGCGTTGATGCTTGCCCTATCGATCGGTTACGCGCTGTACGGCAGCTTACCGTTAGTGACGGCGGTTTTTATTGGCATCAAAGCCGCAGTCCTCGCGATCGTCGTCCAAGCGCTGCTCAAAATCTCAAAGCGAGCGCTCAAAGGTCGCGCCGATTGGCTGATCGCGGGCGCAGCATTCCTTGCAATTTATGTCTTCGACATCCCGTTCCCGGTCATCGTGCTGGCGGCCGCCCTGTTTGGCTATTTTTGGGCCGCCGGGACCGCCGTGACGGCAGCCGTTCCAGCTGGAGCCTCGCCCGTGCTGTGGCAAACGACGGCCACGACGGTCGCGGTCTGGCTTGCGGTATGGCTGCTTCCGTTGGCGGCCGTCGTCGCCATATTCGGGCCCTCGCACGTGCTGTCGCAAATGGCCTGGCTATTTTCCAAACTGGCCGTCGTGACGTTCGGCGGCGCCTACGCCGTGCTTGCCTACATGGCCCAAGCCGTCGTCGATGACCTGCGTTGGCTCAGACCCGGCGAAATGACGGATGGGCTTGGCCTGGCTGAAACAACGCCAGGGCCGCTGATCTTGGTTTTACAGTTCGTTGGTACGATTGCCGCGTTCCGCGAAGGCGGCGGTTCGTCCCCGCTGGTGATGGCGGTACTCGGTTCAGCCGTAACATTGTGGGCGACGTTCGCGCCGTGCTTCCTGTGGGTGTTCGCTGGCGCGCCCTACATCGAGTGGCTAACGCGCATGCCACGACTGTCGGCTGCGTTAAAGGCTGTCACAGCTGCCGTGGTCGGCGTGATCTTGAACCTGACCGTGTGGTTTGCGTTGCACGTTTTGTTTCGAAGCGTCGGCAAAGTCGACGCCGGGCCCATCAGCATTTCGCTACCGAATGTCTCGACGGTTGAACCGCTCGCGGTCGCGCTCGCCGTCATTGCCGCTGTGATGATTTTTTCGCTCAACCGCGGTATCCTAACGACGCTCGCTACGTGCGGAGCCTTGGCCTACCTCGCAACGTTCGCATGGCGGTAGCCGCCGGAAGCGCGCCTTAACGAGCGGATGGCTCACGGATCGGAGCATCAAGTGACGTGGCTTGAACATAAAATACCGCCGCCCGTCATCGCCGCGATCATCGCGGCCGCAATGTGGGCGATCTCGCTCGTATCGCCACGCGTGGCGCTCAACGGTTCGCTGCAATGGCTCAGCGTTGGCGTGCTGATCGCCAGTGGCTTTGCCATCATGTTTGCAGCCGTTAGCGCCTTCGGCCGCGCGAGCACAACGATCAACCCGGTCGATATTGATAAAGCGTCCGCGCTCGTCACCGGCGGCGTCTTCGCCCTGACGCGCAACCCGATGTATCTGGGTGTGGTCATGATCCTGCTGGCGATTGCCGTCTACCTCTCAGCCCCGCTGACGATCCTTGGCCCGGTGGCGTTTGCAGCGTTCATCACGCGGTTCCAGATTATCCCCGAGGAGCGCGTGCTCCGCGCCAAGTTCGGCGAGGCCTACGCCCGCTACACCGCCACAACCCGCCGATGGATTTAGCACCATCGGTCGCGCTTCGAAGGTTGCAGCGTAGCCCGCTACAGCTAGCCCCGTTACAGCTAGCCCCGTTACAGCCAACCCCGTTACAGCCAACCCCGTTACAGCCAGCCTTTAGCGCGGAAATAAAAGAACGGAATAATACCGGCCAAGACCATCAGTGCGATGGCAACGGGATATCCGAACTGCCAATCGAGTTCCGGCATGTGCTTAAAATTCATGCCATAAATCGACGCGATCAATGTTGGCGGCATCAGCATCACGGCCATCACGGAAAACAGCTTGATGATTTGGTTCTGCTCCGTCGAGATCATGCCAAGCGTCGCATCGAGCAGAAACGTGGTCCGCCCTTGGAGAAATTTCATGTTCTCCGTCAGCGACATGATATCTGCTTTGGCCGAGCCGATCCGGGCCAGAACCGCTGGATCATCGTTGCGCTCGCGCGCCGCCATCGCGAAGTAGGCAAGCACACGTTCAATTGAAACCGCGCTTTCCTGCGCCCGCGCGACGATGTCGGCGTTGCGACCCGTCCCGCGCAAGTAGACCGCGAAACTGTCGCGATGTTTTCGTTTGGCGCCATTGATCTCAAACAACTCACGCGCCATCCGGTCGACGTCGTCTTGGATGCGCTCGATCAGGTCGGCGGTCCGCTGGAGCATGGTCTCGACGATCCCGACCATGATCGATGGCCCGCACGAGCAGCCAGCCTCGCCGCGCTCAACCCGCGACATGAAAAACGGAAACGCCTTTGGCTCGACGTAGCGGACGGTGATGAGACGGTTTTGAGCCAGGATAAATGTGACGTTCGACGTGCCCGGGTTTACTTTTTCGATATCGAACATGACGAAGGCCGTCATGTAGTGGGCCCCCTTTTCCTGGTAGACGCGGTTTGAAGCCTCGATCTCACGGGCCTCCGCCCGCGTCGGAATTTCGACGCACAATTGTTGCTGGACGTGCTGGTCCTCTTCCACCGTTGGGTTGATCAGGTCGATCCATACCGTCAGCTCTGAGATTGGCTGCAGCCCGTCGCGCCGTGACAGCTTGCCCGCGATGCTGTCGTAGATATGGATCATTCCCGCTCCCGCCGCGTGGGCTTTGACTGGCGGTCTCCGAATTGACCGCGCTCATCTTGGCAGTGCCATTCAATGCGGCTTGGGCCAAGCGTGGAGTGTCGCAATGAAGGCGCAATGCCATGGTGGTGATGTTGGGTAATCACATCGTGACAGAAGACAGGAGTTTTGAAGATGGCCGCATCCCTAGATCAGACCGCAGGATGGAACATGCGCTCGACCCTCGCAGTAACCGTGCTCGCTAGCGCAATGGCAGCGGCCGCGGGCAGTCCGGCGAACGCCCGGATTGTTTGTGACGCCGGCTATCAAAAGGTCCGCGGCGACTTTATCTCGACGCCCTACTGCCAAGATCAGAACGTCGCCGAGGTCGCCCGGTCCTACGGAATTAAAACCTCGGGCGCCGCCATCCGCGACAACCCGGAACACAAGCAAGACGTTTGCCGCCTGATCGGCCGCGACAACCGCGTGCAGCAAGCGTGCATCGGAACATTCCCGTCAGGCCGCGGCCGGTTTTGACGGCCAACCGACGGACGGTCTCCGTCTACCGACGTTGGTTCAGCTTTTGGTCGCCGCCTGGAGTTGCGTTGGATCGAGGATCGGTTCGATTTCGGCGGCATCTTTGGCGCGACGAACGCGGCCGTCGAATATGGCGCCTTCCGAGATCCGTAAGTTTTGGTTGAAGATATCGCCTTCGACCACGGAGGTCGGGTGCAGTGTCACGGACCGGGCCTTGACGGCACCGTAGACGTGGCCGTGGACCTCGATCGCATGCGCGGCGACCGTGCCCGTCACGCGGCCGGTCTGGCCAATGATCACTTCGCGGCCATTGATGTCGCCGCGTACCTCGCCATCGACGAGCAGACGGGCCTTCGTCATCACGGTGATTTTTTCGCCCAGGATGATCAGGTCGGCGCCAATGATCGACATCTCGCCTGCTCCGGCGGCAGGCATCCGGTCCAGGGCAACGGGCGGGGCAACGCTCGCGTTTGGCGGCGCGCTACCGATTGGCTGCGCGGCCGGTGGCGGCACGAGGACAG
>JBBQNE010000188.1:0-4850 GCA_038329675.1 Hyphomicrobiales bacterium | reverse complement strand
TGTAGGCGGGGTAGCCAGACATGCAGGCTGCGCTATCGCGCGTCGTGACGACCTCTGCGAGCACATAAACGCCTATTAACGCGACGACGACGCCGCCAAACACGTTCACTTGGTTTTCGAAACTCAGTTTATCGAGCATTCCGTCTCACCCCAACGAATTGTGCGACTGACGCAGTTCGGACCATTGCCAGAGCGTATGGCGTTTAGACTAACCGACACCTAACAGTGGCTAAGGAATATCGGCAAAATGCCATCTACCCTTGCCGGAATAACGAAATAATCGGGGTCAGTTCACACCGCGACATTGTTGCCAAAATGCCGCGCTGCCGTGGGGTAACCGTCATGGGTGGGTACCGCCCCCGCCTTTCTTTCACACTAACGTTGCGTTAAGAGAGTCTCGTCTCGAGGTACGTTGGTTGATCCTGAGGAGTTGAGCATGTTTCGTTGGTTGGTGATGGCGGCTGTCGCCGTCGCTGCGGCTGGGTCGGTCACGTCGGCGCAAGCGCAGAAGAGCGATGAAAAACTAGTTCTGATTGGCACTTTCCCTGTCGATGTGAGCAGGGATCGTGCGGTCATTGATCTATCGAAGTCCAACGGGCAATTTCGCGGGCTTCGGCTCCGCGCCTCCGATGGGGATATCACGACGTCACGGATTCAAGTGTTGTACGGCGATGGGTCGGTGCACAATGAAGACCGTCGCATTGTCCTGCTCGACGGCGAGCGAACGCGGCCGATGGACCCGCAGGCCTCAAGAGAGCGCTTTATCGACCAGTTAACGCTTAGCATCGAACCCGGTAAGCGCGGTAAGGCCGAGCTACAGGTGTTCGGCATTGCAAGCGACGCTGGCGCCAAGGTAAAGCGAACGAATCTCGTCACCGAGAAAAAAGGTGATCGGAAAGAAGACCGAGCCGACACCGGTAACATCGCTGCAACCGCAATTGCAAAACCCGCACCGATCGCTACACCCGTTGGTGCAGTCACCGAGTTTGGCGATGTCCTTTTTGGCGCGCAGCAGGTGGGTTTCGTCGTTGATCGTGACGTCGTTCGCGTTGGTGCCGAGATCGGGAAGTTCGATAAAGTCCGGCTCCGCGTTCTCGAAAACGATATCTTTATCAAAGAGATGAAGGTCGTGTACGCCAATGGCGAGAGTGACGATATCGCCGTCAACGCTGACATTAAGCGTGACACGCGCACCAAGTGGTTCCAGTTGAAGGGCGACCGCTTCATTCGCGAAATCCAATTCGTCTACAATTCGAAGCCCAGTTTCAAAGGTCAAGCACGCATCGAAGTCCTCGGTGAATATGCTGATGGCTGGCTCGGACCGAATGGCGAGGGACGCAAGTTCAATCAAGGCTGGGTCCTTCTTGGCGCCGAAAGTGCCGGCTTTGTTGGTTTCGATAAGGACGTCATCCGGGTCGGTCGCAACGAAGGCGGTTTCAAGCGCCTCCGTGTGACGGTCAAGGATCGGGCGATTTCGCTGAACGAACTTCGCATCATCTACGGCAGCGGCCAGGAAGATATCGTGCCCATCAAGGCGAAGGTCGAGGCGGGCAGCACCTACGGTCCAATCGACTTAAAGGGCGGCACACGCGTGATTAAGGAAATCCAGGCCCGGTATCGCTCGCGCTTCATTGACCGCGACGCCCGGGGCAAGGGTCGGGCTATCGTCGAGGTCTGGGGTCAACACTAATCGCAGCTTCGTCGTTATACGACATGGAAGGGTCGCCCACGGGCGGCCCTTTTGCGTTCGAAGCGCACTCTGGTAGGGTGATCGCCATGGCAAATGGAACACAATCAGGCCGACCGTACGGCGAATTCTTCGGCTCTCAACCGGTCGCCGAGCACGACCGACAAGGCATGGTCAACGGCGTTTTTTCGGCAGTCGCCGAGCGCTACGACATCATGAACGACCTCATGTCTGGCGGCCTCCATCGGCTTTGGAAGGCCGATATGATCACCTGGTTGAACCCGCCCCGATCGGGTCATGGCACATACCGGCTGGTCGACGTCGCAGGCGGCACAGGTGACATCGCGATGCGTGCGCTTCGCGCCAGCCACGACGCGCCAAACGCGATCGCGACGATCTGCGATATCAGCCCGGAAATGTTGGACGTCTGCCGACGACGAGTAGCGGCCGCCGGACTGTCTCAACGGATCGCGTGCATCGAAGGCAACGCTGAAGCGCTCCCGTTTGAGGCCGCCCTATTTAACGCTTACACGATCGCTTTTGGCATCCGAAATGTAACCCATATCGACCGCGCGCTACGCGAAGCGTATCGCGTTTTGAAGCCCGGCGGTCGGTTCCTGTGCCTCGAATTTTCAAAAGTCGAGGTGCCGCTCCTCGATCGGCTCTATCGGTTCCATTCCGATGAAATGATCCCGCGTCTCGGCCAATTCGTTGCCGGATCGGCTGATCCGTATCGCTATCTCGTCGAGAGCATCGAGCGATTTCCATCGCAGCGGGACTTCGCAACCATGATCGAAGCGGCTGGCTTCGAGCGAGTAACCTACCGCAATCTTACTGGCGGCATCGCGGCGATGCATTCGGGCTGGAAAATCTAATCCAATCCCACCGCAATCCCCGGTGGCGTTGCCGCTTTGCCCACCGTTGCAGGAATATCTGGCTCAACACCGGTCCGGCGTTGACCACGATTTGCGGCACAGTTTAGCTCGCGCGTTGCGGGCAGCAGTCGGCTGTCGTCCGCATGGCACACCGTCGCACATTGCGGAGACATCAAATGAAGTCATTCCTCGTCGCTAGCGCACTCGCTATTTCAATTGCTTTCAGCGCCTCCGCCGCCCAGGCAGAGTGCGTTACAAAGGCTGCCAACGCCACGTCAGGCACAGAAACATCGGCCAAGTGGTTCGTTATGGAAACAATGGTTCAGGCCGTCAGCTGGGGCCTCTGGCCAGGCTTCGTCGCCAACAGCAAGGTCGAAGGCTACACAGTTAAAAACGAAAAGTATTCGTGCAAGCCCGAGGGTGCAGGCGTGTTCTGTCGCGGCAGCGCGTCGTTCTGCAAAAACAAATAACGTTAGCTTCAACTTGGAACCAAACCGCGGCCGCGAGCAATCAGCTTGCGGCCGTTTTTACTGTGTTGCCTGGAGTTGTTTTTTGATCGGCCGATGTACAATTGGTCGTCGCACGGAAAGCCATCCGCCGTTGGTTGTGCCCAAAATTCGGTTGAATGCGGCAGCACTCAAACCCAGCTCGCGACATTACCGATAGGAAGGCCGCTTCGGTATACTGCGAAAATCCAAGTCGCTCCCGGACACGTCGATAGTCGGAGATGAAAGTCTGGAATAAACCGACGACCGCTTCCACGATAAAACCATGACGTGCTGCAAACACCATGAGCGCGGCAGCGTCGTGCACAGGTGACGCATCGGGCGGCACGACGTCAGCGACGATAATCGTGCCTTGAGGTGACAACATCGGCTTCAGTCGCCGCATCAACGCAATCAAGTCTTCCGTCGTCAAATACTGCACGACCGAGTTGATAACGATGAGGTCGAGGCTTCCAACATCGGCTACGCGTTCGACGTCTTCAGGCGCCGCGATCACGATTTTGGCACAACTCTCGCAGCGCTCGATCAGACCTGCGCGGACCGTTTCTCCGCCATCGATCAGGATTAACCGCCCACAAACGGCAGCAACCCGTTCGGCCGATAATGCATCGCCGCAGCCATAGTCGAGCACCTGCCAATCGCTGCCATCGATATGGCGAACGATGTCATCGGCCACATTCAAATAGTGCACGAACTTGTGCCGCATCCCCGAATAGATGGGTGGCGCGGCATTCCAATATGCAATCCAATCAGACGGCTGACGCATGCCAAGGTACCTCGCAGCGTATCAGGATAGTGCATTATCCCGGCACGTCCTATTGCCCGAGCAACGTCGTTTGCGGCCAATCCCAGCTATTTGAAGTGTTTGCTAAGTTTCAAACCCTGGGCTTGATAATTTGATCCAAGGTCGCGGCCGTAAAGTTGATCGGGCGGGGTGGTCAGGCGTTCATACACAAGCCGACCGATAATCTGGCCGTGCTCTAGAATAAACGGTACCTTGTGCGATCGGACCTCAAGCACGATCCGCGAACCGGCGCCCCCGGCCGCCACATAGCCGAAGCCAGGGTCCATAAAGCCAGCGTAATGCACGCGAAACTCGCCCACCAACGGATTAAACGGCATCATCTCAGCAGCATGTGTGGGCGGTACGTTAACCGCTTCTTTTGAGGCAAGAATGTAGAATTGATCAGGATCAAGGATCAGTCGACGGGCCCCTCGCCCGTGGATCGGCTCCCAAAAATCTAAAATGTCGCAACTAGCGGACCTATCGATGTCGACTACGCCCGAGTGTCGTTTTGCTCGGTAGCCCACGACATCATCGCCGCCAGCAATGCCTCCGCCTGACAGATCTACCGACAATCGGATCCCATCAGCAATATCTCCTCCTTCTGACACGAGACGCTCGCGGGCATGCAGATCGGCAAGTGCGCTGTCGGTATCCTCGCAAGCACCCACCCGAAACCGCAATTGCGCCAAACGTGTCCCCTCCCGAACGATAACTGGAAACGATTGAGGGCAGATCTCAAGCCAAATTTGGCCGCAAAAACCCGCCGGGATGGTGTCGAACGCCGCGACGCCGTCGGCGATCACCCGCGTGAACACGTCGAGCCGCCCCGTTGAGCTTTTCGGATTGGCGGCGGCGACGATTTCCGGCGGCAGCGCGAGGCTTTCCAGCAACGGCACGATGTAGACGCAGTTGGTCTCCAGCACCGCGCCATCGGACAGGTCGATCTCGTGCAGCTTCAGCTCATCAATGCGTTCGGCGACCGTAGCACCGGGCCC
>JBBQNE010000187.1:0-4882 GCA_038329675.1 Hyphomicrobiales bacterium | reverse complement strand
CCGACGTGCTCATCATCGACCACCACCAAGCCGATGAGCGGTTGCCCGAGGTCCACGCCATCGTGAACCCCAACCGGCAAGACGATGTGTCGGGCCAGGGCCATTTGTGTGCCGCTGGTGTCGTGTTCTTGACGATTGTTGCAACCTTGCGCGAACTACGTCGGCGCGGGCACTACGCGCGAGGCAATAGCGAACCCAGCCTGATGCGCGATCTCGACCTCGTCGCGCTGGCGACCGTGTGCGATGTTGTCCCGCTGACCGGCGTCAATCGCGCGTTCGTCGTGCAGGGCCTCAAGGTCATGCGCGCGCGCGAAAAGCCGGGCCTTCGGGCGCTATTTGACGTCGCTGGCCTCGACCAGCCGCCGACGCCCTATCACCTCGGCTTTATCATCGGACCGCGGATTAACGCGGGCGGGCGGATCGGCGATGCCGCACTTGGTTCGAAGCTGCTGGCGACCGAAGATGACATTGAAGCGGGCAAAATCGCCGCCGTACTCGACCGCCTCAACCGCGAGCGCAAGGACCTCGAGACGGTAATGCTCGAGGAAGCGACGGCGGCGGCCGAACGGCAGGTGGAAGCCGATCCTGATGTGCCGATCCTGATCGTCGGTTCTGAGACCTGGCACAAGGGTGTGGTTGGGCTAATCGCGTCGCGACTGGTCGATCGGTTCAAGCGGCCAGCTTGCGTCATCGCGTGGGACACGGCCGGTGGCAGCGACGTGATGCGGGCCAACGGTACCGGCTCGTTGCGGTCGATCTCGGGCGTCGACATCGGTGGGGCGGTGCGGGCAGCGGTTGCCGACGGGCGCCTCATTAAAGGCGGCGGGCATGCGATGGCTGCTGGCTTGACCATCGAACGCGGGCAACTCGACGGGCTGACGTCGGCGCTGGTATCGCGGCTTCAAGCCAAAACGAATGCGGCCCGCGAGGCGGCCGGTCTCGAACTCGACGGCGCGCTGTCGGCCTCAAGCCTGAATGAGGAACTCGTGGCCCTGATCGAGCGGGCCGGGCCCTACGGCCAGGGCAACCCGCAGCCGCGATTTGTATTTCCAGCCCACCGCGTCAAGTTCGCCAAAACGGTTGGCGAGGCGCACGTGCGCTGCGTGATCGAGGGTAGTGATGGCGGGGCGCGCATTGATGGCGTCGCGTTTCGAGCCGTTGGCCAACCGCTCGGTGAGTTGTTACTCGGCAGCGCGGGCGGCATGCCGATCCACATCGCTGGCACGATCAAGCGCGACACCTGGCAGGGCCGCGACAAGATCGAGCTGATGATCGATGACGCCGCTGATCCGCGCAAACAGAGCTGACCGGAAGCGTGGGGCGTAGCGATGGATAGACTTAGCGCCGCTGTAACATCCCGGCCTGTTCCATCCGCTGGAGCAGGTCCTCGGCAGCTGGCAGGCGGGTCCATCCGGGCACCGTGCCAGCTAAGTTCACTTCTTTCCATTTCGGCTGGTAAAGTGGCTTTTGGAATTCATCAAAGCGGGTGAACAACCGCTCGACGAAGCGGGCGACGCGGCGACCGCGCTCGCTGTCTTTTGGCCAGTTGAACGCGGCAAGGACGTTGGTGACCGCGATCGTGTTGACCACTTGGCCTTTGGTGATCAACGTCGGGTAGTCCTCGTGGGTGAGGGCTGATGGCACGTAGTAGTCAGCGAGCGTGTCGTTAAACTCAATTGGCAGGAAGTGGAACCCGGGTTCGATTTTGGTTTTTACGAAAAATTCGTTCGGCTTGCCGACCGTGTGGATCAAAGCTGCGATCTCGCCGGTCTTCATTTTTTCCAGTGCGACAGCATGAGACATGTTGACGATCGTCACCTTCACGCCGAGCCGCTCCAACACGATCGGGCCGGTGACGTTGGCCGCCGAGCCTTTCACGTTCGCTGAGACGGTTTTACCGTTGAGGTCAGCGATCGACTTGATCTCGGGGCGCGCGAGGATGTGCAGGTCGCTCATGAAGAACGGCATGATGTAGTTTATGCGGCTGCCGATATCGCGAAAACGGCTATCGCGTTGAAGCAGGTCGAGGGTGTCGGCCTGGGTAATCGCGATATCGACGCCGCGCAGGTGCAGCAGGTCTTCGACGTTCGACGCGGCCCCATACGTCACCAAAGGAAGAACACGCAGATTGGGCACATCGTCGAGCGCGCGGGCGAGATCGGCGGCGTAGCGAATGTAAGTTCCTTCGAGCTGACCAGCCGCAACGCCGACGGTCCAGTCGTTGGAGGCAGCCGAACTGGGCGTCGCGTTGAGGACGCCGCGAGTTGCGGCAACTGGTTCGGCGGGGCGCCTTGCGAGAGACTGTGCGACCGGCGGCTTGACCGATTGCACTTGGGAGGCTGGAGCGCGCACGGTCGTTTGCCGTGGGGCCTGGGCACGGACTTCAATGACAGAGGGAGACCGCGCACCCGGTTCGGCGCGGCGCTGTTGTTGGGCTTCTGCTGAGCTCATTGCGAGGCAGGCAAACCCGGCAATTGCGATATAAATTCGTCGCATAATCTTGTCCCTCACCGTCGAGAATTGGTGGTTTAGCGTGTCAGACGTGCCAGTGCTGCGCGGGCTTCGGGGCGGCCGCGCTCGACGGCCAATTCATACCAGCGCCGGGCGGAGGCCATGTCGGGCTTCATGCCGATGATGCCGAGCCGCCGAAACTGATTAGGGTCGAACGTCTCAGCCAACGCGAAGGCCGCATCGCCATCGCCGAGGTCGGCTGCACGCTGGAAGAAACTGCGGGCGGCTGCGATGTCACCTTTTTCAAGACGGGCGCGTCCCGCGGCGAGAAAACTGCGCGTCGTTTTGGCTGAACTGTTGCCCGCATCGGGAGCGGCCACCGTGACTGAGGGCGGGGCGGCGACCGCGACGGCGGCTGGCGCAACGCTTGGCGCTGGTGGCGGGGCGGACATGGCAGCCGCGGTTGAGGCAGGTGGGGCCGTGTTCACTCCAACGGGCTGAGTTGCCGGTGGCTGTTCCGCTGCCACCGTTGTGCGACGCGGGTTCCCGTCGTTGGAGCCAACGGGTTTTGGCGCAACGGCGGTTGTGTCTGGTGGCTCGCTCGGGATCATCGCGATCAAAGGAGCTAAGGCTGCAGGCTTTAGGGCAAGAACGGTCAAGCCGACGCCAAGCCCCATCGCAAGCACGAGCGAGGCTGCACGGACCAGCCATGAACTGCGCAACACCGCAGGGGGTGCAGCTGCGGTTGTCATGCCGATCAATGGAGCCGATTGCGCCGAAACGCTTGCGGCTTGCGCCGAACTCCCTGCGGCTTGCGCCGAACTCCCTGCGGCTTGCGCCGGGCCACCTGCGGCGTACGCCGGGCGACGCTCGTAAGGCGATTGCCCGGCAGCGGCGCGGGCCGCCTCAAGTGGCGATAGCCGTGCTGCGCGCACGTCGAGTGGTGCGCGCGGCTCTGGCGGAGGACGGCGGTCAACGTAGGGCTCGATACGGGTCGGTTCGGTCCGGGTCGGCTCAGGGCGGGTCGGCTCAGGGCGGGCTGGCTCGGGGCGGGCTGGCTCAAGTTGCGCGGCAGCCGGTGCGATCACTGGCTCTGGCGACGCGGAGACGTGCGCGGTCGCCGGTGGCATTCTCGCGGAGGCCGGAGCAGACGTCGGCACGGAGGAAACTTGTGCCGATGACGGCGTATTGATCGGGCCGGTCTGGTGAGCGTGTCGGACTGACTGCGGCGCGTCTGAGGTCAGCCCAACTGAGGGCGGCCGAGCGGGTAGCGGCACGGATTGTTGCGACCCGGCAAAAGGTTCCATCGGTCTTGGTGCGGGCTCAAGCCGATGGTCGACGATCGACGGCTCAACATGATCTTTTTGAGCGTGGGCCGTGTTGGACCGCTCAACTGACATATCCCGCTGACGGTCAGGCTTGATCTCAAGCTCGGGCCTAAACTCGGGCCTAAATTCGGGCCTAAGCTCGGGCCTAAATTCACGCTTGGCCTCGGGCTCGTCGAGCCAAAAATTCTCGACGTCCTCCTCGCTCTCGGGCAAACCGACGGGCGCGAGTTCCAAATCGAGCCCACGGTGGGCGTTCGCAGTCAGGTTTGCGGGTGGCACCCCAAGTCCGTTAAGTTCACCGTTCGAGGTCGCAAAAACGGGCGGCGAGATTTCGTGTGCCAGTTCTGGCGCGTTATGAGCGCTGGCGGGTGTTGCCGGACTGCGGCGCGCGGGCGGGGTTCGCAGTCGGTCAAGCAGCGTTTTGGCGGGGTCGGTTTTGCTATCCGTCCGCGTTACCGGGACAGCGACCGGAGGGCTCGTCGCCTGATCGGGCGTGCCTGAATCTGGCGCGTGTGTATATGGCGAACCTGGATGTGGCGAACCTGGATGCGGGGAACCGGGTGTCGATCGACGACCGAACACGGGCGGTTCGGGCAAACCATCAAAATGCACAGCCGGATCGACCGTCCGCGCGGCATTTACTACGAGTTCGTCGTCGGGGATGATAAATACGTCTCGCGCGTGGGACATCAAGCAAACTCGGTACTGTGCTCAATTTTGTCCGACTTTACTTCCAAAGTCATGAATAAACCGTGCGGTAATTGCCATAACAGCGTCGGCCACCGGTCACGTTGAGCGCGTCTGAGGGCGAGGCATGGGGTGCGATGGTTTTTGGCGAGGTAAGATTGCGGTCGCGGCATGGCGGTTGGCCCGGTATGGTCACTTGGCGGCGGCGTAGGGTCGGTCGCAACTTGTAGGCATCTGCAAAATGACAGCGAACGAGCGGCCGGGCGGTCGGCAAATTGTTAAGCATCCGCGCGACAACCGGGATCCGCAGCCCGACGAGGGCGGTGCTCACGATTCGCCGTGGCGCCAAGAGGGGTCACCGCGTCGGCAAGAGGGGTCGGATCGCGACACGTCCGATCGCGATAGAGGCGGGCATG
>JBBQNE010000186.1:0-4884 GCA_038329675.1 Hyphomicrobiales bacterium | reverse complement strand
ACACGGAGCCGGTGGGGTAGACGTTGGTCGAGCGGCGCACACCTAACGTCAAGGCACGCCGCCGATCCCGTTCGGCGGCAGATCGACCGCGTGGCCTGCCTCAAGTTTACCGTGGTGGATCGCGGGGAAGCCGTCGAGGTTCGGCTGATTTTGACCGTGCAACGGCAACGGCCGGTGGCAGATTTCGCTGGTTCTTGAGCACGTGTTTGGCTGCTGGCGTTGGCACGGTGGCAATTCTCGTTGTCATTTTCGGCTCCAGCGACCGTATTGAGCCATGGCCCAAAACCTACGAGACTATTGCTCGCGATCGCGGCGAGGCGCCGATGGTGGCGCGGCGCACCGACGGGCTTCGATGGGCTGTACCTAAGTCTGATAAATTGCAGATGACATCGGGAGCCCAGACCACGCGGTTCATCATTCACGACACGCAAAAGGTCAAAAAAGCCAATCGTGAGTACATTTATGCAAAGCCGTATATTCGCATTGTCAGTCGACTTGCCGAGGTTCCGCGCGACTATGCCGACGTCATCCCGCCGTTCAACCCGTTCAAACTATACGCCACTGAGCGGCAGGCCGATGTTCGAACGGCTGGCGCAGAGCAAGCCGGGAGCGATGTTAACGTGAAGGTCGTCGAATTATTGGGGGGCATCCTGCCCGGCGACGATGGCCTTGAATTGGACGCGCAGGAGGTGTCGGAAATCGTCGGTCGAAGCATCGCGGATGTGGCCACATCTGATCCCTCGACCAACACCGCTGACCTTCAAGCCGGTGCAACCTCAGGCGGCCTCGCAGCGCTCAATGACAACGGAACGAAGCGCCGTTTGTCGGAAGAGCCTGCAGCGATTAATACAACGACAATTGCCAAGCACCGTGCCGATCACGATGCCGACCCTGCCTCCGACCTGGAGGGAAAACAGGTTCGCGTGATCAAAGCAGGGCGGGCGGAGACATTGGTTAGGATTTTGCAACAGGCGGGAGCAGATATTTGGACCGCGCGAGCCATGGCAGAGGCGGCCAAGCAAGTCTGGCCCGACCCTACGCTTGCGGTAGGGCACGAGGCGCGGATCACGATGGTGCCGTCGCTCACAGTGCAGGGCCGACAGGAGCCTGCCCGCGTCTCCGTATTTACCGAAGGCCAAGACCACAAAGTCACGGTATCGCGCAACAGCGCTGGTGATTTCATAGCGTCGGCAACGGCGTTCGACGAAAAAGACGCGATTGAAATGGCTGATGGCGAAGCGGCACAATTGTCGAGCCTCTACGCCAGTTTGTATGCCGCCGCGTTGATCCAGAATGTTGCGCCCGACACGATCCAGCAAATGCTGCGCGTCCATGCCTATGAAACGGATTTCCGACGCCGCGTTCGCAGCGGCGACACGATCGAAATGTTTTTCGACTCGCGTGATGAAAGCGCCAGCGATACCGCACTCGGCGACCTGCTTTTTACCGCCATCGCCACGGGTGGGCAGGGTGGACGGTTTTGGCGGTTTCGCACACCCGATGGGACCGTCGATTATTACGACGAGCACGGCAACAATGCGAAGCGATTTCTACTCCGCAAGCCTTTGCGGAGTGACGACGTTCGCTTAACCTCGGGCTTTGGCATGCGGTTTCACCCGTTATTTAATGAACGGCGCATGCATGCGGGTATCGATTGGTCGGGGCCCATCGGGACACCGATTGTAGCGGCTGGAAACGGCGTAGTTGAGGAGGCACTCTACAAAGGCGGACATGGCAAATACGTCCGCGTTCGACACGCCAATGGCTACCAGACGACCTACAGCCATATGAGCGGATTTGCGCGCGGTATTGAGGCGGCCACCCGGGTCCGGCAAGGCCAAATTATTGGATTTCTTGGCAACACCGGGTATTCGACTGGGCCGCATTTGCACTTTGAGATCCTGGTCAACAACAGGTTCGTGGACCCGCTCTCGATCCAAGTGCCGCGCGAACGCCAATTGGCTGGCAAGCAGCTTGCCGAATTTTTTCGCGAGAAGTCTCGGATCGATGATTTAATGCGACGGCCGCCGGTGATGATGCAGTCGAAATGACCGTCGCGGTTGCGGACGCTCGCAACGCGCGCGAATTAGCGGCGTCAGAGCACGCGCAGAGGAGGGTTGCGCGAACTGACTGATTAGGCGGGTCTTTGAGCCGCTGCGAAATAATTGACCGCGACATCACTTGATAAGCGCCACCGGTCGATAATGGGGTCGAGAACGAGGCCCCGGGTAACGGGCGGCTCAAGCCCAGCGCGCTTGAGATAAATCGCCAACTCATCGGGGCGAACGAAGCGGTTCCAGTCATGTGTTCCGCGCGGTAACCAGCCGAGCACGTATTCCGCCGCGACAATGGCAAGCGCATAGGAGCGCAGCGTTCGATTGATGGTCGAGACGATCAGTAGCCCGCCCGGTCGGACAGCTTTCGCAGCCGTTGATAAGAAGCCGCCAACGTCGGGTATGTGCTCCACAACCTCAAGGCAGAGAACGGCGTCAAAGGTCTCTTTGGCCGCCACGACATCTTCGATCCGGAGGGCGCGATAATCGATGGCGAGACCCTGCGATGCCGCGTGAGCCCGCGCGGCGGCGATGGTCTCTAGGCCGGGGTCGATACCCGTGACGATTGCACCCATTCGTGCGAGCGGTTCGGCGACGAGGCCACCGCCGCAACCGGCGTCCAGGATACGCAAGCCTGCGAGTGGTTGGCCGCTAGGGCTAGCTGTCGGACGGACTCCGCCGGGACGGGCTAAATCGGGACGGGCTAAATCGGGACGGGCTAAATCGGGGCGGGCCAGATCGGCGCGGGCTGCACTTGCGGCGTAAGCCGAGCTTGCCGCATGCGCCGAAATCGTGTCGCGCAAATATGCCATGCGCGCCGGTCCGAGCTTGTGCAACGGCTTCATCTGACCGTTGGGATCCCACCACTCTTTTGCCAAAGCGTTGAACGCGTCGACTTCGCGGGGGTCAAGCGTCGATGACGTTGCGGGAACTGCGGCGGCTGGCCGTGACGGGCCGTTTTCGATTACAATGGTCATGATGTGTAGTTGGCCCGTCAATACAATGTTGAGTCAAGGCCATCCACAACGGCGCTACTATCGGCCGCTGTGGCCACGGCGCACCGTTGTCACCCGATCTCGCCCCAGCACTCGAACGGCTGTTGGGCCGACTATTGGGCCGACGGCGGCAGCACGAGTTTCTGGCCTGGAAAGATTTTGTTTGATGTCAAATTATTGACCGCCATCAGCGCTTTGAGGCCGACGCGGTGCTTTAGTGAGAGTCCGTGGAGCGTATCACCCTTGGCCACGATTGCCGTTGCGATCGACCCATCTGGGCTCGGCGCTACCGTTTGATCTCGTGGACCCTCAAGGACCGTGACAGGTGCTCGCTGCGGAGCCGTCGCCTTTGGCTGCGTTGACGTTGCTGCAACAACCGTCGCCTTTACCTTTCGCACGGCGAGGCCCGGGTCCGTAGCTGCGTCGTCTTCGGTCGCAGCTTTTCCAGTTCGTGGATCGCGGCCGCCTTTGTATTCGATCGCCATTGCTTGCGGGGGCGCGATTGGGCCGCGCTGAGCGGCGCCAAGGGCACTGCGTTGTGCTGATGGCAAGTCGGATACCGGCAATCCCTGAGTTGGCGCCTGTTTTGATGCCTGAGTTGGCACCTGAGTTGGCGGCTGTGTCGATACCTGAGTTGACGGCTGAGGTGGCGATGCTGGCCGATCAGCCAGGCTCCAGCCGGGGCCATCGTCCTTCATGACTTGCGTGCTGCACGCGCTCAGCAGCCCGGTGATGGCGACAAAAATGATGACGCTCAAAAGTCGTTCAAACGGCATCGCGGGCCACCTAATGACGGGTCATTGGACGGGTCCGATGACCCAGCTTAATCCGTTGCGACAGTTTCTTACCGGCAGCGTGGTAAAGACGCCAATAACCGCGCCCCGCTCACGCTCAGTATCGTCTGGTTAGTGACTTACGATGGGGTTTTGATGGGCAAATGGCTGCAACAAGGCCAATTCGTGCTCGCGCGCGTAACCGCACCTAACAAAAGCGGCAAACCGGTTCCGCGCCGAATGACTGGCCGTTGTCCGCTGCAAGGTTGGGATCCTGTGACGTTGGGATCCTCCTGACAGACTTACCGTGGCGCAAATCATCTCCCGCACACAACAATCATTGGAATAAACTTACGATCATGCGCCCCGACCTACCCTCAGCCGCGACAGGCCGATCGTCTGTGCCGCTTCCAGCCATAATTTTGACGGCAGCCGGCGCCCTGCCTTTTATCGGCTTGGCGCTGGCGCCATTGGTCGGATTACGGCCGTTTGGTCGCCCGCCCGTCGAGGTGCTGGGGCTTTATGCACTGACGATCCTATCGTTCATCGGCGCGATCCATTGGGGGCTCGCTATGGCACGAGCAGATGGCGACGAGACCTGGACCTACGTCGCAAGTATCATCCCGGCCCTGCTGGGTTGGTTTGCACTGGCGTTTCTGCCGGAGGCCACCGCATTGCGTGTGATGGCGGCGGGCTTCATTGCGCTTTTGCTCTACGATCTTCGTGCGTCGCGGCTGGGGACAACGCCCGCGTGGTATCCGCAGCTGCGCGTGCCGGTCACGATTGTGGTTGTGGTCGCTCTATTGATGGCCTCGGGGGGCCGATGAACAAACCAAATACAATCACGTCCAGCAAAGACAACTTGGTCTTGATCTTAGGCGACCAACTTTCGCCAGAGATTTCGAGCCTCGTTGACTGCGATCCGGCGTCGACGACAATTTTGATGTGTGAAGTGTCGGATGAAGCGACCTACGTTCGCCACCACCAGAAAAAAATCGCTTTCTTGTTTTCAGCCATGCGCCATTTCGCAGCCGAACTGAGCGCTGCTGGTTGGACGGTCGA
>JBBQNE010000185.1:0-4991 GCA_038329675.1 Hyphomicrobiales bacterium | reverse complement strand
GTCGCGATCCGATCAAGTCCGGGCAATGGCGTCGACGGGATGCGGTCAAGCCCTGCAATCCGCACGACCTCCTCGACGATATCGGCTGGCCCATGCACGTCCGGGCGCCACGTCGGCGCGGTTAGGGTGACCGCGCCCGTCCCCGCGCCGGACTTCGGCGAACCTGAGATAACAAAACCCAGAGTTTCCAAAATGCGCGTGATCTCCGCGGCGGGTAACACCATGCCAGCGAGCTTTTCGACGCGCGCGTAGTCGAACGCGATTTCGCGCGGCTTGGTCGGGGCTGTGCCCGCGACCTTTGCCCGGGTTGGTGTGCCGCCGCAGATGTCGAGGATCAGATGCGTCGCGAGATCAAGGCCGCCTTCGACATCGGCTGGATCGACACCGCGCTCGAAGCGGTAGCGCGCGTCGGAGGTAATCTGGGCGCGGCGGCCGGTCGAAGCGGTGCGTCCGGGATCAAAGTAGGCGCTTTCGATGAAGACCGTCGTCGTTGTCGCCGTTGAGCCCGACGGTTCGCCGCCAAGAATGCCGCCAAGGCCGAGCACGCCAGCGTCGTCTGCGATGACACACATGGTGCCGTCGACCGTATGCTGGCGGCCATCGAGCCCCTTGAACGTCTCGCCGGATTGGCCAAGACGGGCACGGATCGGGCCATTGAGTTTGCTCGCGTCATAAACGTGCAGGGGGCGGCCGCGGTCGAGCGAAATGTAATTCGTGACGTCGACCAGCGCATTGATCGGCCGCAGACCGGCCGACTCCAACCGATGCGACATCCAAACGGGCGATGGCCCATTCTTGACGCCGGTGATCACGCGGCCAGCAAACACAGGGCACGCACTCGCCGTGTCGGCCGTGAACTCAAGCCTGATGTCGACGGGGCACGGCGTGCTGCCTTCGACCGCGCGCAGTTTGAGGGTGGGCTTCAACGTGCCAAGCCCGGCTGCGGCGAGGTCTCGCGCAATGCCGCGTACGCCGGTGCAATCTGGCCGGTTCGGCGTCAACTTAACCTCAATCACCGGGTCGGACAGGCCGAGAATTTCGGCATAGCGACGGCCGACATCGGCCGCGTGCGTGGGGTCAACTTCGATGATGCCCTCCGCATCGGCAGCAAGTTGCAATTCGGCCGAAGAACACAACATGCCGTTTGAGATGACGCCGCGGACCGGCTTTTTTTCAAGCGTTACATCAAGGCCTGGGACGTAGGTCCCGATCGGGGCGAAGACCGTGAGCAGCCCAGCCCGCGCATTGGGCGCGCCACAGACGATTTCGAGCAGCGGCTCGCCCGGGGCGATCTCAACCTGGCAGACCTGCAGCTTATCGGCGTTCGGGTGCTTTTTGGCCTCGACGATCCGCGCAACGGTAAAAGCGCTGAGCTTAGCGCCGAGGTCGGTCACGGCCTCGACCTCGAGACCAATGGCCGACAGCGTCGTCGAAATGTCATCGATGGTCGCCGTCGTCGCGAGATGGTCGTGGAGCCAAGACAGCGTGAACTTCATGGGTGAGAAACTCGCAAGTCTCAAATGGGGGCGGCGGCGTGCGACCGATCGCGTTACAGGCGACGCGTTCGCCCGATCGGTACGCAAGCATGATTTGCCGATTGCGTTGCGGCGAGGTCTACCCGGCAGTCGCAACGATGTGAAGCGGAGTTGGATGTGGCATTGGAGGTGGCTCGAGCTTAGCGGCCCGTCGGCGTTGCACCGCTGCTAAATGATAACCCCGTGCCTCAGCTGTTTGGGCCGATGGCTAACGTACGGGCGAAACGTTCGCCGTCACTGTCGACAACATCGACTGCAAGTTCAGCGGCGCCATTGCGAGCCATGTCAAACTCGATGACCGGGTTTTCGTTGAGACCGATCGAGCCCGCCAACGCAAACACAAGATCGCGGCCCTGCCGAACCGTCATTTTCTCGACCATTTTAGCGGGGGTGTAGAGCAGCGTCTGCTGGTCGAGCACCATGCCCGTGTGGTTGGGGTGCGACAGTTCAAGGCGCATGCGCGGCGTGAGGCTTGTGGCGTGGCCAGTCCGAAGTTCAGCAACGTTCATTTTGCCAATGTTGGCCCTGATTTCTTCGGGCGTTGCTGACGGCGGCGCGGCGCAGGCAGCCTGCCCACCAGCAAACTTTACGAGTTGGGCTGCCATGTACAGCGTCCCATCGCTTGCCTCGACGACGGCGCGGACGTCTGACTGCTGGTTCATCCGAAACTTAATCGCGATCGAAGCCGCGTTGCGGTCGGGGCCAAGATCGAACGCTGCGACTACGGGCGAGGGGTTGTTATCGACGATAAACGTGATCTTGGAGATCGTACGGCCGTCTGACAGGCGCGCTTCAACGCTGAGCGGCACGGCGCGGACGTCGTCGGGACGATAGGGTGCTTTCAGCGTGACGATGGCGCGGCCATCGGACGCTTTACTATCGAGAATTGGACGATTGCCGAACACTTCGCTGCGAAATCCATCGAAGGCCGTTTCAGCCGACGCCGTTCCCGCCACCACGACGGTGATGGCTGTTGCAAGGACCGATGCGAACGTCACGCGGCGAAAATTCGGCACGAACTGTCCCCCAAGAATGAAAAGTCACGACATCGTGATGCATTACGCAGCATGTGTCAATTTGTTGCGAATGGGCAGGCCGCGTCCAATCCTGGTCGTGGTCAGATCGACCAAAAAGTTTTGCCGTTATCGGGTGTGCGCTGCTCGCCAGCCAGCCCCGATCGCTTCGGCCTCGGAACAGAACCAGCGGGTGCCTTTGTCGGCGCGCATCGAGACCTTCGTGTACCAAGGGCTCCACGGCATGTGGTAAATTCGGCCGCCGGTCGACACATTGCCCTTGATTGCGCAGCCTTCAGGAGCAGTGTCGGAGGCGGTTGTCCAGCGGGTCGCACGATAAGACCATGCTGGCGTCGTTGCGGCTTGCCATATGCCGATGTGCGCGGCCTTGGCGCTAGCCTCCTCGCGGACATAAACGCTTGAATACTTGACGAAGGCCCATGCGAGGCCGCGGCGGACAAGTTCAGCGTTGAGGTCGATACCGCGGACGAAGCAAGTCGCTAACATGCGCCCATAAACGTCCTGGCCGCGACCGGCGCATTCAACGATTTCGTCGCTCGTCAGCGCTGCAAGAACGCGCGTGGCCTCAATCCCGCAGTTCCAGGTGCCGCCGGTGGCCCGCTCACAGGTTTGCGCGGTTTCGGGGGCATCGATGCCCTCCAATCGGATACGAACGCCTGCGACGTCGATGGTATCGCCGTCAATGATGCGGGCTGGCCCTGCCAGGATTGAGTGCCCGTGCGGCGCTGCTAGGTTCGGCTCGCGGTACTTGGCATCGGCGGGGCGTGCGCCGACCTGTGGGGACACCAACCCGGCAACAACGCCACCAGCGGCGGCAACCAAACAGACGGCAAACGACGCGAGACGCAACGCCACGATACAACCTCTATGTGTACTCATACTGAGCATAGTCTGTTCTCCAAAATTGTCACAACCTGGGCGGTAATATGGTTATAAAATTACAACCAATAGTATGTGCAAGACAAGCGGTAGTGTTGGCCGCCTAGGCATGCGGCTAGGCTCGGTACTGGTGCGAGTTCCACGAGTCGGGGGCGCCTGGATCCGGCCATGGTTTGGCCATCCCCAGGAAAGCGCGTGCCTCCGATGGGCGAAAATGCCGGTCGAGTGGTGCGGTCCAGTTCAGCGGGTCGAGCGCAACTGGCGAATTAGAGTTAGATTGGCGTGCGGTTTTGCAGTGACGAGATCGCGGGGGACTGGCTGACCGCTCTTGGAGCCGTCTCGCCTAAGACGGCGGCCGGCCGGTCTTGACCGCCGTTGGCTGCGAGCCGCTATCGGCCTTTGGAACTTCGGGCGGTTCGCTCAAGAGGCGTGTTGCAAACGTCAGCCGAAAGCCCAGCGCCGCCAGCCGTTCGTGTGCGACGATCCGTTGGGCGGGGTCGGTCAAGTACTCGACAACGAATACCGGCTTGCCGGACGACTTAAAGGTCTCCAAGAACCTAAGAGATGCTTCAACGTCCCGCTGCGGATTTGGTTGTCCATCACCACCAATTCCATAGAGGAGGTCTTCCTTGGCAACCGCGTCGATGACAGCTCGGTAACCGGGATCGTCGAGCAACTCCTCGCCGTTTTGGGCAACGATCAGGAACCCTGGCTTGCGCATTTTTGCGTAGCGCGAAATCGCAGCTACAAACTTGATCATGTCCGACTTGGCGGTCGGACGACCCTCGAGCGGCTGATAGTAGGCATCGACGCGGTCGAGGTAGACGCCATCGAAGCCAGCAGCGATGATGCGCTCAACGCAGGAGACCGCGCGTAGGCCTAAGACCCCAGCGGCTTTATCGACGAAATCGGCGTCCTTGGCTGGTGCATCGACGATGAGCCGCTGCCACTCCGGGTCCCAAAATCGGATATGATAGTTGCCGCGCCAATTTGGGTTTTCCGGCCCAAGCCACGCGGGCTTCCAATAACTCCAACTGGGTTGCCAATAGGCGCGATAACTTTCTGCCTCGCCAATTGAGAGGTAGGCGAGCACGGTCCTGCGTAAACCCGACGGACGCGAAGAGAGTGCACGGACCTCAGTTGGTGTTAAGCCTGTGGTGCCATCGCTTGCATTATCGACAACGAGTAGGTCAATGGCATCGGGAATGGCGCGCGGGCGGACATTTTGCAGTTGATAGCCCCACGTGCTCGCCACCGACAGCGGGAGACCGACGCGCGCTGGAAGTTGTGACACCCGTGACGGGTAGACGGCAACCGTGTAACTCGCAGTCAAAACGACCATCAGCGCGGTCAGAATATGCGTCGCAATCGCCGTCATCGCACCTCGAAATGTGAGCTTATCTGCTGCTGGCATCGTATGATGTTGGGCATTACGACTTGAGATTGGCTGGGGCTCGACCGCTTATCGACGACGTCATGGCGAGCATAAGGCTCTCAGGTGAGCCACCCACAGCTTTGAGGACGGCCCATGGACGGTAAGGCC
>JBBQNE010000184.1:0-4995 GCA_038329675.1 Hyphomicrobiales bacterium | reverse complement strand
CCAACGCGCTGATACGCTATCGGGCGGGCAGCAACAGCGCGTCGCCATCGCGCGGGCGTTGGTGCAAGATAGCCAGGTGCTGCTGGCCGACGAGCCGGTCGCGAGCCTTGACCCAGAAACGGCGATTGGCATTCTCGATTTGATGCGTCGCCTCGCCCATGAGCATGGTCTCGCGGTCCTGTGTACCCTGCACCAGCCCGACCTCGCCGCGCGCTACGCCGATCGCATCCTGGTCATGGCCAACGGCAAACTCGCCCAGCGTCAGTCAGCATCTAGCAGCGCTGTTGTTTATCACGACGCTTGATTGGGCGCGTCAGTTACGGGGCCTTGCCGCTGTGACCGGTTAGGTTCGCATTTGTGTGGGCGCTGCGGGCTTGTCGACGGATTGGCGACGGGGACCTGACACAAGTTAATCGGCAATGCCGACGAACCTTCGCCGTTATTTACGGACGCTGCGAGATCGGCTGATCGTCGGTATGATTGGGACCGAGGCACCGACCGAGAAAAACGGGTCGGGCGACGTGTGCCGACAATAAATGATTGCCGTGAAAGATCGTCGGCGAAATCGCCTATGGTGTAATTCTCGTGCAGCGCCGATGTCCAACGATCGGCCAGACCGGTCATTGGGCCGAGCGTTATGCTGAACTGATGATCAACACAAAAACCGGACCAGCAGGAGCGGGGCAAATGGACGACACAAAAATTGATCCAGCGACCATGGGCCGTCTAGCGGGGGCCGTGGCGTTCGTATGTGGCGCGGCCCACCCGGCAACTGCCGCGCTGACGTTGGCGGCCACGAGCGGCTCGGCCAAGGACGTTAAGGCTGCTCGGGCTGCGTTCCTCAAACTTAAATCCGGCGAGCGCCGAGCCGCGATGTCTATGCTGCAGGACGTTTAACCAGCGGTGGTCTCGACCTGGCAATCGTGCCGCGCAGTCGTGAGCGCTCTTTCGCGCGTGCGCCACGAATTGGAGTGTAACACCCAACGAAGATGACAGGTCGGCGTACGCTGTGCGGGCAGATGCTGATAAGTTTAGCGTTGACCCGATCGACAACCTGACTAGGCTGACGAGACTTAGCGTTCAAGTGGCATGCGTCATGCCACTCAAGAACAACGGCTCAATTCAGGGGCCCGGGTTGGTGGCCCGGGTTGGTGGCCCGGGTTGGTGGCCCGGGTGTTCGGGTCGAGAGTTGGATGTTTGCGTGTTGCTGCGTTTGTTGTTCTTAAGTGTGCGTTGAGTAAATCGATGTTGACCCGATCCAAGCTCAAAACGCGGCCTGATACCGTGGTGACCGTCGGCGTCACAGTGCGCATTCTCGAGTGGGTCAAGCCGCCCGGTGTTGTCTCGCGTGGCTTGAGGATGGGACAGTGACCGCAAACGTGTTTACGGCGCGTATTCGAAACGACATCAATTCCACAAAGCAGCTTTTGATAGACAAAGGGCTGGAGACGCCGGAGCTGGCACGGTCCCTTGCAAACATTCTAAACAGTGTTGCCCTGATGGAGACAGCGTTATGGGCAACCAATCCGGGTTGGACGGCAGCGTTTCTAGCACGGCTCGGCCCGGCAGCGACTATTATAGATATTGGCGTTTGGAAGGGCACACCAGAACTCTACGCAGCGTTTCCGGAGGCGTATCACGTTCTGATCGAGCCAATGAAAGAATACGAATTGTGAGGGGCCGTCGAAATTCTAAAGCAGACGCGTTATGTCGTTGCCGAAGTATCGGTGTCAGAGCGATATGCGAAGTCGTATCGATTTGCTGATTTGATCGATATCATGCATGCGAATAATTTTCGCTCGTGTGAAATCATGAGGGTCATGCGAGTGAAAAATGGCATTGATGTTGGCTTGGTCGATGCCGTCTTTAAGCCGTATCCGACCAGAGTTTCTGCGACGATCGAGCAAGCAGACTACTATAAGTAAGCAGTGCGTTCCGGCTCGATCAGGAGACCGCCGTGAAGAAACGACGCGTAAAAAACTTACTTTTAATCAATCCCTTTGATCCGATCCAAGGTAATGGTGTCAACTCCTACTACGACAATGTACGAGCAGCCTTATTTGGGAAAATGCGCGTTGTAGACTTTGCAAATAACTCGAACTTGCCAATCGCAGATTTTCAAAAAGAAGTCTTGAAATTCGTTTCGGCTACGTATTCCCAAGATGACGTTGTCATAGAAGCGCCCGAAACGCGATCGCCTACCCTGTTGTTGAGTAGAAACTATAAAGTCCATGTTCGGCTCCATACGCCATTAGGCATCTGCCAGCAATATGCCGGTGAGAGGGTACAACAGAACCGATTATCCGATGAACTCAGGGTCATCTCCCAAGCGGGAGCAGTATCCGCGCCGTCTTATGGGATCGTACGAGAAATCAGCAAGTATCTCGACACATCTAATTTTTCTGTGTTCAAAAACCCAATCAAAGTTGGCTTTGAGTATAGACGGCGTGAACTCCGAAAATACGATGTTGTTTTTTTCGGCCGACTTCAGAAGCTGAAGGGTGCCGATTACTTGAACAGCATTTTTTCGCGCTTGCCGGCGCACTACAAGGTTGCGCTGGTGGGGGAAGGAACCGACAAGTTCGAGCCACATGGATTGGTCAGTTGCCATGTAACGGGTTTTGGGCATGTTTCGGGCGAGGCGCGGTTCGAGTTCCTCCGCGACGCCAGAGTGATTATTCTGCCAAGCCGTTTTGAAAATTGCTCGATGGTCCTGCTGGAGGCTCTCGCGTGTGGCTGCCCGGTGGTCGCTTGGAAGGTTGGCGGCAATGACGAATTTCCGACGGAATTAGTTCGTACTGTCCCATTTGACGAGATTGAGCCTTACGTCGCCGCGGTCATAGACGCCGTTGAGACACCGATTGGCGATAACGATACCAGTGACGACCACGACCACGACCACGACCACGACCATAATGCACGCGGCAACCCAAAAGTATTTCACGATTTTTTATCAAAACTCAATGGTGACTTCGAAGCTGGACTTGACCATCTGATTGATAGGCTCGAGGCGCGTGACCCGGCTCAGTCTTCAGCGCCGTATTTCAGCGAATTGAAACCGCAGCCTGCCTATCACTCAGTCCGCAGGGTGGCACCGTTTGTCGTTGGCGAGAGTTTTTTCTCCGGGATACGCATCTTCGGATTTACAATTAGCAATGAGCATATTGAGGAGATGTGGGCTCCCGTGCTCCACTATCTTGGTGCAGATTACAAGTTCGTGTGCCGACGACCTTTGGGTTTTCACAAGAAATTTGATCGAACATTCCCGGTTGATCCAACAAAATTCCAACAATTTGATTGGATTGCTCATCCCGATCAGTTAATGAAAGAGATTGCAGCCTATAAGCCGCATGTTCTATTGACGCACAATGGGAGCCATCCTGCCTATCAACATGTTCTGCAGGCGATCAAGTATGACATTCAGATTTTGCGCACAGAGCTTGGATGGTTTCCGCAGGACGGTAATATCTACATCGATCGCCATGGTGTCAATGGAGCGTCGAGCATAGCGCGGCAGACTTTTCAATCCCTTGTCGGGTCTTCGTATTCTTCAGTCTTTGGACAAGGCTCGGGAATGGTTGAGAAGGTGGCTCAAGATATATTTCTTCCAGCCCAATTGCCAAACGACACAAACCTAATCGTTTTTTCCCCCCGGTTTCGAACGATCGAAGCGTTCGTCGAGCATGTGATCGCTGAGACGCCCGCTGGGCGAAAGATTTACCTTAAGCCACATCCACTCGACGCTAATGCAGCCCGGTTTCACTCATATGCGAGTGAGAGTGTCGAGATTGTTGACGCTAGGATCCCGGCCTCCGACTTGCTTGAGCGGGTTGGTCATGTGGCGGCGATCAACAGCACGGTCTTGCTGGAGGCTTTGATATATCCGGTGAATATCTATATGGGCGGAGTGAGTGTGTTGTCCAATAAGGGTATTGCTTTTGATCTTATCGATAACGACTTTGGCGATGTGTTTCAGCATACTTTATTTGGTACGATGCGCGACAGGGCGGCGCTCATTGCCGCTTTCCAGGGCCGCCAGATAAAAGTTGCCGACCTTGAGCGGCGATCACTCGCGGAAGAAGGGTCGTTACCCCAAGCGCTCTCGCCTATCGTTGAAGCACTTTTATTATCAGCGCCACGATGGACGACGTCGGCAGTTGCTCCGGCGGCAAATGGCGTCACGGCGCCGGCCAAACCAGCCGTACCCATCATTAAGTCCGCAAGCCTGCCAGCTCAGCCCGCACCGGCACCGTCTTTGCCCCGAGATCTGCGCCCATCGCTGCAATTATGCGCCAACTCGCATCGCCTCGATGACGGTTTGATTTCGATCGGTGCCGGTTCGCCGAGGCATGGCGTCTATGGGCCGTACCTGCCCGTTGATCCTGGCAGTTACACGCTCACAATCGAGTTGGGCGCAAAACACGGGCTCGACCTGTTCGGCCGCGGCGGGGCGCTGGCGATCGATGTCGTTTTTGATCGCGGCGAACGCGTTCTCGTTGCCAAGAAATTAACAACGTCAGATCTGAAAAATGGAAACGCCCGGCAGCACTTAGAGTTTGAGGTGCCGCCAGGCCCTCGGCGGTCGATCGAAGTGCGGGTTTGGACGGATGGAAAGCGCGATTTGGTATTGAAAGAAGCGGTATTGGCTCGGTTATTCTCGGCCTAGACGCGCACCGCGTTGATCGTCACGCCTTTGAACGTTAGCTGGCCTATCAGCGCCCCTGACGCATGAATTCGGAATTCTAGGGGAACGCCCTCATCCTTGTTTTGGAATGCCAAGGTCAGCGTTCGGCCCTGGAGTTGTAACAAGGTTGGCTCGCATCGAGCCAATGCAGGCCTTGCCGAACACGCCCGCCAACGCGCTGATACGCTATCGGGCGGGCAGCAACAGCGCGTCGCCATCGCGCGGGCGTTGGTGCAAGATAGCCAGGTGCTGCTGGCCGACGAGCCGGTCGCGAGCCTTGACCCAGAAACGGCGATTGGCATTCTCGATTT
>JBBQNE010000183.1:0-5036 GCA_038329675.1 Hyphomicrobiales bacterium | reverse complement strand
CGCCGACATGAAGGTGCTCGCCGAGGGCCAGAAGTGGCATCAGGCGTTTTGGTAGTTTCACGATATCGATCGTTGCTTGTACGCCAATTATCGCGATCTGGCAGCCGCCTTGCGCGCCGATTCGGCGATTTCCACTGGGGTGTTAGCGTAGAATATCCCAAACGGGTTTCATTGAAATGCACTTTGTGCGGATGGCGGCCACAAGTCCGGTTCCCTTCGTCCGCCATTCCGTCCCGAGCGGGGCATCGAGGATTAGGCTACGACGTTTCAATAATATGGCATGAGGATGGTCATCGCTGAATGGTGCTGGCGTTCGTTTAAGCGGCTCTTCACCCCAAGGTGAGAAAGCGGCTCCTGCCGCCTTCAACGCCTCTTCAAGCTCGTCTCCATGCGCGTCAATCATGTTCCGATAGCGCAGCAATTGTTCACCCTTGAACGATGGGGTTCCCATATTGACTGTCAGCATGGTGGGCGAGCATGCAAAAAACCAACCCGGCGAACCTTCGCCTGCCCCTTTCGCTGACCAGATCATATGCAGGTGAGTGTTGTACGGGCTTTTATCCTTCGAAAAGCGAACGTCGCGGTGGATCCGGTAAACCTTGCCCGAATGACCGACGCCGGTGAGCCTTGAAATGTTGTCACCAACGATTTCACACAATAATTCCGCTGGCTGTCGGACCGACTTTTGATAATGCTCCTTGCGCGGCTCGAACCACTCTTTCCTGTTGTTTTCGGATAGTTCGTGGAAGAACGCCAACGCGTCGTCGACCATGATCGTGAAGCCGTCCATTTTAGTCATATTCGCTTGCCTATTTGTGACATTTACAGTGAGCCAGATCGGGCGATGTCGGCAGCATCAAAAATCGCTCGCACGATCGTGCCGACGCCGAGTTCGACCTTGAAGGCTCTTCGGCCACTAGGAGATGCGTCGATCATGCAAATTTCGCCAGCGCGTCTCACCGTGTCGTTTGTAAGGTCTGACCGTAAGAGGAAGTCCTCAGCTCCACGGCAACGCCATGGTTTGGCGGCTAAACCGCCGAGCGCAATGCGGACATCGGAAACTTGACCATTCTTATCCAGGTTCAGCGCTACCGCCGCCGAGGCCAGCGCGAAGGCATAGGATGCACGGTCGCGGGTTTTGACATAGGTCGATGCGGCCCATTTTATGCGTGGAACATTGACTCGCATTATGAGATCGCCCGGCGCAAGGGCCGTCTCAATGTGGGGCGTGTCGCCTGGCAATTTATAAAAGTCTTCAATCGGAACGGTGAACTCCACGCCGCTGGCACTTTGGACGGTGATAGAAGCGTCAAGCGCGGTTAGAGCCACCGCTAGATCGCCTGGATAGTTCGCGATGCAATTTTGGCTGATACCCAGAACGGCCAGGCTGCGGTCATCGCCCCCGATTGCGCCGCAACCGGAGCCGGGCGACCTCTTGTTGCAGGCCGAATGACGATCGCGGAAATAGCTGCAGCGTGTCCGCTGAAGCAACGTTCCCCCCAATACTCGCCATATTGCGAATCTGAGGGCTGGCTGCCTGACGCAATGCCTCAGAAATAACCGGGAATTGGGCGCCAACTTCAGAATCATCGACCAATTCAGTCATGGTGGCGAAAGCGCCAATCGACAAGCCAGATGACGTGAATATGATTGCCGAGTGGTCGCGGCGTAAATCGCCAAGGTCGACTAAGTGCGCAGGCCGCGCGATATCGAGCTTCATTTGGTCGACAAGGCTCGTGCCGCCAACGATGTACGACGTTTCAGGTATCCTGCCGAAACAGTCTATAGCGTGGCTTGCGTTCTCAGCGCGCTCGATTGTAACGGGCCGCATCAAACGCCTCCCTTCATGCGACGCGCGCCGTCCAGTACAGCCTCGACAATGTTGGGGTAAGCGGCGCAACGGCAGAGATTGCCACTCATTGCAAGACGTACGCTTTCCGAGTCGCCAGCATTTCCTTCAGCCACAACGGCTACAGCGCTCATGATCTGGCCAGGCGTGCAGTAGCCGCATTGATAGGCGTCGTGATCGAGGAAGGCTTCAGCCATTGGATGAAGCGGTCCGTCGATTGGGTTTAAACCTTCAATGGTCAACACTGGTGCTCGGACGGTCGCCGCCAGAGTGAGGCAGGACAGGACACGCTTGCCGCCAACGATGACAGTGCAGGCCCCACACTGCCCATGGTCACAGCCCTTCTTTGCGCCTATCAAATTAAGCTGCTCCCGTAGAAGATCGAGCAGCGTCAGCCGTGGGTCGATGGACACCGACGTCTCGTTGCCATTCACGGTCAATTCGAGGTTCATGACATCGCTCCCCGTAACGACGGTTGGTTATCGCTCATGACGCGGTCATCAATCCGCAGCGGCAAGCTCCGCAGACGTTGACCGGTCGCATCGAAGATGGCGTTTGCGATAGCGGGTGCTGGACCTATGACGCCAATCTCAGAGACACCTTTCAAGAACAACGCATCACCCGCGTTCCGCTCCGATCCGACCGTGATGATCTCGATTGGCGGAACGTCGCCTTGCGTAGCAATCAACGCTTCTCCGAGGTCCGCGTTGGTCCAGCGTCCCGTGCGGGTATCGAGATGGGAGGCTTCAAACAGACCATGTCCAATTCCCCAGATCATGCCGCCAATAAGTTGAGACCGGGCGATCGTGGGCTCCAGAATTTGACCGCAATCGAAGGCGCCGACCATGCGTTCGATGCGGACATCGAGCGTCGCCGGATCGATCGAAACCTCCGTAAAGATTGCGCCGAAAGTACTCTTTTTGAGTTTCGAACTGCCGAAGTCGCGCCCACTCGTGATCGTTTTTGAAATGACGCCCGTGGGATGTCGCGCCATCAGCGCGGCGACGCTCTCAGACTTTTCCGCTGGGCCAACGACGATGCCATTAAGGACAGCAAGCTCATCGGACCGACACCCGTAAAGCGGCGAAGCGGTATTTCGCACGGCGAAAGCTAGAAGCTTAGCGCGCACGGTCTTAGCCGCTTCGACCAGGCTTAAACCGTTACTGTAGACGCCGGTCGAGGCAATGGAACCTGCACCAGCTGGAAGCGTCGTGCGACTGGTGTCAAGTGTGACATCGCTGGGTGAAAGGCCGAGCGTTTCGACGCCGAGCGAATGGAGACCTGTGATGATCCCCTGCCCCATCTCTGCGATGGTCGCTGCGATGACCGCCTTGCCATCTCGACCCAGCGCGACTTTCACGCTCGCTGGAAATCTAAAGCAGGGCTCGTACGACGTTGCCATGCCATAGCCGATCAGGCGACCATCTCGGCGCACGGTCCCGCCGTTAGGGCGCTCTTACCAGCCGATGGCGTCTGCGCCTTGTTCGTAGCATTCCTTGAGTTTCTTCCGGTCCCATGGCTTGCCACTCACCGGGTCGTTGATGCTGTGATTCAGTAGCCTCAGTTCGAGCGGGTCAATTCTGATCACACGGGCCAGCTCGTCCATGGCGCTTTCGAGTGCAAACATCGCACTCGCTCCGCCTGGCGCCCGCATCCAGCCAACCCCATTGAGGTCGAGCTTTGCTACATGATGTTGCAAGCTGTGGTTGGGCTGGTCGTAAACATGACAGGACCAACTTCCAACCGGTTCAACATATGAACCCACTGCTCCGACGCCGACATCAGCCTCGACCATGACGGTGGAGAGCTTACCGCCCCGCGTGGCACCAAGTCGGATACGTTGCTTAACCTCGCCGCGATAGGAGAGCATGCCGAAAGTATTTTGCGTGGACAGTGGCACCTTCACGGCCATTCCAGCGACCTTGGCCGCCATGCAAGCGAGGAACAGATGCGGCGTGCTGAGGTTGCGTCCAAAGGCTCCGCCAGCGAGATGATTTTGGAGCCGCACCTTGCCTTCAAAGCTCGCGCCGAGAAGCTTGCGACTAAGAAAACCCGGCATCTGGTCGGCGAGCCCAAGCCCGAAAGCTTGGCCGACGGCAAGCGTATCCACATGGTGCCATTGTACTGCCGCGTGGATCGTAACGCCGCCATCCTCGTCCCAGCGGGCAATGACGGCCGTCGGTTCGATGGAATTGTGGTGAAAGCAGGCGGTGTGATATTCGGCTTCGATCCGGACAGGTGCGCTGGCATACGCGTCGTCTGGATCGCCCTTCATGACGCGTCCAGGAGCTATACCGGCACGCTTAACAGGAGATAGCCGGTCTTTGCCGTCGTTTAGAGTAGCAGCTACGGAGGTATCGGCTTGATCGTAAGTGATCGCGAGAAGCCTCGCGCCTTCACGTGCGGACAAAAGATCGTCGGCCACGACGACGGCGACACACTCCCCATGCCAGCGAACCTCGTCATCTTGCAACGGCAGCCGCTCGGCAGTTTCCGACATCGTAAGCGCCGTGAACTTTCGAAGGCGGGGCGCATTGAGGTGACTGAGCACGAGCCGCACGCCGGGGACGGCTAGCGTCGCCGTGCTGTCAATGGACACGATGCGACCCCGCGCGATCGTGCTTGTCACCGGCACTCCGATCGCGAACTGAAAACCGATCTCATCCGCACGCAGGTCATCGACGAAACGCGCTGCACCGCTGACCTTAGCTCGGCCTTCAACGCGGTGTTTCGGTTTTACAGGCGGCGCGATCAAAGCCTGAGACATGACAACGACCCTCATTTCAAAGCATGGCAACAATCCAGAATCACTGGTCGACCACTCCGACAGATTGGGCGGTTGCCGCTCAATCTGGCGTCGCGTCACGTCACGTGCGGCACCCCAGGCACAGAACGGCGGATCGTTGCCGACCTTAGAAACGGAACTGACCGGCTCGGATCACAGGGCTGCGAATGGGTTGGCGATGGTTGCACTTGAACAATCGTCCAGATCATCATACGCTCCGGCAAGGTTAGTTTATATACGTGACTGTTAAGTAAAGAGATCGAGAAAGAAGTCAAGCCCTGCCGAAAGCCCCTGTTGAAAAAAAGAAGATCGGTCGTCCCCCTGACCCCGCAAAGGTCGAGGCCGTGCTTGACGCTGGCTGGGGCCTCTTCCTTGAGAAGGGCTACGAGCCGGTCACGATGG
>JBBQNE010000182.1:0-5071 GCA_038329675.1 Hyphomicrobiales bacterium | reverse complement strand
TCTTTGATAACGTCGCGTTCGGCCTGACCGTTAAGCCCAAGCATCAGCGACCTTCCCAGGCCGAAATCCGTAACCGTGTCGAACAACTCCTCGAACTGGTTCAGCTGTCGTGGTTGAAGGACCGTTACCCTGCGCAGTTGTCGGGCGGGCAACGCCAACGCATCGCGCTCGCCCGCGCGCTCGCCGTTGAACCACGCGTTCTCCTCCTCGATGAGCCGTTCGGCGCGCTCGATGCGAAGGTGCGCAAAGAACTCCGGCGCTGGCTGCGCAATCTACACAGCGACCTGCACATCACATCGATCTTCGTCACGCATGACCAAGACGAAGCCCTCGAACTCGCAGATCGCGTGGTGCTGATGAACCATGGCCGTGTCGAACAAATCGGCACGCCAGGCGAGGTCTATTCCAACCCGGCAACCCCGTTTGCCATGAGCTTCCTTGGCAGCGCGAACCAATTCCGCGGCAAGGTCGAAACTGGCGGGGTGCGCGTCGGCCCAGACTTGTTGCCGTTTGCAACCAAGCACTTGAACGGCACGAGGGACGTCCTCGCCTTTGCGCGCCCACACGAGATCGACATCCTTCCCGAGACCGGCGGGGCGGGAGTTGCTGCCCGCATCGACCGCATTCTCGACATTGGCGCCATCGCCAGGGTCGAGATGTCCGCCCTTGCATTGTCCGACGAATTCGGCGTGCCCCTGCGCCTTGATGCCGAACTCAATCAGCGTGAACTGCGCCAGTTGAGCCTCGCTGCGGGGCAAACCGTTCGCCTCGTTGGGCGCAATCTGAAGGTCTATCCCGCACCGGCCAACAGTGGCGGCGGAACGCAGCCAGAGCCGCCGTCGTCGTCGACACGTCCCTCGACAAAATTATCATGAACTTTCAGCAGCTTCGCATCATCGGCGAAACCGTCAAACATGACTTTAACCTGACGGAGGTCGCCAACGCGCTGAACACCTCGCAGTCAGGCGTCTCCAAGCACATCAAAGACCTCGAAATCGAACTTGGCGTCACGTTGTTTGAGCGCAAGGGCAAGCGACTACTCGGCCTCACCGAACCTGGCCGCGAGCTGATCGGCATCGTCGAGCGCATGTTGATTGATGCGCGCAACATTAAGCGCATCGGCGAGCAGTTCAGCCAACGCGACGAAGGCGAATTGCGCATCGCAACGACCCACACGCAAGCCCGTTATGTGCTTCCGCCAATCGTGGCACAATTTCGCGCCCAGTTTCCCAAAGTCCGGCTCATCTTAACACAGGGTAACCCGACCGAAATCGCAACCCACCTTCTTGCAGGCGATGCTGACATCGGCATGGCGACCGAGACGCTTGGCGCTGAACCCATGTTGGCGACCTTCCCATTTCTACGCTGGAGCCATGGCGTCATCGTGCCAATTGGCCACAAACTGACGGCCTCAAAGCAGAAGCTCACACTCGAGGCGATCGCAGCCCACCCGTTGATCACCTACGACGCCGCATTTACCGGTCGCCGCGGCATCGACCAAACGTTCGCCAAGGCCGGGCTCACGACGGACGTTGTCTTGTCCGCGCTCGACAGCGACGTGATCAAAACCTACGTCGAATTGGGCCTCGGCATCGGGCTCATCGCGCGACTTGCATACGATGTTGAACGCGACCGCAAGCTGACATTCATCGACGCCAGCCACCTGTTTGAAGCCAACGTATCGTTGATCGCAATCCGCCGTGATCGCTTCCTGCGCGATTTTGCCTACCGGTTCATCGAGCTGGCCGCGCCTGGGCTCGACGAACACGCTATTCGTCTTGGCGCGTCGCGTGGACCGTGAGGGTATGCCCACGCGACGCGTGTGATTAAGTCCGCGCGGCTTCGACGTCGCGGCCAAGCAGCACAATCGCATCGCCGTTGTGCATGCCCGTCGCTCGCTCAATGAACCCTTCGCGCTTGTAGAACCCAACGTTGCGTGACCGCCGCCCCGTAACAACGTGAACGCCCGGCAGCCCCGCCGCCCGAACATCGGAAACGAACGCTGCGATCAGCCGTCCACCAATCCCACGGTTGCGGGCAGGTTCGGCAAGGTTGATGTGGAGATGGGCAGGGTAGCGCGCAGTCACATCGGCAAACCCGGCAAAATAGGCGATATCGCCAAATCTCGGGGTTTGAGACGGATCGTCGTGGCTGCCAACGACATACCCGATGATTGCCCGATCGGGGTCGAGTGCGACGTGGGCTAATCGACGGTCAGCGTCGAGATAGCGGCCAAGCCAACGCTCGCGAAAATCGGCGCAATGTTCAGCTGAGGCGAATACAGACGTGCCAGCTGAAGCGAAAAAGATCAGCTCGACGGCCCGTTCGGCTGCCGATTGGTCGGGCCGATCGATCAGCCGAACGATGGAGATGGTACCCTCAGCCGCCATGTCGCCCGCATCGCATGTCGTTGTCATTGCGTCGAGCACAGCGACACACGTATCCGTGATGCAAAACATCGAAACGGGCCCACCGGCAATGACCGATGGACCCGCTCTTGTCGTCATTTGCCGTTGGACGCGGAGGCTAGCCCCGCGTTGCAACCCAGGCGACCGGCTGTGCCGACACTGCGTTGGGGCCAGGCGCCGGGATCGGTTGCGGATACCCGCCACCGTCTGCGTTCTGACCCGGCCGCATCGGCACGGATGTTCCAGGCGTTGGTTCCGCGTCCGCCCGGCGGACCGGAGGAGAGGACGGTCCACCGTAATTGCGGCTCCACGGCTCGCGAGGATCGTCTGGGGTCTGTCGGATCCCGGCGCGGGGCGCTGCCTGCACCGGTTTTCCGTCGTCTTCCATTTCAATCTTCTCGGGCACGGCCGCCACGGCGCGGGCTCCAACGTAGGAACTCGGATACGAACCTGGATAGGCATACTGTTGGGTATGTCCGCATCCAGCAGCAAGCCCGGCGGCCAAGATGACAGCCGGGGACGACAGGCCGCACAACGGGCGGCCGAGCGGCGACATGCCGCTCAGTTTCATACGCATGACCAACGCCTTAGCTTGTACTGACTCTGGGAGAACACATCTGCGACGCACAACAGCGCCTACGTTCGCCCGTTCGCGGTTAATTTGGGCCTAACCGGCGGCCAGAAAACATACAATTTAAGGTGGTGCCATCAGGCCAGCCACTCGCCTCGGGCCTACTGCCTACTGGCCACCTGCTGCCAACCGCCCACAGTCTCAGCCAAACCGGGCAGCCACATCGCGAAATGTCGTTCTAATCCGACGCGTCGTGCCAAAACGCGATTCTAGCACCAACGTTTCTGTCGTCGCATCGTTGCCGTGGAATGTGACACCCGCCAGCATCGACCCGCCGGTGACGCCGGTGGCAGCAAAGATGAGATCGCCGCGCGCCATATCAGAGAGCGACAACTTGCGATTGATATCAGCAATGCCCATCGCGGCCGCGCGGGCCCGTTCCTCATCATTCGACGGCAGCAGTCGGCCCTGGATTTGCCCGCCGATACAGGCCAGCGCGGCAGCCGCGAGGACGCCCTCGGGCGCTCCACCCGAGCCCATATAAATATCGATCCCAGTTTCGGCCGGGTTCGTCGTCCAGATGACGCCCGCGATGTCGCCATCGGGGATCAACTGGATCGCCGCGCCCGTTGCACGGACGGCCTTGATCAATTCGGCGTGGCGCGGCCGATCGAGAATGCACGCGGTGATCTGTGAAACGGGAACGCCCTTGGCCTTGGCCAGCGCAGCGAGATTATCGGCGGGTGCCGCGTCGAGATCAACGATGCCGTCCGGGTAACCAGGACCGATCGCGATCTTCGCCATGTACATGTCAGGTGCGTGCAGGAACCCACCTTTTTCTGCGATCGCAAGAACTGCGAGCGCATTCGGCATCGCTTTGGCACAAATCGTCGTGCCTTCGAGCGGATCAACCGCGATATCGGTTTCTGGACCCCTACCCGAGCCAAGTTTTTCACCGATGTAGAGCATCGGCGCCTCGTCCATTTCGCCTTCGCCGATCACAACCGTGCCAATGATATTAAGCGCGGCGAGTTCCCGGCGCATGGCATCAACGGCCGCTTTATCGGCAGCTTTTTCGTTCCCGTGCCCGCGCAGTCGGGCCGCCGCAATTGCTGCCGCTTCGGTGACGCGGGCAACGTCGAACGCAAGCGACACGTCGAGCCCAACCGCCGACATAAGGCCCGCCGCTTTGATATCATGTGCCATCATGCCGTCGTCGCTCCCACGGGGTTTTCTTGATCGCTGGCTATCATTTTGCAGCCAACTCTAATTTGCCAAAACATGACGACAGCCGACCGCGTTAGCCCGCCATGTCGCAGATGCGGCTTTAATAACGGGCGTTTTTTACAACTTTTCTATCCGGATCATTTGCGGCCGCTCCGCGACGTTACCGTCGTCTGAAATGGCCGACAGCACGGCACGAATAGCCTTTTCCGGCGCTGGATACGTGATCATGATAACCTGCGCTGGCGGGCTAGCAGACAGTCCCGGCCCTGGACGCGGCTTATTTTGAACGATGCTTTCAAGGCTGACGTCCTGGTCGGCCATCCGCTTTGTGATCGAGGCCAGTGCGCCAGGCTTATCCACCACCGAAAGCCGGACATAGTAGGCGCTATCATGCCCCCCCATCGTCGCTTTGACATGGGGTTTGAGTTGCGCTGCTGGCGTCAAAAACGGCGGCAGGATCCCACCGTGCGCGATATCGAGAATATCGCTTGCCACCGCCGATGCCGTTGCGCGCGCGCCAGCACCGGGGCCAATCAACATCAGGCTACCCGCATAGTCGCCATCGATCGCCACGCAGTTTGTGACACCGGCCACCTGCGCGATCGCCGACTCTTTTTCGACGAGCGCCGGCGTCACACGCGCGACGATACCACCATCGCTGGTCCGCTGCGCGACGCCCAGCAGCTTGATCCGGTAGCCAAATTCATCTGCCGCCGTAATGTCGGCCTGCGTGATGCTTTCGATCCCCTCGACGTGGATTGCATCGAGCGCGGGCGTCGTGCCAAAAGCCAACGACGTTAGCAGTGTCAGCTTGTGGGCCGCATCGAACCCGCCAATATCAAACGTCGGGTCCGCTTCAGCGTAG
>JBBQNE010000181.1:0-5167 GCA_038329675.1 Hyphomicrobiales bacterium | reverse complement strand
TATAAGCTTGGTACACTGCAACGTCGGATCGAGCGGCGCATGGGGCTGATGGCAATCGACCGCCGCGACTACGCCCGCTATCTAGGCGTCCTCGAAACGGACGATCTTGAACGGGAACTATTGACCAAGGATCTGCTCATCAACGTCACAGGTTTTTTTCGCGACGCCCGCGTCTTCGAGATGCTTTCTGAGACGACTATTCCCGCCCTCGTGAGCGGCCACAAAGCCGATCAGCCGTTGCGCGTTTGGATCGTCGGTTGCAGCACGGGTGAAGAGGCCTACTCGCTGACCATGTTACTGCGCGAACAGATCACAGCCGGGCAGCGTAATATCAAGCTCCAAGTCTTTGCCTCCGACGTCGACCCGGATGCGATCGCCACAGCGCGTGACGGCCTCTACCCGGAGGCAATTGTCGCCGACGTATCGCCTGAACGGATCGCGCGGTTCTTTTCAAAGGAAGATCACGGCTACAAGGTCTCCGACGAACTGCGGACTGCGATCGTGTTCACGGTGCAGGATGTGCTGGCCGATCCACCGTTTTCACGGCTTGACCTCGTATCGTGCCGGAACCTGCTGATCTACCTTGGGCACGAGGCCCAAGCCAAGGTTATCGCCCTTTTCCATTCTGCCCTGCGCCATGGCGGATTGCTGTTACTTGGCACTTCGGAAACCGCAGGCGGGATCGAGGGAAGGTATGAAGTCGTCTCAAAGCCCGAACGGCTCTATCGCACGATCGGCCATTCGCGGTTGCGTGACTTCGGACTGGCGAAAAATGCAGGCGACGCCATGCGGCCATCAGCGAGGGCGGGGCAGACAGAGGCGCCGTCGCGGCAGCCTGCACTTGCCGATCTCACGCGCAGGCTTGTGCTCGAGGCTCATGCGCCAGCCGCTGTCCTGGTCAACGCAAAGAACGAGTGCCTGTTTTCGTTGGGACCGACACACCGCTACCTTCGGGTGGCGGAAGGGCATCCAACCCTCGATGTGCTGGCGATGGCCGAAGGACCGCTTAGAACCAAGTTGCGCTCGGCGCTGCATCAGTCGAGCCAGGGCACCGAGCCCGTTCTCGTTTCCGGCGGCCAGATTGATCGCGCCAGCGGCTCTGCCTGTTTCAGCATCGAAGTCCGGCCGGTTGCGATCGAAGGCGAAAAGCTAACGCTGATCTGTTTCCTCGACGACCCGGCGCGGTCAAAAAACGGCGGCACGGCCAAAGCTCCAGCCGAGCTTGCCCGTGTGTCAGAACTCGAGCTCGAATTGGAAGCGACGCGTACCGAATTGCAAGGCGCGATCCATAACCTCGAGCAGTCGAGCGAGGAACAGAAGGCTGTCAACGAGGAGGCACTCTCCGTCAATGAAGAGTTCCAGTCGACGAACGAGGAATTGCTGACATCGAAGGAAGAGCTGCAATCGCTCAACGAGGAGCTGACGGCGCTCAATACGCAACTGCAGGAGACATTGGACCGTCAGCGGATCACGGCCAACGATCTGCAAAACATCCTCTACAGCACTGATGTTGCAACGTTGTTCCTCGATATGGATCTCAACATCCGCTTCTTCACGCCAGCGACGCGCTCGCTGTTCAAGGTGATCGCGAGCGATGTGGGGCGGCCTCTTGCCGATCTCGCTTCGCTGTCAGCCGATCGCGAGCTCGCCGCCGATGCGAGGGCGGTGCTGAAAAACTTGTTGGCGCTAGACAGGGAAATCGAGACGCAGGCTGGCACATGGTTCATCCGCCGTATCCTGCCCTATCGCTCGCTGGAGCACAAAGTCGAAGGTGTGGTCATCACGTTCACCGACATTTCCGAGCGCAAAGCGATCCGCACCGCTTTCGCGGCCGCCAAGAGCGAAGCGGATCAGGCCAACGCAGCCAAGACCCGATTTTTGGCATCCGCTAGCCACGATTTGCGCCAGCCATTGCAAACGCTCACCCTGCTCCAGGGATTGCTTGCCCGAAATGTCCAAGGCGACAAAGCACCCGGACTTGTCATGCGGCTGGGCGAGACGCTCAACGCGATGTCGGGGATGTTGAACACGCTCCTCGACATCAATCAGATCGAGGCTGGCGTCGTGTCAGCCGAACTGGTGAGCTTTCCGATCGGTGAGATGCTGGAGCGATTGCGGGACGAGTTCACTTACCATGCCCAGGCCAAAAACCTGACGTTACGCGTTGCCCCGTGCAGTCTTACCGTCCATAGCGATCCAGTGCTGCTTGAGCAGATCATCCGCAATCTGGTGTCGAACGCATTGAAGTACACCAAGCGAGGTAAAGTGCTGTTGGGGTGCCGCCGCCGCGGCGATAAGATCAGCATCGAAATCTGGGACACCGGCATTGGTATTCCAGAGGGCGACCTGCAGGCCATTTTCGAAGAATACCACCAGCTCGACAATGCAGCGCGTGAACGTTCCCGTGGCCTGGGCCTTGGTCTGTCCATCGTGCGACGGCTCGCAAAACTGTTGCAACACCGCATTCAGGTGCGCTCCCGCCTACGCAAAGGATCGATGTTCGCCGTCGAGATTATGGTGCCGACCGACGGCGTCATTCCAAGAGTGAATCTTCTAACCCAGCTAGCGGCCGGTGCACATCGCGATACGCCGTCCCTTGCCAGCGCCGCCGCCCTCGCGAAAAATGCCGATGATGATCGCATCCATAGTGGCAAAACGATTTTGGTCGTCGAAGACGACCCCGATGTCCGGGAATTCGTCGAAATGCTCCTCGTGGGTGAGGGCTATCGCGTTACAGTTGCTCACGATGGGTGCAGCGCCCTCGCACGCGTCACGGCTCGCGATCCATCGCCACGCGGCGTCGCCGCTAAAGCCAAGGAAAATGCGCACGGGACGCTGATGCCCGACCTTATCGTCGCGGATTACAATCTGCCGGGCGGCATGCATGGTCTCGCTGTGGCGGCCAGCTTGAACAAACAGCTGCAGCGGCAGGTGCCCACGATCATTCTGACAGGCGATACGTCACTTTCGACCAAACACGACATTGAGAGGGCGGGATGTGTGGCCCTGAGCAAACCGGTCAAGGTCAAGGAGCTCATGCTGGCGATCGAGGCCCAGCTGCTTCTGCCACAAGAACAAACCAGACCGGTGCGATCAGCGACCGTCGATGGCATGTCAGGCATCCAGCCCGATGTCGTTTATGTGGTCGACGACGACACAACCATCCGCGATGGCTTTGCCGAGCTTCTTTCCGCCGACGGATACACGGTCAAGACGTATGATAGCAGCGAGGCGTTCCTGGCGGCCCATAAACCTGGCTGCGGTGGTTGTCTACTGATCGATGCGTATCTGCCGGGAATGACAGGCCTTGAATTGCTCGAACGGTTGCACGCGAGTGGGGATCACCTGGCCGCCATCATGATCACGGGTAACAGCGATGTGCCAATGGCGGTTACAGCAATGAAGGCGGGCGCCGCCGACTTTATCGAAAAGCCCATATCATCGGCTGATTTGTCGGGCTGTGTCGCACGCGCACTAGAGCAAACGCGCGATGTCACGAAACGTCTGGCTTGGCACGCCGATGCCGCCGGTCAGATCGCAGCCCTGACACCCAGGCAGCGCGAAATCATGGATATGGTCCTCGCTGGACACCCCAACAAAAATATCGCCGCCGACCTCGGAATCAGCCAGCGAACGGTCGAAAACCATCGCGCGCTCATTATGAAGAACACCGGGTCCAAATCGCTGCCGGCGCTCGCACGGCTGGCATTGGCGGCGCTGCCGGGCAATTGAAACCGTCCCTCGGACCGGAACCGTGTTGGATTGGTCGCGGTTCAGACTGATCAGGCAGGATTGAGCGAAGCCATGTCGATCACGAAACGATAAGGAACATCGTTTTTCAGCATCCGCTCATACGCCACGTTGATATCGCCGATTTTGATCATCTCGACATCGCTGACGATATTGTGGATCGCGCAAAAATCGAGCATCTGCTGCGTTTCAGCCATTCCCCCGATACCCGATCCGGCAACGCTCTTGCGGCCGCCGATCAAGTTTACGCCCATCAGTGGGTCGAGCGCGGTGAGCGCCCCGACAATGACCATGGTGCCGTCTAACTTCAGCAAGGATATATAGGGGTTCATGTCGTGGCCGACGGGAATGGTATTGAGCAAGAAATTGAACGACCCCGCGGCACTAGCCATCGCTTCATCATCACGCGATACCAAAACCTCGTCGGCACCCAAACACAGCGCATCTTTCCCTTTGGCAGGCGAAGTGGTGATCATAACGACATGTGCGCCGAGTGCCTTGGCAAACTTGACCCCCATATGGCCCAGTCCACCTAAGCCAATGATGCCGACTTTCTGGCCTTTGCCAACCTTCCAATGCCGTAAGGGCGAATAGGTTGTAATCCCCGCGCACAGCAGTGGCGCAACAGCTTTCAAATCCAGATGGGGCGGTATCTTGACCACAAACCGCTGATCAACAACGATCTGTTCGCTGTAGCCGCCATACGTCGGCGCTTTCGTTTCACGCTCGCGTCCATTGTAAGTCACGGTCACACCTTCAAGGCAATATTGTTCGAGGTCGGCCATGCAAGAGGTGCAGTGGCGGCAGCTGTCGACCATACAGCCGACGCCAGCCAGATCGCCGACCTTGAGCTTCGTCACTTGATTTCCAGTCCGCTCGACGCGGCCGATAATTTCGTGGCCTGGCACCATCGGATAGATTGAGCCACCCCATTCATCTCTTGCCTGATGCACGTCTGAATGACAGACGCCGCAATACAAGATCCTGATTTGCAAGTCATCCGGCCCGGGTTCGCGCCGTTTGATTTGGATCGGTGCGACCTTTGATTTGGCAGATGCGGCAGCATAGGCTTTGACGCTGAACATGTGAGGTTTTCCGATGGGGTGAAACGGCGGGGTGCTGCAGCTGATTCTACGGTCGCGCAGCGCGATTGCCGCGTTGCACGCAACTTGGGCTCAAGGCGCCGTGTCGGCGACAATGACGCTTTCCACGGCACGCCGCCGAGACCGGGGCAAAGTAGGACCGTGGCTGAACCGGACAAGGGAACCAGGGCGGCGTTCTGCCTGGCCTAAGATGTACTCACCGGGTATATTTGGCTGTCAAGCGTGTCCGCCGGATCGGCCAGGTCGATATGACGATCTTCGCCGACCCTGGATGTCGAATGCCAGTTGACGACTGTGCTCGTCTCAGGCCGCTT
>JBBQNE010000180.1:0-5198 GCA_038329675.1 Hyphomicrobiales bacterium | reverse complement strand
AACGTTTGATGCTCTAAAGCATCAAGAAAATCCGCGTGGTGTTGCCGCGCGCCGCAGCAAGAAGGTCAGCGACATCGTTGCCCGTCGCCGTGACGCCTCGTCTGAGGCTGAAGGTGATGGCGCGAGTGTCGAAGCCTAAATTCAAATTTAAGTCGAGGACGAGCCATGGCTGGCAAAAAGATGATCACGATCGAGCAGTACGCGAGCCCCACGCGGCGTCCTGAGGACCAGCTTGCGACGCTGAAAGGGCTTGGCCTCAACAAAATGAACCGCCGCCGAGACGTTGAGGATACGCCCTCGGTGCGGGGCATGTTGAATAAAGTCAGCCACATGGTCCGCATCGTCGAGACCGGTTGAGCGTTAGAAACCTTTCGAAGGATAGTGGGATCGCGCCATGCGGCTCAATGAGATCAAAGATAATCCCGGCGCCAACAAGGCTCGCGTCCGTATCGGCCGTGGCATCGGCTCGGGCGTCGGCAAAATGGGCGGCCGGGGTGGCAAGGGCCAGACGGCGCGCTCCGGCGTGGCGATCGGCGGCTTTGAAGGTGGCCAGATGCCACTGTTCCGGCGCTTGCCGAAGCGGGGCTTTAACAAGTACCGCCCGAAGCACTACAACGAGATCAACCTGATGGATCTTGCCGCTGGTATCGAAACCAAACGGATTGATCCCTCGCAGCCGATCGATGTCGCGGTTCTGGTGAAGGCGGGCATGCTGCGGCGGCCGATGCACGGGTTGCGGGTTCTTGGCACGGGTAGCGAAGACTTCAAGGCCAAGGTGACGATTACAGCAAACCATGCGACCGCGTCGGCCAAAGCTGCAATCGAGGGCGCTGGTGGTAAAATTCACCTGATCGTTCCCAAAATTCTGCCCGATGACGAAGCCAAGCGGGCCAAGACTGCGGCCAAGAGGGCGAAGACGTCGGCACCCAAAGCTGGTAAATCAGCAGAATGATCCGAAATTAGGCAGCCCGTCATTTTGGCTGCCGCGCCGCTACGTAGTTTGAGCTGCCTTGGTGGTTAGCTGTCCCGGCTACGCGGGTGTGGAGAGAGACGCATGGTTTCCGCGGCCGAGCAACTTGCCAGCCAGATCAACTTCAGTGTCTTTGCCAAGGCAGAAGACCTGAAGAAGCGCATCTGGTTTACTCTGGGCGCGCTGTTGATCTACCGGCTCGGCACATTCATTCCGATCCCGGGCATTAACCCGGAAGCGTTTGCGCAGAATTTTAAGCGCGCGAGCGAGGGTATCATTGGGATGTTCAACACGTTCTCCGGCGGTGCCGTAGAGCGCATGGCGATTTTCGCCTTAAACATTATGCCCTACATCTCCGCCTCGATTATCATGCAGTTGATGACGTCAGTTGTTCCCTCACTTGAAGCGCTCAAAAAAGACGGCGAGAGCGGGCGCAAGCAGATCAACCAATATACGCGCTATCTGACGGTAGTATTGGCGACGGCTCAGGCGCTCGGGCTGGCTTTGAGCTTGCAGGGTCAGACGAGTAGCGTCGGGCCCGTGGTGTTAAGCCCTGGTCCTTTCTTTGTGGTTTCGACCGTTGTCACGCTCGTCGGCGGGACAATGTTCTTGATGTGGCTTGGCGAACAAATCACGCAACGGGGCATCGGCAACGGCGCATCTTTGATCATCTTCGCTGGCATCGTTGCGGGTCTGCCTGGCACGATCGCCTCGATGTTTGAATTGGCGCGGACCGGGGCCATGTCGACGTGGCTGCTGATCAGCTTGCTGCTGCTGATGGTTGGTGTCGTGGCCGCAATTGTGTTCATCGAACGGGCGCAGCGACGCTTGCGTATTGAGTACCCAAAGCGGCAAACCGGCCAGTTTTTAGCAAAGGGCGAGAGTTCTCACCTACCCTTGAAGCTCAACCCCGCTGGCGTCATCCCGCCGATTTTCGCGTCGTCGTTGTTGCTGGTCCCAGCGACGATCGCTCAGTTTGCGAGCACCACCGAAGGAACAGGGTGGGTCGATCTCTATCTGCCGTCAGCGGTTGCCTATTGGGTTCCGTCATGGACAGCCATCGCTGCCGCGCTTGGCCCTGGTCAGATGGGCCACATCGTCATCTATTCGGCACTGATCATCTTCTTTGCGTTCTTCTACACGGCCGTGTTGTTCAATCCCGTTGAGACGGCCGATAACTTGCGCAAGTACAACGGTTTCTTGCCGGGCATTCGGCCAGGGCAGAAAACGGCCGAGTACATCGATTACGTCTTAACCCGCATCACGGTCGTCGGTGCCATCTATCTCGCCATTGTTTGCGTCTTGCCAGAAATCTTGATCTCGCAGGCTGCCGTTCCGTTCTATTTTGGTGGCACGTCTCTGTTGATCGCGGTGAGCGTGACAATGGACACGGTGTCCCAAATCCAAAGCCATCTCATTGCTCAGCAATACCAAGGGTTGATCAAGAAATCGAAGCTCAGGGGTTCGGGGCCGATGGGGGGGCGCCGGTGAACCTGATCCTACTGGGTCCTCCCGGTGCCGGCAAAGGGACGCAGGCAGAGGCCTTGGTGCAACGCCACGGGCTCATCCAGCTCTCGACGGGTGTGATGCTACGCGAAGCTGTGAAGGCGGGGAGCGATGTTGGCAAACAGGCCGCCGCCATCATGGCAGCCGGCGGGCTCGTTTCCGACGACATCGTTATCCGTATCATCGCCGATCGGATCAAACAGCCCGATTGCCGGAACGGTTTCATTCTTGACGGCTTTCCGCGGACGTTGGCGCAAGCCGCAGCCCTCGACAAGCTGTTGGCCGAGACGGGCCTCGGTTTGAAGGCTGTCGTTGAACTCCGGGTCGATGATGTGGCATTAATCGACCGTATTTCCGGTCGGTTCAGTTGCTCGAAATGCGGGGCTGGGTACCACGACACGAACAAGCCGACGCAGGTCCATGGTCGTTGCGACGTCTGTGGGTCGATTGAATTTACGCGCCGAGCTGATGATAATGCGGCGACGGTTCAGGCCCGTCTGATGGCGTATTATCGCGAGACGGCGCCGTTGATTGGTTACTACTATGCCAAAGGCAGTTTGAATTCCGTCGACGGTATGAAGCCGATGACGGAGATCACCTCGCGGATTGAAGCGCTATTGGGTCTTGACCCGGTTCGCGCAACGGCTTGAGGAAAGGCGATTGACGCCAGAGGATAATTAGGCTTATCCCCGGGTGGAGATCGGAAGTTTTGCTGGCGGCGGCGCTAATCTGAAGGATTAGGGCAGCGGCTGGCATTAAGTGTTGAGGTCGCGCGATTGCGGCTTGGGACTGTCTCATTGGCGTGGTGCAAACCCGCCCCCGATGAATAGCTTGGAGAAGCTCGTGGCACGTATCGCCGGCGTCAACATTCCGACCCAAAAGCGGGTCGTCGTTGCATTGCAATATATTCATGGCATCGGCGCGAAATTTGCCGCTGAAATCTGTGACAAGGTTAAGATACCTGCAGAGCGCCGGGTCAGTGATTTGACCGACGCCGAAGTGTTACAGATCCGCGAGACCATCGACCGGGATTACATGGTTGAAGGCGATCTGCGGCGCGAAATTCAGTTGAACATTAAACGGCTCATGGATCTGGGCTGCTATCGGGGCCTGCGTCACCGCAAGGGGCTGCCGGTCCGGGGGCAGCGGACTCACACCAACGCCCGTACCCGTAAGGGGCCGGCCAAGGCGATTGCGGGCAAGAAGAAAGCGTCTTGATTTTGGCGCGGCGCGATGCGCTGCGGGGGCCAACTCCGCAAAGCTCGATCGCGTTGCCTGATCCGTTCTGAAGTTGTCATTCACATGCAGCCCGCATACCCCAAGCCGGATCGGGTTATCTGGAGTTAAGCCCTATGGCTAAAGACGCAAAAGCTGGCGCTAAAGTTCGCCGCCGCGAAAAGAAAAATATCACGTCAGGCGTGGCGCATGTGAATGCGTCCTTTAACAACACGATGATCACCATCACGGACGCCCAGGGCAATACGATTGCTTGGTCGTCATCGGGTACGAAGGGTTTCAAGGGTTCGCGCAAGTCGACGCCGTTTGCAGCGCAGGTCGCGGCCGAAGATGCGGGCCGCAAGGCTCAGGAGCATGGGGTTAAGGTTCTCGAAGTCGAGGTGACTGGGCCGGGCTCGGGACGAGAATCGGCGCTGCGTGCACTGTCTTCGGTTGGGTTCCAGATCACGTCGATCCGCGACGTTACACCGATCCCGCACAACGGCTGCCGCCCGCGCAAGCGCCGCCGCGTTTAGGTTCGGCCAACTCGATCGAAGGGCACGCCCGCTCAGGTTGGCGTGCCCGCTGCATTTTCCCGGCGCCCGTGGCGCCTTTGCTCCTCCAGCACGCGGTTCGCAGCGTCGCTTGGAGCCAACCTTAGGAGGCGACGCGTGCTCAACGTTCTCCAGAAGAACTGGCAAGATCTCATCCGCCCCGGCAAACTTCAAGTCACGCCGGGTCGCGATCGTAAACGGACGGCGACGCTCGTGGCCGAGCCACTTGAGCGCGGATTTGGCATGACGCTTGGCAACTCATTGCGCCGCGTGCTGCTCTCGTCATTGCAAGGCGGCGCGATCAAGACCGTGCAGATCCAGGGCGTCTTGCACGAGTTCTCGTCGATCCCGGGTGTGCGCGAAGATGTGACGAACATTATCCTGAACATCAAGGAAATCGCGCTGCGCGTCCATTCCGATGGCGTTAAGCGGATGGTCTTGAAGAAGGAAGGCCCCGGCCCCGTGAAGGCTGGCGATATTGAAACGGGCTCGGAAGTTGAGGTGCTCAACCCCGACCACGTCATTTGCCACCTCGATCAGGGTGCGTCGGTGCGGATGGAGTTCACGGCCGACATGGGGAAGGGCTACGTCGCCGCCGACCGCAATCGCCCCGATGATGCGCCAATCGGCTTGATCCCGGTTGATAGCCTCTATTCGCCGGTCAAAAAGGTGTCCTACAAAGTCGAGAATACTCGCGAAGGGCAAATTCTCGATTACGATAAACTGACGATGACGCTGGAAACCGATGGATCGGTGTCCCCGGAAGACGCCGTTGCACTGGCTGCGCGTATTCTCCAAGATCAGCTGACGGTGTTCATCAACTTTGAAGAGCCCAAGAAGGCGGTTGAAGAAAAGCGCCACCCCGAGCTGGCATTCAATGCAGCGCTGCTCAAGAAGGTCGACGAGCTCGAGCTGTCTGTGCGCTCGGCGAACTGCTTGAAGAACGACAACAT
>JBBQNE010000179.1:0-5199 GCA_038329675.1 Hyphomicrobiales bacterium | reverse complement strand
GGTGAAGCTCGGGGGGGTGAAGCTCGGGGGGGTGAAGCTCGGCCATTCGACGTTGTGTTACCGGGCCTCGGCGCGCCACGTCCGATGTGGCGTGCGACCACGCCGCGAGCGGCGCATCAACGGCCGTCATCACAGAGCACTTCGCATATCGACGGCTGGGAACGTGACGCGGCCACCGCGCAACGCGTCGGTCTCTTGACGCGCCAGATCCGCTGCAATGCGGCGCGCATAGGCGGCGAGCTTTGAAGCCGATTGCGTTTCAGCTTCCCCCGTTGCGCCCTCGTACAGGTGCTTCCCGATTGCGCCAGATAGTGCCGCATCATTGGGCTCGAGCAGTGCGGTGCGGTAGTCAACGGCGCGTGCATAGAGGCCGGCGGCGGCCTTCTTGACGTTTTTTGGAACGGCGGCGTCGCCAAAGCCGAGCTCCCGCATCGAATCATCCATGTTGGTCACGAATGCCTCAACTAACGTCCGCCGCAGTTCCTCATCCGTGGTTCCCTCGGCGCCGAGCCGCTCAAGCACTAGTGCGAGGTGCATTGCCACCATTTCATAGCGGCCCACGATGCTATCGGGCACCCCAAACAACGTATAAAGCGCCGGTTGACGGGCTTGCGTCACGACGGCGCCATAAATATCGCTTGCTTTGCGGCGATCATCGGGGCGGCCTTTGAGCCAATCGAACATCTATCGACTTTCTGTGGTGCAGTGTTTCGGTGAGGGCGAGAGCGTTGAACCGGGATGGCCATCACCCCGAGTCGCCGAGCTTAGGTCAGTTATCAACGGTCGTGCAGCGTGAATAGCCGAGGCCGGTGGTGTTGGGTAGTATCGGCACCGAAGCAAGATTGAGTCGCGCAACATCGCGGCGCCACGGGATTGCGAGACGGTACATGTCGGAACGGGCCACGTTTGACTTAAACTTGAGGCGCACACGCGGCGTCTCGCGTGCGCACCCGGGCTCACAGCCGCGCTCGATCGTTGCCCGGCTGCGGACGTGTGTCGCCCTGATCAGTGTCGTCACGGCACTGGGGATCACTGCATGCGCTGACACCGTGACCAAACACGGCCACCACTTCCGCGAGACCGACCTCCAGCAGATTACCCCCGGCATGTCGCAAGATCAGGTCCGGTTTACGCTGGGGACGCCGACGACAACGTCGGTCTTTGGTGGCGGACAGGCGCTGTATTATATTTCTTCAACCGAGGCAGAAAAGTCGTTTCTATCGCCGCGCGAGACCGACCGACAGGTCGTCGCCGTCTACTTCAATCAGGCTGGCAGCGTCGAAAATGTCGCCAACTACGGCATGAAAGACGGCAAAGTCTTTGACTTCATCAGCCGCACGACGCCGGCTCCTGGCGCGCGCGACGATGGCCTATTGAAGCAGCTGTTCCGCAATCTCGGCTCGCGTCAGGTGTTTGGCGGCGGCTGATGGCGTTGTCGGATGACTGACACGGCAAGGACCGAGCGCGGCTGCCAGCGAGGGTCTGCAAACGACGAACTTGGCGACCGTCGCTGTTAACATGACTTAACGTTACCCACACCTGTCCCCAGCCGTCCACAGCCTGCGGCCGACGCGGTCCGTTCGCGGCCGAATCGGTCCAAGATCACAACGTGGATGCGCCTCGGCTTGAGATGCGACCATGTGCTGGCCCGCCCTTCACATTGCGCGCCGCGCGGTTGCCGTCGCGTTGTCCGCTTAACGACCCCGTTTCTAGCACCCGTGTTCAGCGCCTCACGTTCAAGATTATGCGAAAGCCCCATGACCGCACGCCCAAAAATGCCGGTTCCCCCTTCGGCCTACCTGCTCGCCGACCACCTCGATGCGACGCTGGCTGCTGGGGAAGACCTGCTTGCCGCTGGCCGTCGTTGCCGCGACATTCTTGACCAGATGCCAAATCCGCGCGCGCCCCAGGCGAGCCACGCGGTTGCTCTACGCACGGCCGTCGAGCTTGTCCGGTCGCTCGAATTGGCGCTGATCACACGGGCCACGAAAGCGCGCGAATGGTCACAAATGCTGGTCAAGCTCGACCCGAGATTCCGCCAAATCGGTAGCCTGTTCATCGCGGGCACCACGCCGCTGGTCGACGCCATCGCCGAGTTTGCTGATGCGACCGACCAGGATTTTGAGACTGGCGACGTGATGACGGCTTACTTCCGCGGTCGCGGCATGCTTCTAGCGGGAATGTCCGCGCTGCACGAGATCGACGGCCCCTTCGTCTCGGAGGGCTTCTTGATCACACGCCGCATCGAACTTGGCCCGTTGCTCGACCTGTCGGCTGCATACCTCGATGCGCTTGAAATTCATTTCTCGCTTTTTGAGGCAGCCGACGAAGCCGCTCAGACGCTGGCGGCTGAAGCCGGGACCGTCGGCGCCCCAGCTTAGACAGCCAATCGCGAGGATGGTGTTTGCCAAAAATATTTGGTGCCAAAAAAGACCGTGACTTGGCTGCATGATCATCAGCCCAGCCCTCGATTTGCGTGGGCTGCAAACCGTCACGCTCCCGCACAACAGACGTGTACTAGCCCCAGTTGACATGCAGGGGCAATTCAGACGTCGCGCGGTGGTGTCACGGCGCGCTTGCACGGTTGAGCGGCTTGACTATAAGCCAGCGCTTCCCAAACGGGACGGGGCATTGTTGCGGCTGCGAGGCCGCTAGATCTTTCGCACCTGGTTGGGCGTCACGGAGAGGTGGCCGAGTGGTTTAAGGCGCACGCCTGGAACGCGTGTGTGCGTGAAAGCGTACCGTGGGTTCGAATCCCACTCTCTCCGCCAGTTTCGCGTATTGCGCGAACCGGCCGCCGTATTGCCGGGACTTGTGGGACGGCACCGGGGTAAGCCGGAACGCGAGCCCCAGCCCGAGTGGATGGATTGGCCTTCAGCACGCCGTCGTTCTTGAGGGGTTATGAGCTGGACTGTCTGGACATACGTTTATTGGCGCGACGCATCCCTCGTCAGCAGCGTCATCCCGGCACCGCAGCCTGGGCGCCGATGTAAAAGTCTGGGAGAACGTCCGTCCGCCCGGGTGCGCCGCATGAAGGCACCCCTTCTCACCGCGCGAAATCGCCCGCCTCGAGGCTACGTGTTCGACGCGTTCTAGTTTCACACCTCGCTGACCGGCCAGTCGCCCGGAAGCGAAGCCGACGCACTCGTCCAAACGTCGAGCGATCGGTATGCCAAGATCGACGACCTAGTTGCCTTGGACGCAATTACTGTTCTGGAGCAGGCCGAGAGCGACCAGCCGTTGCACATCCTGGACCGATTTATTTTGAATACTTCGCGATAAATGCTTCGACTTGCAGCGTTCGGAAATCCTCGAGCGCTTGACGCAGCCGCTCGTGATCCCAGTCCCACCACGCGAGGGCTTCCAATGCGTCCGCGATGGCGTGCGGGAACCGGTCTTTGATAGTCTTGGCCGCAACTCCGGCGACGATCTGATAGCGCGCCACGTCCTTGGTCACGATCGCACCCGCCCCGATCACGGCGCCATTGCCGATGGTGATGCCCGGCATCACGACGGCGCCGTGGCCGATCCAGACGTCGTGGCCGATGGTGACGGGATGCGCGCGCCGCCAGGCGAAAAAGCCGGCATCGTCGGTTTCGCCCGTATCATCCGGCCCAGCCTCGCCTGCGCTGAAATAGGCGCTTGAGCGATAGGTAAAATGGCTTTGCGAAGCACGCCACATAGGATGATTGCCCGGGTTCAGCCGCACGTGGGCTGCAATCGAGCAGAACTTGCCGATCGTGGAATAGATCACGTCGCCGTCGTTGACGATGTAGCTGTAGTCGCCCAACTCACTCTCGACAAAGGAGGTGCGCGCGCCGACTTCGGTATAGCGGCCAAGCGTACTGCGCTGGACATCGGCCGCCGGGTCGATCGTCGGCGTTTCAGACAATTTTGCGGCCATGGTTCACACCAGCCGACTGCGCAGCCACGAACTCACCATGTCGATCATCATGACCGTGACGACGACGATGATCACGCAGGCTGCGGTCTCACCGTAGTGAAAGCTCTGGATGCTCTGATAAAGCGTCTGACCTATTCCGCCAGCACCGATGATGCCCAACACCGTCGCACTGCGCACGTTGGTCTCGAAGCGGTAGAGCGTGAGCGAACTCCAGAGCGGGATCACCTGCGGAATGACGCCGTAAAGAACTTCCTGCAGGCGGCTTGCCCCTGTCGCGCGGATGCCCTCGACGGGTCGCTGGTCAATCGCTTCGACCGCTTCGGAAAACAATTTGGAGACGATGCCGACGTTGTGGACGAACAGCGCCATGACGCCTGCAAATGGTCCAAGCCCGACTGCGACGACGAACAGCAATGCCAGGACGATCTCGTTGATGGCGCGCAGGATGTCCATGAGGCGGCGCACGGGCCACACGACCCACGGCGGCGCAACGTTGGCAGAGGCGAGGATGGCGAACGGCGCACCAAACAAGACGGCGAGCGCCGTGCCCCAGATTGCGATTTGGACCGTCGATATCATTTCGCCGACATAGTCACGCCAGTCGCGAAAATTCGGCTTCATGAACGCCGCACCGAACTCACTCATGTTCTTGCTGTCGGTCCAAAGCAGCCGGGCCTTGAAGATTTCGGCTGGCACGAAGCTCCAGGCCAGCAACCCGACAATGATCGCTGCCAGCAGCCACGGCCGGGCACGATCGAAGATCGGAGGCGTCGGAATAGCGGTCGGCAGCGTGCTTGAAGACATCGGGCGGCTCCATCGGTCTTATGAAAAAGGCGCCGGACACCGCGTGGGGTCCAGCGCCTCTGAGCAGGTCAGCGTGCGGCGCGGGCTCAGTAAGCCATCTGGGCGAGGCCCGAGTTGAACTCAGCGATCTGCTTTTGAATCTCGGCAGCGTCCTTCACAGGGTCGAGCTTGGTGAAAGCGAGATATTTCGCGATGATGGGATCTTTGTCGAGCTTGGCTTCGAGCGTAGCGAGCTTTGCAGCATCGGCATCGATCTTGGCGATCTGCGCCTTCTTGTCGTCAGCCGACAGCTTGTCGTCGCCTTCAACTTTGAACTTGGTTTTGGCCAGTTCAAGTTTGCGGATCGGCACCAACTGGTGGTTCGACGAGGGCTTGAGCGGCGACCAGACGAGGGCTGCCAGAATTTCCTTGGCTTTGGCGATCTCTTCTGGCGTTCCCGTGCGGCCGTAGCTCAGGATGAAGTTGTGAATCTTTGCCTTGGCACCGGCATC
>JBBQNE010000178.1:0-5219 GCA_038329675.1 Hyphomicrobiales bacterium | reverse complement strand
CCTGTTTTCGCCCACTCGGCTGGCGCAAGAGTTCAGCGCCGCCGACGTGATGAAGCCGCCGCGATGGAATGCCTATATCCCACGCGATCAGGTTCCCCGTGTTGATGGTGAGACATGGCGATTAGAATTTGCTGGTCTCGTCACCGACAAGCGCCCCAAAACGCTTCGCGATATCAATGGCATGCGCCACGACACGCAACGCACGCGCCATATCTGCGTTGAAGGCTGGGATTACATTGGGGAATGGAGCGGCGTACCGCTGCGCGTGTTGCTCGAGGGCATTGGCGCCGACTTGACAGCTAAATACGTCGGGTTCCGCTGCGCGGATAAATACACCGGCAGCATCGATATGGCGACCGCGCTCCATCCCCAAACGATCTTGGCCACGAAGTACGCTGGCCAGACCCTCGATAACGACTTTGGGTTCCCAATCCGGTTGAAGGCTCCCACCAAACTAGGCTTTAAACAGCCCAAGCAGATCATGGCGATTGAGATCACAAACACGAACCCGCTAGGATTTTGGGAAGAGCGCGGCTTCAATTGGTTTTCAGGGCTTTAACAGCAACCAGCGGCTCTGCGTCCCAACTCATCACTAGCTCACGTGACGCAGACGATTGCGGCCCGCTCCATCCACCCGTTAGCGGTTGAGGGGCGTGCCATCTAGCTCGGTCATCGCAAATAAATGGTGGGCGATGTAGGGATTGAACCTACGACCCCACCCGTGTGAAGGGTGTGCTCTACCGCTGAGCTAATCGCCCGGACCAGCCGGGCCGGTGTCGACGTTGTGAGCCTGGCGATTGCCAGTGTCAAGGTCACGTCGAGGTCGTGTCGAGGTCGTGTCAAGGTCGTGTCAAGGTCCCGGCGAGGTCGTGTCCGGGTTGCGTGAGGGCGGGTCAAACGGGACGGGCGGGGCCGGTCAGCAACACAAGCAAAAGCGGTGCAGTCAGCCGCAAGTCCTGAGCGAGCCGCTTGGCCGTGCCGACTTCACACGACCGCCGTGTTGGCCAACTGCGATCATGGCCACGAATCACCCTTGGAATCGCCCGCATTCAAGCGTACCGTCGCGCGGCTGCGGGGTGCGTCAGGAACGCAATGACCCGGGGGCCGATAATCACCGCTTGGGTGCTGTCCCTGACCGGAGCCGTGGCTTCGGATACATGGCGCCCACCTACACCAGTAGGGACTCAGCGGGATCATGGTTCCAACGGCCTTGTGGCACTTTATTCAGACCGGGCCGGTCTGGCCCGGTCGGCGGCTTGACCGCTCTAATACTTGGGGACGCCAGCGAGTTAGGTGGTCTTGGACCGTAACTCGTTGGATTAGGCCTTACGCGGTTTCATGGCTTGTACCGTGCCGATGCCAACCTCATCGAGCTTTGCGCGGGCTTCAAACAGCTCGTCGGCGAGGTGCAAAGCCGCCATCACGAGCAACCTGTCGTCGCCCGCCCGGCCGAGGTCTTGCCCGAGGGTTTCAAGCTTGCCGCCGATGTAGGCTGCGAGTGCTTCGATTCGCTCCTGCTCGCCCTCACCGCACACGAACCGGTAGGTGCGGCCGTTTAACGTGACAGCAACATGTGCCATGTGTTCGCGACCTCGCGGATTGGCGCGCTGATGACCTCAGCGGCGACGTTTTTTGCCTGATGGACCAGGGACGGCAAGCCCCCGGAGCGCAGGACCCTGGCCCGACTGACCCTGGCCCGACTGACCCTGGCCCGACAGACCCTGAAGTGAATCGATCACCCAATCAATTCGGTTGATGGCATCAATCCGCGCCGCTTCTAGTTCGGCAATCTGGCCGCGCGCAGCGTCGAGTTCGGCGGCGAGTTGAGCTTTTTCAGCCCGCAGGGTCCTGATTTCGGCGGCCATTCCCGCAGAAGCGCTTGGCTGCTCAGTCTCAGGCGCCGACGTTCGGGTTGATTTTGACGTCGAACGCGGCTTGGGCATATCGCGCTTGGCCGACGCGATACGATTTGTTAAAGCCGCGCCGTCTCCCGCTGACTTAGCTGACGGTGACTGCGCCAGTTTCAGCTTAGCCGACTTCGACTTCCCTTTACGCGACTTGCCTGTGGCAGTGTCAGCCATATTGATCCCACTCGGTCGCGCTGCCGATCACCATATCAGGCCCGCACGACCATAGCAGCGCTTTTAGCGACCTGTTTGCCGGGTAATGCGGTCGGCTTGCCGCGTCAACCCGCTTGATCCAACGCGACATGGCAGTTTCAGGCTCGCTCTGTCCCCGTTTACCGTTGAGCCAAGCGCCCGCTTGGACGCATTGACACGCTACGACCCCGTCTTGTTAATGCGGCCGGTTTTGTCCGTCCGATCAATCCGGCACATGACCAATCATTATCGATCAACGGAGACTTTGAAGATGACCGTCAACGTCGCGATTTCAGGCTTCGGGCGCATTGGCCGCAACGTGCTGCGCGCGCTCGCCGAAGCCAAGCGTAGCGACGTCCGCGTCATCGCTATCAACGACCTCGCGTCGGCCGCCGATAACGCCCACCTGTTCAAGTATGACAGCGTCCACGGCGTGTTTCCAGGACCGGTAACGGTGACCGGCGACGAGCTCGACGTTGGCCTTGGCTACAAAATCAAGGTGCTGGCCGAAAAGGACCCGTCGAAATTGCCGTGGAAGGCACTTGGCTGCGATATCGTGATGGAATGCACCGGCATTTTTACCGACAAGGACCAAGCCAAAGTACATTTGGCGGCCGGTGCCAAGCGCGTCCTGGTCTCAGCGCCGTCCAAAGGTGCCGATTTAACGGTCGTGTACGGCGTGAACCACGATAAGTTAACGACGGACCACCTCGTCGTCTCAAACGCTTCGTGCACGACAAACTGTCTGGCGCCGGTCGCCAAGGTGCTGAACGACCTTGTCGGAATCCAGGCGGGCTTCATGACGACGATCCACGCCTACACCAACGACCAGAAGATCCTCGACCAGGTCCACAAGGATCGTCGCCGCGCGCGCTCTGCTGGCCAATCAATGATCCCGACATCGACCGGAGCGGCCGCCGCCGTCGGTCTCGTGCTGCCAGAACTCAAGGGCAAGCTCGACGGCACGGCGATCCGCGTGCCAACGCCCAACGTTTCAGTCGTCGATTTAAAGTTTATCCCGGGCCGCGAGACGACGGTTGAGGAAGTGAACGCGGCTCTCAAAGCTGCAAGCGACGGCCCGATGAAGGGCATCCTCGATTATGTGACGGCCGAACTGGTCTCGATCGACTTCAACCATTCGCCCTATTCATCAAACTTCGACGCGACGCAGACGCAGATCGTGGACGGACGTCTGGTGCGTGTGATGACGTGGTATGACAACGAGTGGGGTTTTTCCAACCGCATGCTCGATACTGCGGTCGCGATGGGCAAACTTATCGCTTGAACGCGCATATGAAACGCGTGAGCGCGAACATGGCACGCGCGAGCGCGAATATGGAACGCGTGGGCGCGAATATGGAACGCGCGTGGGCGCGAATATGGAACGCGTGGGCGGGCATCGAGTGCGCCTCCGCCAACAAGGGAATGCGTTGGCGCATACGCGGTGTACGACGTGAAAAGACCCCGGTAGCGGCTGCCACCGGGGTCTCCACGGACGAATTCACGGCGTCGGTTGACGACGTGCTTCAGGCGCCACCCAATTACTTTTTGTCGGGCATGGCTGGAACAACCGGTGCCGTCCCAACTGGCGCTGTCGCAGCGGGGGCGGCAGACTTAACGGCTGGGGCGGCAGGCGCGACCCCAGGGACAGTCGCCGGCGCTACAACCTTTGCCGCATCAGCGGGCTTCACGCCTGGGACCGTAGCGGCCGGCGCACCGGTTGCCGGAGTAGCTGCCATCGGGGCCTTAACGGCCGGTGCCGCCACGACGGGGGCTGCTGGTGCGGTGGACGGCGCTGCAACTGGCGCGGCGATCTTCGGCGCAGTTGCGGCCGGAGTAGTTGGCGTCGCTGTTGGCGTCACAACTTTCGGCACTTCAACTTTGGGAGCCATGACCTTGGCAGCCTCGCCGGCCTTCATGGCAGGGTCGGCTGGTGCGGCGGCAGGTTTATCCTGGGCGAAGACCGGCGTGGCAGCAACGGCGGCCAGCGCAGCGAAGAGCGCAATTTTGTTCATGGAGCGTGTCCCTTTGTGTGCTTGAGACGGCTGGGTCTCAAGAGGCGAGTTGCCATTTGACCGTACCAACAACCCCGGCACGGCACGGACAGGGGCGTACCGCTTAATTTCGACAAAAAGCAGCGGCCAGGGTGAATGGCAGCTGACAACCATCTGTCTGCGGATTGGGCGATCACGTTGCAGGAATAAGCCGGTCGGCGTTGTCAGTGACACCATTGGATCAACAAGTTGTGGAGCGCCGGTGCCAGCTGCCGACGACGTCAAGTTGATTGCCGCATGTGATTTGCGAACGGTATCGGACCCGTGGCCGTATGCCGTCGATAACGCCTCGGCGATCAACGCAGCGTGGGCGGAGCGTATTGCGCGCCACCCGCATTTCTTCAACGGCCGTGTCCACGTGATGCGAGAAACGTCGTGCCAAATAGAGGCTCGCTGCCTATCGGGCGAGATGCGGGCCACGGACTTCAAGTCGTTTGCGCACTGGCGCGATGCCAACCGCGTGCCTGCTGATGCGCTCGATTGCTTCGGGTCAATCATCTTGCGGTCGGTGGACGGCCACGTGCTGCTTGGCCGCCAACGGCAAGGCCTGAACGCTGGCCAAGTCTATTTGCCCGGCGGCGTCATCGATGGCGACGACGTTGGCCCTGAGGGAACCATCAATATTGAACGTAACATCGCCCGGGAACTAGGCGAAGAGCTTGGCCTGCGGACTGACGAGCTGGAACGGGCGCCCGGTTATCTCGTCACGCGCTGCGGACAGTTTCTGTCGATCGGCGCCGTCTTTCGTTCCATGCTGACAGCCAAGCAGTTGCGTTCAGATATCCGCAGCCGCCTTGCTCGCGACCCGGCGCCTGAACTCGATGATGTCTTCATGATCGGGTCTCTTGCCGACCTCGAAGGCCACACCGTTCCACCATACACCATCGCGGCGGTCCGCCACCTGCTGGGCGAATTGTCGACTTAGCGCGCTATCGGCGGTCAGCTTCGACATCGCGGGGCTTGCTTTGTCGCGCTGGCCGACTAATCGGGGCCATCGATCCGGAAGATCTGAAACGCGCTGTTGGCCGCATACAACCCGGCAAATCGGCCTTGGAAACCAAACAGC
>JBBQNE010000177.1:0-5224 GCA_038329675.1 Hyphomicrobiales bacterium | reverse complement strand
CCCGTCGACCGTCCACGCAGCCGGAGGAGAGACGATCGCGGTATTCCCCTTCGAACTGCTTGATTCAGCGCAAGAGGGCGAACTGTTTCCAAAAGTTCGACCAGAGGAAACCAAGCGGCTCGATCTGTTGACGGCGGAACTGACAACACGTCTTTCTGGACTACCAGCGTTCGAGACGGTTCCAGTTGAGCCGTTTGCTGCCGAAATCAAGCAGGCCGCTCCTCTTCACCGCTGCAATGGATGCGAGACCGATCTCGCCAAAAAAATTGGTGCGAAGTTGGCAGCCGTCGGTGTTGTGCAGAAGTTTTCCGACACGCTGCTCGCCATTCATGTCCAGATCGTTGAGAGCGAAACTGGCAAACTTCGCGGTGCCTATAGCGCTGGCATTCAGGGCAACACCGAAGAGGCTTGGCTGCGCGGCGTGAGCTACATTGTCCGTAACCGCATCGCTGCAGAAGGCGCCACGAAATGAAACCAACACTGATCTCACGGCGCGCATTCCAGGTCGCCGGTGTTTCCGCCGGAGTTGCAGTTGGGTTCGCGGTTGCTTCGCCAGCTATCATCGGCCAGGCGTTGGCCCAATCCAGCGCGCTGAAAGTCGGGTCGGTGCAGTTCGGCTCGCTCACCTGGCTCATCGAAACCATCCGCGCCGAGGGCATCGACCGCCGCGTCGGCCTCGAATTTGCGCCCATTCAACTGTCCAACAACCACGCCGGACCGATATCGCTGCTGTCGGGCGGCTCAGACGTCATCGTCAGTGATTGGCCGTGGGCCCTCCGCCAACGCGGCCTCGGCGAAGCTTTGAAGTTCGCGCCCTATTCAGCCGCACTTGGCTCCCTCGTCGTGCCAGCCGATAGTCCCATCAAGTCGCTGGCCGATCTTGCTGGAAAACGCCTAGGCGTGGCTGGATCTTCGATCGATAAAAGTTGGCTCTTGATGCAGGCCTATGCCCGCAAGCAGGGCTTAGACCTCGCCAAAACGTCGACGATTATCTACGGCGCCCCGCCCCTGATCGCTGAGCAGGCTCGCGACGGCAAACTCGATGCCAACTTGAATTTTTGGACGCAGACCGTCCGCTTAAAAAGCCTCGGTTTCCGTGAAATCTTGACAATGAAAGACGTGTTCGCAACCCTTGGCGTCGATCCGGTACCAGCATTCGTCGGTTTCATCTGGAAAGAAGCTAACCCGAAGGCTGGCCAAGTCGACGCGCTGCTTGCCGCCGTCGGCGAAGCGAACACGCTGCTGGCGACGTCTGACGCCCCTTGGGAGCGGCTGAAGCCACTGATGAAGGCACAAGACGACGCGGAGTTCGTTGGCCTTAGGGCTGCCTATCGCGCTGGCATCGTCAAACCGTGGTCGGCTAACGATACGGCCTCGGCCGACCGCATTATGACGTTGTTGATGGAGAACGGTGGCGCAGAACTCCTCGGCTCAGCGACTAAGTTCGACCCTCAGTTGTTCCATGCTGCAAAAGCCTGACGCACCGCAAAAGCTTAGCCGACTGCCGTCCAAAGCGCTGGAGCGCTTGGCGTGGACGGTAGCGTCGCTCAGTGTCCTCGTCGCGCTTTGGGCGATCGCGTCGGCCGTGGCCCAAAGTCGCCACTTGCCCAGCCCTGCGACCGTTTTTTCCCTGCTAATTGCGGAAGCCCAAAGTGGCGCACTGTGGGTCAGCCTCGCTGCCACTCTGGCCCGGGTCGCTGCCGCGTTTACGGCTGCGATGTTGATCGGTTCTATCATCGGTCTGGCGATGGGGCGCAATCCGCTCGTCGACAAGTTTTTTGACGCCTGGTTGATCCTGTTTTTAAATCTCCCAGCCCTCGTCATTATCGCCCTCTCCTATGTTTGGCTCGGGCCCTATGAAACAACCGCAATATTGGCTGTTGCGATCAACAAGATCCCCAACGTTGCCGTGCAAATGCGCGAAGGCGCACGCAGCCTGTCGCGCGATCTCGATGAGATGGCGACCGTCTACAAACTGAGCTGGTCGCAAACGCTCCAGCACGTCACGCTGCCGCAACTTGCGCCTTTCTTCGCAGCTTCCGCCCGGTCGGGGCTTGCGCTCGTGTGGAAAATCGTGCTCGTCGTTGAGGCCCTTGGCGGGCATGCGACCGGCGTTGGCCATAAGATCTACGTTGCCTTCCAGTCTTTCGATGTCGGCATGATCTTGACCTATGCGTTGGCCTTTATCGTCGTGATCCAAATCGTCGAACAGGCCCTGCTTCAGCCGCTCCAGTCCCGCCTCAACAGGTGGAAGCGATGAACGTCCACACGCCGACGCCTGAGGTCGGGCAAGCGCCCGCCGTCCGCATCGCGGTTGCGCGAAAGACCTGGCCAGCCGTCGTCGACCGGCCGGAGCACACGGTGCTGTCCGACGTGATGCTCGATATCGCGCCGCGCTCGTTTGTGGTTGTCTCGGGTCCCTCGGGCTGCGGGAAATCCACGCTTCTAAACATCATCGCCGGGCTCGATCGCGACTATCGCGGATCGATCACGTTCGGCGTCGATGACCCCAAGCTCGCGTTCATTTTCCAATCTCCGCGGCTGTTACCCTGGAAAACGGTCGCCGAGAACGTTGAATTGGTGCTGCCCAATCTAGACCGTCGGCGGCGCAATATCCCCGAGCTACTCGACCGGGTTGGGCTATCGGGCGCCGAGACCGCCTACCCCGAACGGCTTTCGCTTGGCATGCAGCGGCGCGTCGCGATCGCACGCGGCTTCGTGCTGGAGCCAGACATCTTGCTCATGGACGAGCCATTCGTATCGCTCGATGATCCGACCGCCGACGCCCTACGCAGCCTCGTGCTCGAACTCTGGCAACGCCATCCAACGACCATCCTGTTCGTGACGCACGATCGCCGCGAGGCCGTCCGCCTTGCAACCCGCGTGATCCGGCTCGGCGTCGCCCAGGCATCTGACAGCGAGGACGGTGCGCATCGCGGCAGCGTCGTTGCCGACCACGCCGTGACGCTATCGTTTGAGGAGCGCTGCTCGCCCCAACATCTGCTCGCAGAGCAGCAGCGGGTGTTTGGCGCGTGACGGTCGCGCCACGGTTTCTGGCCAGCGTCACAGACGTCGCCGAAGCGGTCGATGCCGTCGCGGGCGGAGCCGATATCCTTGACGCGAAAGACCCAGCATCGGGGGCGCTCGGCGCTCTGCCGCTCGACACAATTGCTGCCATCGTCGCAACCGCGCGAGCCTCTGGTGTCCAGGTTTCAGCCACCGTCGGCGACCTGCCATGCGAACCAAGATCAGTCCGCGCCGCTGTTGATGCAACTCTGGCAACGGGGGTCGATTACGTCAAAATCGGCCTCTATCCAGGTGCGCAGCTGTTGGAAACAATCTCAGCGTTGGGCCGGGCTTCCGCGCATCCGCAGGTCGGGGAGCGCCAACGGCTCGTGGGCGTGCTGATTGCCGACCAGAACCCAGACTTTACGATGATTGGTCATCTGGCTGCGGCAGGCTTTAGCGGCGTCATGCTCGACACGGCCGCCAAAGACGGTCGATCGTTGTGCGATGCACTAACCAGTCGCCAACTGATCACATTCATTGAAACCGCCAGGGCAGCTGGTGTTTTCGCTGGCCTCGCGGGTTCGCTCAAGCTATCGCATGTGGCCAAGTTAGCCAATTTGGGCCCAGACGTGCTTGGCTTCCGCGGTGCGTTGTGCGCTGGAAGCTCGCGGACGGGTCGATTGTTACAAGCGCACGTTCGTGACGTTCGGATGGCTCTCGACAAGGCGCAACCCGATGGCGCGAGCCACACTCAGACCCGCAGTACGACCATGCGTCGCGGTAGCGCCGAACGCCAGCCACACGCCAGCAAGGCCACGCGATGAGCGAAGGAAGCGAGCCATGAGCAGTGTCCACATTCTGGCCGGCCGCCTATTGCAGCAGCCGCGCATCGACATCTCAAATTTCGATCGCATCTTCGTGCGCGAAATGGTGCTCGATTGCGCCATCGGGGTCTACCCCGAAGAACAAAACATCAAGCAAAAAGTATCCTTCACCATCGAGGCATTTGTCTCGCCGTCCGTGCGCGCCCACAACGATAGCCTCGACGAAGTGCCATCCTACGACAGCGTCGTCATGGCCGCCGTCAAGGGCGTCGTCGCCTCGGGCCATATCAATCTTGTCGAGACAATGGCTGAGCAAATCGCCGCGCGTATCCTTGACGAACCAAGGCTCGTTTCGGTGAAAGTCGTCGTCGAGAAACTCGAAAATGGCCCACGTCGCGGCGTCGAAATCGTCCGCGCGCGCCCAGGCTGATGGCGAATTGAATACTGCCAATCGAGTTCAACGGGCTAAACGAACCGATCGGCCTGACCAAGCCAACGTGGCTGACCGAGTACACCGAACGCATGGCCAATCCCGTTCGTCCAGATGTCATAAATCCCGAAACCGATAATCCTGACCCCGTCCGTCACGGTCTGGCCCGCCCCGATCTGGCCCGCCCAAATCTCACTCGACCCGATCCCGTTCGATCCGACCCCATTCGTCCCGATCTCGTCATCAAACTCGGCGGCAGCCTGTGGGGCTCCAGCGCCCTCGCAGATACCGTCGAAATGATCGCTCGCTCGCCTCTCGCCGTCGTCGTGGTTCCAGGCGGCGGGCCGTTGGCTGACGCCGTGCGCAGCGCGCAAGCCCAACTGCAAATCACAGACGCCATCGCCCATCGGCTCGCGATCCTGTCGCTCAACCAAATGGCGATCGTCATCGCAGCGCGACACGCCCGGTGCGTGCTCGTAGAAACGCTCGACGAGATCGACGACGCGATGAACGCTGGCCGTGTACCGGTGTGGCAGCCCTATCACGTGCAGCATGATGACGACACGATCCCCGCCGACTGGAACGTCACGTCCGACGCGTTGGCCGCCCGGCTCGCAGAACGGATCGGCTGTAGCGCCGTGGCATTGATCAAATCTTGCGCAATTCCCGCAGGCCTCACCGCGGCAGCCGCCGCCGGCCAAGGCATCGCCGATCCCGTGTTCGCAGACGTCGTTGCACGTGCGGGGTTGCAGCCGGAGTTCTACGGTCCAGGCGATATGACAGCGCTGAGCAGCCGGCTAGCCTGTCAGTAGGTGTGGTTGGAAACGACAAACGCCAGCTGCGTAAAGCCAAGCCCAAATAATTCCGCTGCCCTCACAACCCCGGCCCCCCCGCCCCCCGGGGGGGGCCCCCCGGGGGGCGCCCCCCGGGGGGCGCGGCCGGGGGCGCCGCCCCCCGGGGC
>JBBQNE010000176.1:0-5295 GCA_038329675.1 Hyphomicrobiales bacterium | reverse complement strand
GCCCGGTGCCGCCCGATCAGATGTTTTTAGACGGCCCGGCCTGGAGCAAAGCCCTATCGGGCCGTCGCATCTATCGGCTGACGCCGTTTGAACAGGACGGCACAAACGTGCGCTCGTGGCGCGGCAAGCCTGGTCGCACGTTCCAGTTCGAACGGCAAAACCCCGACGCCAACCTGTTCGACGCCGTCATCGCCCATTTGCGAACTTTGCAAGCGGCCAACAAGCGGACGATGATCGCCGCCTGGACACCAGGAGCCCGCGAGCGCCTCGCCACGCTGTTCGCCGAGCACGGCCTCAAGTCCGTGCGCAAAGTCGAGAGCTACGCAGACGCCCTGGCATTGCCCGGCGACATGACAGCCCTCGCCGTCCTTGGCCTTGAACGCGGCTTCGAAACGCCTGAAATCGTGATCATCGGCGAGCAAGATATTCTCGGCGATCGCATGGTCCGCCAGCGCCGCAAACCGCGCAAAGCCACTGATGTGATCGCGCAAGCCGCATCGATGTCGGTTGGCGATCTCGTGGTCCACGCCGACCATGGCATTGGCCGCTTCATCGGGCTGCAGACGATCACCGCGCTCGGCTCCGCCCACGATTGTTTAGAGTTGCACTACGCTGGCGGCGATAAGTTGTTTCTACCGGTCGAGAATATCGAGCTGTTGTCGCGCTACGGCAGCGACAACGAAGATGCTCACCTCGATCGGCTTGGCGGGGCGGCATGGCAATCGCGCAAGGCCCGCCTGAAAAAGCGCCTCCATGAGATGGCCGCCGAACTGATCAAAACCGCCGCCATGCGCCAATTGAAAGAGGCGCCTGCCATGGTGCCACCAACCGGCACCTATGAAGAATTCGTCGCCCGGTTTCCCTACGAGGAGACCGAAGATCAAATGGCCTCGATCGACGCCGTCATGGACGATCTCGCCAGCGGCCGTCCGATGGATCGTCTTGTTTGCGGCGACGTTGGCTTCGGCAAAACTGAAGTTGCAATGCGCGCAGCGTTCGCCACCGCGATCAGCGGCTTCCAGGTGGCCGTCGTCGTGCCAACGACGCTGCTCGCCCGGCAGCATTATCGCAACTTCGCAACCCGCTTCGAGGGGCTGCCGCTCAAGATCGCCCAGGCATCGCGTCTCGTGACAGCCAAAGACTTGGCCGACGTACGGATCGGACTTGCCGATGGCCAGATCGACATCGTCGTCGGGACGCACGCCTTGTTGGCAAAGTCGATCGACTTCAAGCGCCTCGGCCTGTTGGTGATCGACGAAGAGCAGCATTTTGGCGTCGGCCACAAAGAACGGCTGAAGAAAATGCGCGAAGACGTCCACGTGCTCACGCTGACCGCAACGCCGATCCCGCGCACGTTGCAACTCGCGTTGACCGGCGTGCGTGAACTGTCGCTCATTACCACGCCGCCGGTTGACCGCCTCGCCGTCCGCACGTTTGTTTCGCCGTTCGATCCCGTCGTGCTGCGAGAAGCTCTGCGCCGCGAGCGCTATCGCGGTGGCCAAACGTACTACGTCTGCCCGCGCCTGACCGACCTTGAAGATATCGCCGAGTTCCTCGCCGATGCAGCTCCCGAATTGCGCGTTGCCCGCGCCCACGGCCAGCTGCCACCGACCGAACTCGAAGACATCATGAACGGTTTCTACGATGGCCAATATGACGTTCTATTGTCGACGTCGATTGTCGAGTCTGGGCTCGATGTACCCAACGCCAACACATTGATCGTCCACCGCGCCGATATGTTCGGGCTCGCCCAGCTCTACCAATTGCGCGGCCGCGTTGGCCGATCAAAGACCCGCGCCTACGCCTACCTCACAACGCCAGCAGACAAAAAACTGACCGAAGGCGCAGAAAAACGCCTCAAAGTGCTCGGCGCACTCGACCAGCTTGGCGCAGGATTTACGCTCGCCTCTCATGATCTCGATCTGCGCGGCGGCGGCAACTTGCTGGGCGAAGAACAATCCGGTCACATCAAAGAAGTCGGGTTTGAGCTATACCAACAGATGCTCGAAGACGAGATATCCAAGCTCAAGAGCGGCGATCTCACCGGTGGCGATAACCACTGGAGCCCGCAGATCTCAATTGGGACATCAATCCTCATCCCCGAAACCTATGTCGCCGATCTACCATTGCGGTTGTCGCTGTATCGCCGACTGTCGAGTTTGGAAACGCGCGCCGACCTCGACGATTTCGCTAGCGAACTCGCCGACCGGTTCGGTCCGCCACCCGAAGAAGTCACACACCTTCTCGACGTCATGGAGATCAAAGGGCTGTGTCGCGCAGCCCACGTTCAAAATCTTGACGCCGGTAGTAAGGGTGCCGTGGTGACGTTCCGCGGCAAGGCGTTTCCAAACCCCCAAGCGTTGCTCGAGCTGGTCGCGACATCGCGCGGCACCGTCAAGCTGCAGCCCGATCAACGCGTCGTATTCCGCGGCAATTGGGACCAACCCGAAGCGCGGCTGAAGGGCGTGCGAATGCTGGCAGCGCAACTTTCCGCACTCGCCGAGATGGGCAAACGGAAAGCGGCCTGATGCAATTTCCCGTTTCACATGGCCCGATCTGATGGCGCAAACGCACGCTGTGTATGGACGAGTGCCGCTTGAGTTGACCACCGATGAAATCGTCGTGGTCCGCGGCGACGCCGTCCAATGTTCTCCGCTCGTGCCGCCCACTGGCGCCGCGTCGGCCACCGCGCTGAGCGAGTTCGCAACGGGCTCGCAAATGAGCGTTACCGTCCATGCGCCACCCAGCACCTTCGAACGCCGTCGCGTGCTCGCCCTCGCCGTGAAATCGTTGGCGCCGGGCGGCACGCTGGTCGCGTTCGCAGCCAACGCCAAAGGCGGAACACGCATCGCCGATGAACTCGCAGCCTTCGGACTTCAGCCCCATGAAACGTCCAAGCGCCACCATCGAATCGTGCAAGCGGCTCGCCCGAAAACGAGCTCAGCGCCCCCGCTCAACCTTGCCGCCATCGACCGCGCGATCGCAGACGGCGAACCGCGCATCGTCCCCAACGTCCTGACCGCACACGGCATTTGGTCGATGCCGGGCCTGTTCAATTGGGACAACCTTGATACAGGCAGCGCACTCTTGCTTGCAAACGTGCCAGCGCTATCGGGTCGCGGCATAGATCTCGGTTGCGGCAACGGCGTGCTGGCAACGTCGATCCTATCGCGGGGCGTGTGTACCGCGATGGCGCTCGCCGATATCGACCGGCGCGCACTTGACCTCGCAGGACGCAACGTCGCCGAGGCTGCGGCAGCTTCGAATGCGTCCATCTCAAAAATATGGACGGACGTCCGCACGACGCGCGATCTGCCAACGGGGCTCGACTTCGTGATCATGAACCCACCGTTCCACGATCACGCCTCCGAAGATCGCGCGCTTGGTCAAGCCTTCATCACGCGCGCGGTGCAAATCTTGAGACCCGGTGGCCAGTTATGGATGACAGCAAATCGGCACTTGCCCTATGAGGCGACGCTATCGCCCCTATTTGACCGGATCGAGACCGTCGCGCAATCGAACGGCTTCAAGGTCACAAGCGCGCGAAAGCCGATGAAGCCAATGCGCGATCCAGCCTTCGCCCGACCCGGCAGCAAAGTCAGCGGCGCGTTTGGCCGCAAAGCAGACCCAGCCGCCGTCGTCGATGCTATTGCGCTCGGCGATGGCGTTCCCTTCCGCCGCAAATCAAAGCGCGGCGATGATGATGGCGATGGCACTCACAAAACGCGCAGCAAGCCGAAGGGTCGCTCAAACGACAAGCCCACCAACAAGCCAACTCGCAAGCCGACCACTAAGCCGCCGGGCGACAGACCCGCCCGCACGAGCGCCGGCACACGCAAGAAAAAATGACCAATACCGTCCACAAACTGCGCCTCGATCGGCTTCTCGCCAATATGGGTTATGGCTCAAGAAAAGACATTGACTCCCTCGTCAAGTCGCGCCGCATACTGCTCGATGGTGCTCCGGTGATGGATGCCGCCGCCCACGTTGCTGTCACGCCCGCGCTTGCGACCCGTCTGACGATCGCTGGCAATCCACTCGATCCGCCGCCGGGCTTTGCGTTGATGCTGCACAAGCCACTCGGTGTGACCTGCAGCCACAAGGAAGTTGGCCCTCTCGTCTATGATCTGCTGCCCCCGCGCTGGCGCTTGCGCAAGCCAGCCATCTCGACGGTCGGTCGCCTCGACAAAGACACGTCAGGCCTGCTGCTACTGACCGACAAAGGCACGCTACTCCATCGCATCATCGCCCCGCGTAGCAACGTCTCGAAGCAATACCGCGTCACGCTTGCCCGACCGTTGCGCGGCGATGAAGGCGCTATCATCAGCTCGGGCCAAATGATGCTGGAGGGCGAAGACGATCCTTTGTTGCCAGCGATCTTCAACATTTCAGATGACGGCACAAGCGAGCAACCCATCGTCCATGTCACGCTTAACGAAGGCCGCTACCACCAAGTGCGCCGGATGTTTGCTGCTCTCAGTAATCATGTTACGGCACTCCACCGCGACCGCATCGGCAATCTCGCATTGCCAAATGATCTCCCAGCTGGCGACCATCGCATCATGGACGACGACGCCATCGCGCTGATTTTTGCGACATAGGTCCAAGCCTCGCGTGTCAAAGCATCACACGCTGCCCCCATCAAACGCAGCACGCAGATCAGCGGCCGAAACGTCAACAATACGGCCGAAGCCACCGATGAAATGTGCTGATGAAATCTCAAAGCCGAACCAACCGAAATCGGCAAAACCCGCATAGCCAGCCGCATCAGGATGGCGCGACATAAACCGCCGCCGCACATCCGCAATTGCAACAGCATCCAACGCATCAATCCGCGTCGCGCGGCCCACAACCGTGACGCGCGCAGCCGCCAGCGGATCGCCAACATCCGCAGCTCCCGCAGCGCCGACCGGCTCAAGCAACAGGCTCGCACGATCGTCCGCGTCAAGGTTCTTCGTGTGACGGGCGAGCCCCGACAGCAACATCACCGGGGCGCCGTCGCCATCGATCGCGACCGTCACCAGCGAACCATAAGGATGGCCCGTTCCCACATCGAGCGTCGATAGTGCCGCTTTGCCGGCGGCCGCCATCAACACCGCCGCATCGCGCGCCGCCGCTCGCCGTGTCGTTGATTGCGGATCGTTTTGCTGTCTTGCCGTGCTCATGCGGCTGCCATCATTGTTCGGGCGTTGTCTTGACGGCACGCGGGATCAACCTCGTCGGCACATTCTCAGCGCCATCGCCAAATGTACCATCGTTCATTTCAACCGGCTGACCTTTGAATTGCTGCGCCCA
>JBBQNE010000175.1:0-5346 GCA_038329675.1 Hyphomicrobiales bacterium | reverse complement strand
TTTGCTCAGCGAGCCACAGCGGGGCATGCTCCGTCCGCGCAACTTTAACTTCGCGCAGTTTGGCCATGTACGTCGCCCAATGCGGGTCGGGCGTGTTGCAGGGCAGTTCCGGCCGCTCTGGCGGTTGCGGGATTGATCGCGTGATCCACGCCTCATTCCAATAGAACCGGTAATCTTCCGCTTCACCAATGCTCATGTACGCCAACAGCAAGCGGTCAACCTGACCGGGCCTGGCTTTTAACGCCGTGACGTCGGCTGCTGAGAGCACGCACTTCTGGCTGCCATCACTAGAATAGTCAACAACAAGCAGGTCGATATCGGCTGGCACACCCACGCTCGGTCTGGCGTTTTGCAGTTGATAGCCCCATGTGCGCACATCCTGCAGGGAGAGCTGGCCAGCCTTGGCCGTAATAGCGACCAGCTGTAGCGCAAGACCGACCACGGCAATTGCAATGAGCCAACGGCGAAATCTGATAGCTGACCGCATCGCGATGCTACTTTGCCAGCTGGAAGGATTGCGCCATCCGCTCAAATTCTGCAATGCGCGGCTTTGGGTCGGCCTCATACGTCATCCCAACGATCCTATAGTAACCGCCAGCCGGATTGACCAGCACCACGTGGTAGATGTGAAGCGGCTTTCCGACCCCGTCGTCCTGGCCTGTTGCGCTCGTCGCCAAGCCCGTGAGACCGCTAATTGTGACGGGCTTCATCGGACCAACTTTAACCTCGGTCACACCGGCGAGCGACGGCAGCGCTTTGCGGGTGAACGCTTCGAGATCACCCACCGGACGGGCGTCGAGCGAGGGCGCAACCAGAAACAGCTCGCGGCCGATCTTGGGCGCACCCGGCGGCGGGCTTAATACACCGTCAAGCGTAAAGGCGCGCGCCGTTCCAGCTAGCGTCCCCGCTGCTTTGAAAACGCCCAAATCGCCAAGCGTAAACAGCACTTTTTCTGGCGCAGCCTTGGTTGCGATCCGCGCCCCGGCGAGTGCAGTTTCAACGGCAGCGACAGTCAACTTACCGCTGCTAATCGCTTTTTCTGGAATGTTGCCACTGACAAGAGCTGCGACGTCCCCGTCCCGAATAACCAACATGAATTTGGTGATTTTGCCGATCGGGCTGTCCTGCATTCCGGTGACGTAGAGATGCTCATCGGGGCGCTGCAAAGATTTAAGCTCGACATTGCCAATGCCCTTCGTTGCGAGCGCCTCGGCGTTAAATCCAGCCTTGATCTGATCGTAGGCAGCACCGGGTATTTCTAGAATAACAAATGACGCCGACAGCGCAGCGTTTTCAAAGCCCGAATAGGCGCTAGCTGGCGTAAAGCCAGCTGGCACCGTCATCGCCACTCGACTGCCCGCGGCCTGCTGCGGCTCGGCGGCCGCGCCCGAGATTGCCGTCAAAGTGGCGCATATGCCGACAAAAATGTACGATAAAATCTGACGCATAATAATCCTCAGCGAGCCATTGCAACCAACACGTTCGCTGGCGGATCAGTCAAGATTAAGATCGGGGCGTCGGCTCCAGCCTAACGAACAACTGGGACAAAGCTCTCGTTATTAGGGATATTCGAAGCCTTTAAGGCCCTCGATCCTTGCGAAAGTGTACTTAATTTGGTACTCACCCGACCCTGATGGCGCAACAATCATCAAGATTGCCTGTCGTTTTCTTTGCCACCATCAGCGGTAGAAAGCCGGTCCGCGATTGGCTAAAAGAGCTTGATCGAAACGACCGACGGGAGATCGGAGCGGATATTCTGGCGGTTCAGAAAGGTTGGCCACTCGGGCTACCCCTTTGCCGGTCTCTTGGAAGCGGGCTTTGGGAAGTGCGCTGTTGACTGCCAAGTCGCCGCATCGCGCGACTGATCTTCACCATCGATGAGGGGACAATCGTGCTGCTAAATGAATTCATCAAAAAAACGCAAAAGACGCCGGAGGAAGAGCTGAAAATCGCGCTCAAGCGTCTGAGAGAGTTGCGTGCATGACAAAGAACAAACACCACGGCACGAGCCTTGAATCGTTCCTCAAGGACGATGGGCTCTTCGAAGAGGCATCATTCATGGCAACCAAGAAAGTTATAGCGTCTCAGATTGCCCAAGCGATGAGACTTAAAGGTCTCACGAAGACGGCAATGGCTGCCGAAATGGGAACGACGCGCGCACAGCTTGATCGATTGTTAGACGCCGATAACGACAGCGTGACGCTCGCAACGTTAAAGCGCGCAGCAAAGGCGCTCGGCATGACGTTGCGGCTCGAACTGACTTAACTGACGACTAATCGAACTCGGTTAAGCATTATCGGGGGTGTAGTCCGCATGGATCCGCCGCACTTCGGCGACCATATCAGCTTTCGTTACAGTCACCTCGGCGGGGCGGGCACCGGCGCCACGCTGCTCAGCTGAACACCGTAGCATTGGCCGTTCCAGCTTGATTGACGTTCATGCCCGTGGTTGCCTGGATCTTGGGCCGGGGAAAGACGACAACTGCAAGCCACGGGACCAGCCATGACTATACCCGGCCAGGACGTCATGGATCGCATCGAGCGGTCGATCGCCGAACTCATTGTCGGCAGCAACGAGAGTTCCGCGTCGGCACGTACCGGTTGGGTGTTCTGGATGGCGCTCATCGGTTTTTTCACGGTGGCGCTAGCGGGCGTGACCCACAAGGATTTGCTCCTTGAAACACCGGTCGATCTCCCGCTGTTGCAAGTCAAAATCCCGCAAACCGCGCTGTTCTTATTTGGCCCGCTTATCCTCGTTCTCGTCCACCTCAACCTGCTGATGCAGCACGTAACTTTGGCGCGGAAGCTCAAAGAGGTCAACGACCGTCTGTCGCGGCAGGAGGGCCAGGGCCACTTCCGCCAGCACCGACTAAGATCGAGTGTACATTCCTACCAATTTGCACAGGCGGTCGCGGGACCGTGGCGCAGCCCGGTCTATGCGTTCTTTTTGCACGCGGTAAATTGGGTCACGATGGTGGTGCTTCCGCTAGCCGTTCTGCTCAACTTCCAGATCACATACCTGCCGTTCCACGACAGCGCTGCAACCTTCTGGCACCGCGTTTATACTGCTGCCGATGCAGCCATCATCCTGTTGCTCGGGACCCTGATCTTGATGCCAGATGTCAGGTTTCGCCGCGCGACAGTGGCGGCAGTCGTGACCTACCCGGTGACGGTATTGGCAACGGCTGCGACAGTCACGCTGGCCGTTGGGTTCTCACTCCTGATCGCAACGATCCCCGATCAACCGATCGATCGGTTCGCAGCCAGCTTGTGGCCCGTCACGGTTGAACAGGCCGCCATCCCCGAAGGCGCCCCAGCTCCTCCATCGCGGATCGCCTTCGCGCCAACGGCGGCCATGTTCGATGGGGTCGTCGACGACGTGTCTGGACGCAGCACGAGTACGTTCGCCCGTAGCCTCGTCGTGATCAACACGCCGCTCGTCGCGCCGCTAAACCCCGAACCCGACGAACCGAGTTTGTCCCTACGCGGACGCAATCTGCGCTACGCGGCCTTTGACCGCTCTGACATGCGCCGTGTCGATTTTTCGGGCGCTGACCTGAGCGGAGCGAGCTTCGTGCAGACCGGTTTGATCAAGGCCAGGCTGACCAGATCCAACTTGCGCAACGCCGATCTCCGCGGCGGGCAACTGATCAGTACGATCGTAAAGGGGGCCGACTTCGAGGGCGCGCGACTGTGCCAGGAGCAGAAGCTGTTGATCTTTGGCACCAGTGGGCAAGATGAGCCGAAGGGGCTCGTCGGGGTGCCATGCCCTCGCTAGGGCGTATCGGCTTCGTTTAAAACCGCAAAAACACGCCTATCGCATTGTTGTGACGTGCTTCTTTGCGAACGCGGCCTCACCATAATCCAGCAGCGAAGCTTATTCGACGGCGTTCACGCTTCAACAGTGTAATTCGCCAGGATGCGCTCCACTCCGGCGACCATGTCGGCCTCTTTGACGGTCACTTGGGCGGGGCGGGCTGCTTTCCACTCGGCATTGTCTTTGATGGCAGCGGCAGCCTTTGCGCCTGCGATCAGGTCCTTGAGCTGGACCTCGCCCGCCTCGCGCTCGTTTGAACCCTGGATAACCACCACCGCAGCATGACGCCGGTCGGCGTATTTCATCTGCGCCTTCATGCCAGCGCTGCCGAGGTACATCTCGGCACGGATGCCAGCGCCCCGTAGGGTATGCGTCAGCGCTTGGTATAGCGGCAGCTGATCTCGATCCATGACGAGCACGACGACGGGGCCGAGGTCGCGGCTATTCTCTCGGCCAGTCTCGCCTTTATCGAGCAAAGACAGCGCCGCCTGGAGGCGTGACACGCCGATCGAAAAACCGGTCGCTGGCACCTTCTCACCGGTAAACCGTGCAATCAGATCGTCGTAACGCCCGCCGCCACCGACCGCGCCGAAACGGACGGGCTGTCCATCATCACCCGTGACCTCAAACGTCAGCTCCGCCTCGAATACCGGACCCGTATAGTATTCAAGCCCTCGCACGACGGTGGCGTCGATCGCGATTCGGTCCGTGCCATAGCCACCGGCGTCCAGCATCGTGGCAATTTCGGCGAGTTCTGTCACGCCCTGCTGGCCGGTGGCGCTTGCACCGATCGCGGCACGGATACCAGCGATCGCCTGCGCCCGATTTTCGCGCGGGACGGCCAAGTATGCGAGCACCGGTGCGATCTGCGACGCGACCAGCCCAGCGCCTTTGGTGTAGTCGCCTGAGTCGTCTTTGCGCCCAGCGCCCAGTAATTGCTCAACGCCGTCGAGCCCCAGCCGGTCGAATTTGTCGATTGCCCGCAACACGGCCAGCCGCAAACCGGGCCCCGCTGGTGATGCGAGATCGATGCCGATGGCTTCCAGCAGCCCGTCGAGCACCTTGCGATTGTTGACCTTTACGATGTAGTCGCCGCGCGCGATGCCAAGCGCCTCCAACGTATCGGCAGCCAACATGCACATTTCAGCATCCGCTGCGATGCTGTCTGCCCCGACCGTATCGGCGTCGAATTGAGTAAACTGCCGAAAGCGTCCGGGCCCTGGCTTCTCGTTGCGATAAACTGTGCCCGTGGCGTAGCGGCGGTAGGGCTTCGGCAGACGTTCGTAGTTTTGCGCCACATACCGGGCGAGCGGCGCAGTCAAGTCGTAGCGGAGGCTCATCCATTGCTCGTCTTCGTCTTGCAGCGAAAACACGCCAGCGTTTGGCCGATCCTGGTCGGGCAGGAATTTTCCTAGCGCGTCGGTATATTCAAACGCGGGTGTTTCCAGCGGCTCGAACCCGTAAGTCTCGTAGACCCGGCGGATCGTTGCCAGCATCGCGGCTTGGCGGCGCAATTCGGCAGCCTCAATA
>JBBQNE010000174.1:0-5374 GCA_038329675.1 Hyphomicrobiales bacterium | reverse complement strand
GAACTCAAAATCAGGAAACCAGTGGCACTGGAGCCCGATGGCATCGACGGTCACGCCAGCCTGTTGGACGCGGTCGATCAGGGCAAGCACACCGTCGCGGTAAGGTTTCGTCGGTCCGAACGGGTTCTCCCACTCCGGGCCAGCCTCATTGATCGCAAGCGTGGCTTTGGGATCGGCGGCGCGCGCGCGTTTCATCGCGCGAACGATATAATCTGGACCCATCGCGTCGAGCCAGGGACCGTCGCGAAAGCCGCCGGGCTTACCGTGTCCTGGCCAGAACGGTTCGTTGACGACGTCCCAGGAGTGGAGGCGGCCGGCATAGCGACCAGCGACTTCGTCGATATGGCGATCGAGCCAATAGGCGCGACGGGCCGACGACAGCTTTGATACCCACGGTGGGTTGAACTCGTTCCAGACAAGGGCGTGGCCGCGTAACGGAATGCCAGCAGCGGCCGCCCAGGCGACGAGGCGGTCGGCATTGTCAAAGCGCGCTGGACCCTCTTCCGGCCGCAGGGAGGCAAACTTGAGCGACAGGTCCGTCGTTAAGATCCGGGCGTGGTGACGGTAGAGCGCGGCGTCGCGCGGCGTGTCGAGGGTCTCGATGTCAAACGCCGTTCCAAACAGAACGCCGCGCGCCGCAGCAATCGTGCCAAGCGATGGAACGGCCGAGATGTCTGAAAATGTCTGGGCATTGAGCGAGGGCGCTGCCCCTAAGCCGATTGCGGGCGCGATGCTGGCGGCGAGCCGAGTGCAAAATCGCCGACGGCTGAGCTGTAGTCGCTGCGAGGCCTGCTCATTCAACGGCCGACTCCTTCACCGGTGGCTCGCCCAGGTGCAGCTCGCTCAGGGAGCCATTACTCGGCAGGTTTTTTGTCGGATGGCGGCGTGCGGGGTGCGACTGGCCGGAGATGGCGGACGCGGACGTAGGAGCCCGGCGCATCTTCGATCGTGCCGAGCCGTGCGCCAGGGCCGCGGGCTGGAACCTTCTCACCCGACGACTTGGCCAGCCAAGCCAACCAGTGCGGCCACCATGACCCCGGCGTTTCATTGGCGGATTTGACCCAACCATCGAGCGTGTCGCCGTGTTTGGGCTTTGTCCCGGTCCAGTACTGATATTTGACCTTGTCGGGCGGGTTGATGACACCGGCGATATGGCCGGACCCGGCAAGGACGAACTCAACTGGGCCCGTAAACAATTGCGCGCCTTTGAACACGGACACCGCCGGCGCGATATGGTCGTCGCGGGTGGCGAGTTCATAGATCGGCAGGGTGACGCGGCGCGGGTCGAGGCGTTGACCAGCCAGCGTCATCTGGGCGCGCGCGAGGCGGTTTTCGTTATAAAATTGGCTCAGATAGAAGGCGTGATTGGTCGCCGTCATGCGCGTCGAATCCTGGTTCCAATAGAGCAGGTCGAACGGCATTGGTTTTTTGCCGAGCAGATAATTGTTGATCACGTACGGCCAGATCAAATCCTTTGGCCGCATCATGTTGAAAACATTGGCCATGCGCGAGCCGTCGAGATAGCCACGCTCGGTCATAATGGAGGTCAATTCGGCGAGCTGACCATCGTCTATGAAAACGAGCAGGTCGCCAGCTTTTTCGAAGTCGACTTGCGTCGTCAAAAACGTCGCTGATTTGAACGGGGTTTCGCCAAGGGCAGCCACGTAGGACAGCGTGCTGGCGACGAGCGTGCCGCCGACGCAATAGCCAAGGACGTTGGTTTGTTCGACGCCGCATTCTTTTTTGACGGCCTGGGCTGCCGTCAAAACGCCCTCCAGCATGTAGTCTTCGAACGTTTTGTGGGACAGCCGCTCGTCCGGGTTGACCCACGAAATAACAAATACCGTGTAGCCCTGTGAAACGACGTAGCGGATCAGGCTTTTGGGCGGCGTCAGATCGAGGATATAATATTTGTTGATCCATGGCGGCACGATCAGTAGCGGTGTCTCACGGACTTCGCGCGTCGTCGGGCTGTATTGAATAAGCTGGATCAGGTCGTTTTGGAACACCACCTTGCCGGGTGTGAGGGCCAAGTTTTCGCCGACGCGGAAGGCTTCCGTATCGGTCTGGCGGATCTGTAGGAGATCCCCCGACCTCTCCATGTCCTCGGCGAACTGGGCCATGCCCTGGACTAAGTTGTCGGCATTGCTCGTGAACGTTGCCCGCAGGACCTCAGGGTTTAAGGCGGGGATATTGGCTGGCGACATCGCGCTGGTGATGAGGCGCGTATAAAATTGCGCGCGTAGGCGGGTGCGTTCGTCGAGTTCGGTGGCAGCGAGCTGAGTGTCCGCCCAATTCGACGTCACGAGGTACATCTGCTTCCAATAGTCAAAGAACGGGTTGGCTGACCATTCTGGATCTTTGAACCGGCCATCACCTGGCGCTGGCTTGACGACGGGTTCAACCACTTCGCCAAACGAGCGGCGCAGCGATGCGTTCCAAACGTTGGCCCAATCCATATAAAGCTTGGTTTGTGCTTCCGCGACCCGAGTTGGCTCGCTCATCCAGGCTTGGGCGATCTGCACCATCACCTCGGCGGCGTTCGCGCTCTCGTTGGCTGGAGAGTACGGTCCAGGTTTACTGTCGGCGCGCTCGACCAAGTCGGTCCAGGCGCGGGTGCTCTGTTCAAAGAGGCGCAGGATGTTGCGCGAAAATGCTTCTGGGTCTTGGACCATGTAGGGCGTCATGCTGTTTAACGACGCGGTTGGGGCGCTCGCGGCCACCCCCTGCGCTGGCGCTGCCGTGCTTGCTGCCGACAGCGGGGCGGGGGGGGTGTGGGATGGCGAAAGCGGAGGCACTGACGGCGAAACCGGGGTCGCTTTAAGTGAAGCACGGGGTGCGTCGGATTGCACAAGATCCGGGCGCACGAGATCGGGGCGTGCGAGGTCTGGTCGCGCTGGGTCTAGTCGCGCTGGGTCTAGTCGCGCTGGGTCTGGTCGCGCTGGGTCTGGCCGCGCGGGGTCTGGTTGAGCGAGTTCGGCTCGCATTGCTTCGGGTCGTGATGGCTCAGTTCGCGATGGTCCCGCCGTCTTAATTGGTAGTGGCACGGTCTTGGACATCTTAACGGCCTCGGTCGGGGCGGGCGACTACGGAACACGGCTCAATGTTCGATCAGCAGGCGTATGCCATCGCGAACACTATGCGTGCCACTAAGATCTAATACACCATCAACGTTGGACAACCCGGCACCATTGAACAATCCGGCCATGCATTCGGCGCTATAGTGCTACTATGTCGCGGTGGCTCAGGGTTCAATCGACGTTTCGGGATCGCTGGACGGAATCGGCGCGGAAGGGGTATGAATTAATAGCGTTGGGCGTCGGTCGCGATGCCAGCTTAAACCCACAACCACGCCGCCCGCGTCGAAACGGGCAGGAGAACCTTGGCCGTGATCGAAGAGTTTCACCGCATCAAGCGCCTACCGCCCTACGTCTTCGCCGAGGTCAACCGGCTGAAAGCGGCAGCGCGTGCGCGCGGCGCGGATATCGTCGACCTCGGCATGGGAAATCCGGATCTGCCGACGCCGCAGCATATCGTCGATAAAATGATCGAGACGATCGGCAAACCGCGCACGCACCGCTATTCGGCCTCAAAAGGTATTCCCGGGTTGCGCCGTGCACAGGCGGCCTACTACGCCCGCCGGTTTGGGGTGAAACTCAACCCCGACACGCAGGTCGTCGCGACGCTTGGCTCCAAGGAAGGCTTTGCGAATATGGCGCAGGCGATCACCGCGCCCGGTGATGTCGTGCTGGTGCCCAACCCGACTTACCCGATCCACGAGTTTGGTTTTTTGATTTCGGGCGCATCGATGCGCCATCTGCCAGCGTCGAACGGGCCCGATTACATCCGCGCCATCGAGCAGGCCGTGAAGCATTCGATCCCCAAACCGCTGGCGGTGATCGTCTCGTTCCCGTCGAACCCGACGGCCATGACGGCCGACCTCGATTTTTATCGCGACATCGTAGACATCGCCAAGCGCTACAATCTGATCGTGCTGTCAGATATCGCCTATTCTGAAATCTACTTTGACGACAATCCACCGCCGTCGATCCTGCAAATTCCAGGCGCGATGGACGTCGCGGTGGAATTCACCTCACTCTCGAAGACCTACAACATGCCCGGCTGGCGGATGGGGTTTGCGGTTGGCAACGAACGGTTGATCGGGGCCTTAGCGCGCGTCAAATCCTACCTCGATTACGGCGCGTTCACGCCCATCCAGGTGGCAGCGGCTGCCGCGCTCAATGGACCGCAAGACTGCGTCAGTGAAATACGCCAGAATTACAAGCGGCGCCGCGACGTGCTTGTTGACGCCTTTGGTCGGGCTGGTTTTCCAGTGCCGCCGCCAGCAGCGACGATGTTTGCCTGGGTGCCAATCCCTGAGCCATACCGGGCGTTGGGCTCCGTCGAATTCGCCAAATTGCTGATCGAGAAGGCCGACGTCGCGGTATCGCCAGGCGTTGGTTTTGGCGAATATGGCGAAGGCTTCGTGCGGATAGCCCTCGTTGAGAACGAACACCGAATTCGGCAGGCGGCCCGAAACATCAAGAAATTCCTGTCGGGCGGCACGGACGGGTTGCATAATGTGATCCCGCTCAACGAACTGGCGTCGGGGGAGATTGCAAGTGCTTCAGTAGAAAGTTCAGCCGCGGCAGGCGGGGCTCCTGCAAGCGATACGCCAGCCGCTGGTAAACGCGTGCGCCGCTCGTGAGCCCTCCGCCGATGGCAACGGTTCAGCCGATAACAACGGCGCAGCCGATAACAGACGTTGAAGGCCTGCCGATGGGCGCCAAGCCGTCCACCGCGAAAGCAACAGTCAAGCTGCCGCTGGTCATCGGAATTGCGGGCCTCGGCACGGTTGGCGCCGGGCTGCTGAGCCTGCTTCAAACGCATGGTGCGAGGTTGGCTGAGACAACCGGTCGGCCAATTCATATTGGCGGCATCTCGGCACGGAACCGCAACAAAGACCGTGGCGTCGATACGTCAGGCATTCCGTGGTTTGATGATCCGGTGGCCTTGGCCCGGGCCGATGGCATCGATGTGTTCGTCGAGTTGATGGGCGGCGATGATGGTCCACCGCGCGCGGCGGTTGAAGCGGCACTGGCAAGCGGTAAGCACGTTGTCACCGCCAACAAGGCGCTGCTCGCTCATCACGGCGCACGGCTGGCAGCCCTGGCGGAGGCCAACGGCGTCGAACTCAATTTTGAGGCCGCCGTCGCTGGCGGTATCCCGGTCATCAAGACGCTACGCGAAGCGCTCGCCGCCAACGCGATCACGCGGGTTTACGGCATCCTCAACGGGACGTGCAACTACATCTTGACGAAGATGCAGGAGGAGGGACGTCCGTTCCTGTCCGTGCTGGGCGAGGCGCAGGCCA
>JBBQNE010000173.1:0-5427 GCA_038329675.1 Hyphomicrobiales bacterium | reverse complement strand
CGCGAGCGGGGCCGCCCCGACTACAACCAGGCCCCCCATGTCATTTGCAACGAGTTGCACGATCGTTGCCAAGCTTGACGCGCCGAAAGATTCCATCGTGTCTGCCTCGCGCAATTCGCACACCGACAGCGCCTGCTCGCGCAGACAATGGCCTTCTTCCAGCAACAGGAGCCGGTCAGCCTTCAGAAGTTCCGGCGTGGCTCGCAGCTTTGAGTTGAGTTTGCGGCTTGCAGGCATCGCCAGCAGAAAGCGATCTTCCAACACCGCTCTTGTTTCAAATTCTTGACGATCCACCGGCAGTGCCAGCAGCAAGACATCGAGGCCGCCATCGGCCAGACCTTCCAGGAGGTGTTCCGTCCGCGATTCCCTGACGCGCAATTGCAAGCCGGCGTGGCGCTCGCGAAGGATCGGCAGCATCTGAGGCAACAGATAGGGCGCAACGGTGGGGATCACGCCAAGATTGAGCGGGCCCATCAGAGGGTCGCGATTGACGCGGGCAAAGTCGGCAATATCGCGGACTTCGGCCAGAACGCGGGCGGCTCTGCGCGCGATCTCGACACCTTCCTGGGTCGGACGTACGCCGCGGGGCAGCCGCTCGAAGAGGCTGACGCCCAGTTCCTCTTCGATCAACTTGATCTGCAGCGACAGCGCGGGTTGGGTTACCGAGCACTGTTCAGCCGCTCGACCAAAATGGCCGAGCCGTGCAATCGCTTCGACATAGCGCAATTGGCGAAGGGTGATCATGGAGCGCTCAGGTGCGCTGATCGCAATTCACGGTCAATGTTCGTTTTCGTGATGGTTGCGCGTTAACTTTGCTTGCGGCGTCGCAATTCCAAATAGCGTTTGAATGAGACGTCTGCGGAGACGTATGCCTCCTGCAATTCGACGCTCCAGTATTTTAGGTTCGCCAACGGGATTGCTTCACCCGTGACGGCGCAGCGGACATAGTCGCCCGCAGACACGACCGTGAACTCCCCATCGCCAAATCGCACTCGGGCTTCTGACGTCAAACCAAATAATTTTTCGAACCGGTTCATAGAAGTCCCGTGCGTCCCGTTTGTGCGGTGTGGGTGTATGTGCCGTAGGTTCGGCGCCGACTGCGAAAGGTGCAGACTAGGCGCTCAACGTCAACTGCAATCGCCGCGCGCGCATGGCGCAGGGGCGTCGCAATCGACATTGGCTGCCATGCAGGAAACCTGAGCTTGTAGGGCGAACCCAGCCGATGTTGCGCTAAAAAAGGTTTCCCTGCGGTCCGCCACCTGCACCATCTGGCTTCGCGCGCCGGGGCTTCGTTTCGCCGGGCATGACGGGCGGCGAGCGACTGGCCGCTTGCCCGTCTTCCAGTGCTTGCGCCCGCACCTCGCCGTCGTGGAATTCGACACCGAGGACGCCACCAGCGCTAACGACCATCGCCGAGCGGACCATTTGGCCGTTGCCATCGCGGATCACGGCGTAGCCGCGCGCAAGGACCCCTTGATACGACAGCGCGTTTAACATGTTTGCCCGCGCGTCGAGCCGGTCTCGAACCGCCTGGAGCCGTTGGCCTAGCGCCAGCGTTGCCCGCGACGTCGTGGCCGACAATTGCTCACGCGACCGTGCCGCCGGGAGCGACACCGCCGACGGCCTGAGCCGCGCTGAGGTGCCTTCGAACCGCGCACGCTGGCGGCCAGCCAGTCGCGATAGCCCATCGACAGTGCGGGCTGAGACGTGCGCGAGGCGGTCCGACAATCGCGCGAGACGGTTGGCAATGAGCGGCGGGCTAAGCTTGGAAGCAAACTTCGCGTGCCGCATCGCGTGCGCGCGGGTATTGGCGAGCAGTGCGCGAGACAGCCGCGCTTCGGCGTGGTCGAAGCGTTGACGCGGGCCACGTACCAGGTCTTCCACGCGCGGCAGACCGCGGGCCACCGCCTTGAGGTCAACCCGCCGGTGCTCCATGTGCCGCCGCACGCCGACCGTCAGTCGGCCCGTCAAATCGGCAATCTGTGCAATCAACTCAGAATACTTCGGCACGACCCATTCAGCGGCCTTCGTCGGCGTTGGCGCGCGCGCGTCAGCGGCCAAGTCGATCAGCGTCCAGTCTGTCTCGTGCCCAACGGCCGATACGATCGGTATGGCGCTATCGGCTGCCGCGCGCACGGCCACTTCATCATTGAAGCCCCATAGGTCTTCCAGGCTGCCACCGCCGCGCGCCACAATCAGTACATCGGGCCGCGGGATCGGGCCGCCCGGTTTTAGCGCGTTAAATCCAGCGATTGCGGCAGCAACTTCGGCCCCACAGGTCTCGCCCTGGACCCGCACTGGCCAAATCACAACGCGGGTTGGAAACCGCTCCGTAAAGCCAGCCAACATGTCCCGAATAACGGCACCGGTCGGCGATGTTATGATACCGACGACGCGCGGCATGAACGGCAATTGCCGCTTTCGCTCAGTGGCGAACAGACCCTCGCCTTGTAAGCGCCGCTTACGCTCCTCCAGCATCGCCATGAGCGCGCCGACGCCAGCGGGCTCCATCGCCTCGATGACGATTTGGTATTTCGACGAGTTTGGATAGCTCGTGACCTTACCGGTCGCGATAACTTCCATACCCTCCTCGGGGCGGAACTTGATCCGGCCAAACACGCCCTTCCAGATGACGGCGTCGATTTTGGCGTTATCGTCTTTGAGCGAAAAATAGGAGTGTCCCGACGAGTGCGGTCCGCGATAGCCCGATATTTCGCCCCGCAGCCGCACGTGGCCGAAGCTGTCCTCTAGCGTGCGTTTAATGCCGCCGGCGAGCTCGGAAACCGTCAGTTCCGGCGCGTTACCCGCCCGAAACCCTGGTGCGTTGGCATGAGCTGGATGGTTTTGGGCAGAACTTGCCACGAATCGCGTGCTCCTGATCGTAGGGACGGCCGTCTATACGATGCCGATCGCGGCGCTCGGATGGCGCATTCAAAACTGGCGATCTTATCCCCGAGTTGATGATGACGACCCCTGCCCGGAGAGTTTTCAATGGCCGGTCGGACATATGATCACGACGGTTGCATGCGCCGCAAGCTGAACCAATGGATCACGCGTCTGCGCGCCGCTTCCCCCGATCCGGCGGCTCTGCTATAGCCCTCCCGACTGTCCAGGACCGCCCAACTTCGGCGCCCCTTCCACACGCCGGACGAGCCGGCAAGGAGATCAGTCTTGCCACCCAAAGACGGTAATGTTCCAAATTCAACTACTGGCGCAGCGCCGCCGCGTGCCAGCGACGGCACCGGCCAGCGCGTCAGCGGACCTTTTGCGACCGTGTTGCCCCACGTTGCCTTAACCTTCGACGACGTGCTGCTGCTGCCGGCCGCTTCGGAAGTGATGCCCGCCGAAGTCGACGTTTCGGCGCGCGCCACCGGATCGGTTAGCCTCAATATCCCGATCATGTCGTCGGCGATGGACACCGTCACCGAACACCGCATGGCAATCGCGGTCGCTCAGGCTGGTGGCATCGGCGTCATCCACCGCAATTTGACGCCTGAAGAACAAGCGCGCCAAGTCACGGCGGTCAAAAAGTACGAGAGCGGGATCGTGCTCAACCCCGTCACCGTCAACCCCGGCGCGACGCTTCGCGAAGCGCAAGACATCATGGCCCAGAACGGGATCAGCGGTATCCCGGTCGTCGAAGCGAGCAAAGGCCGTTCGGGCAAGCTCGTTGGGATCTTGACCAACCGCGATGTGCGGTTTGCCAGCGACCCCGCGCAGCCAGTTTCCGAATTGATGACCAAAGATAAGCTCATCACCGTGAAGCGCGGCATTACCCATGAGCAGGCCAAGCGGCTGCTTCACCAGCACCGCATCGAAAAGCTGCTCGTCGTCGATGACGATTACCATTGCATCGGGTTAATCACGGTCAAAGACATCGAGAAGGCCCAGAAATACCCGAACGCGTGCAAGGATTCAGACGGCCGGTTGCGGGTTGCTGCTGCCACAACCGTCGGCCTCGATGGCTTCGATCGCACCGAATTACTGGTTGCAGCCGGTTGCGACCTGATCGTCGTCGATACGGCACACGGGCACTCCGCCCGCGTGATCGAGGCGGTGGCCCGCATCAAATCGCTCTCAAATAGCGTCCAGGTGATCGCGGGCAACGTCGCAACGGCGGCCGCAACGCGCGCATTGATCGATGCTGGCGCCGACGCCGTGAAAGTCGGCATCGGCCCCGGTTCCATCTGCACAACCCGCATCGTCGCTGGCGTCGGCGTACCCCAACTCACCGCTGTCATGGCGTGCGCGGCAGAAGCTGCCAAAAGCGGCATCCCCATCATCGCCGATGGCGGCATCCGCTATTCGGGCGACATCGCCAAGGCCGTCGCGGCTGGCGCGTCATGCGTGATGATCGGCTCGTTGTTGGCTGGCACCGACGAAAGCCCCGGCGACAGCTACATGTACCAGGGCCGGACCTACAAATCGTACCGCGGCATGGGCTCGCTCGGCGCCATGGCGCGCGGGTCGGCCGACCGCTATTTCCAGCAGGAAGTCCGCGATACGTTGAAACTCGTGCCCGAAGGCGTCGAAGGCCAGGTCGCCTACAAGGGCGCCGCCGAAGCCGTATTGCACCAGCTCGTCGGCGGCTTGCGCGCCAGCATGGGCTATCTCGGCGGGCGAACGATCGCGGAGTTCCAGCGCAAGGCCGAGTTTATTCGGGTGTCGCCATCTGGCATTCGCGAGAGCCACACCCACGGCATCACGATCACGCGTGAAAGCCCCAATTATCCCGGTGTCTTAGGCTGAGGCGTTCTAGGCTGAGGCGTGTGGGGCTGAGGCGTTTGGCCACCTCGACGACGAACCGGGCGTTACGAAGCGCTGGACCCAGACCACCGCGTTGCCTACGATCCCGCCATGAATGCACAGCCAAAACGACTGACACCCGAGCAGTTCCTGGCGTGGGCCGAGACCCAGCCGAAGGAAGCAGGATCGTTTGAACTGTGGGACGGCGTCGTCATCGAAAAACACGGGGCCGCGGGCACGATGAACGCGGAACGGTCGCAGCACTGGCGCATGAAAGCGTCGCTCTATCGCGCGCTTCATGCTGCCTTCAAACTCGCGGGCTTGACCGGCGAAGTGGTCGTGGACGGGGCGTCGGTTCGCATGCTGCACGGCCGCGTCTGCGAGCCAGACGTGCTGGCCTACCTCGGTTCCCGCGTCGCTCATAATACGATGGTCGTCGAAAATCCCGTCATCGTCGCAGAGATCCTGTCACCCTCGACATCGAAGTTAGACCTGACCGAAAAGCGGGACGCTTATTTCGCACTACCGAGCGTTTGCCATTATCTCGTCGGCGACCCCGACGAGCCCGCACTCATCCATCATCGTCGCGATGGCAACGGCATTATTACAAGCCGCCACATAAACCGGGCGACGAAACTCCAACTCGATCCGCCCGGCATCGTCGTCGACCTCGATGAGGTA
>JBBQNE010000172.1:0-5534 GCA_038329675.1 Hyphomicrobiales bacterium | reverse complement strand
ATGCGGCACGGCCAGTTGGCGATTTAAGTGGTTGGTGCATTCAACAGCCATGCGAAATTGGAAGACACATCGGCGACGAGGGTACGACGAAACGGCCGCCGTGCCTATGGTTGGTGGTGGCATAACGCTGAACTCGACCTTCAAGATAAGGCCGCGCCGACGTGATGGCAGGCTTCTTGGCATCGCACGTATTTATGTTGCGGCGCAGCGTTGCAAGGTGGTGCGCGACGAGCGCCCTAACGATTGGGCCTCAATATGGCGGGTCGCGAGCCGTGTTAACGCTACGACGTCGCAATTACTCAAGATGGCACGCTTGTCTAGCGCCAGACCGCTCACGAATTCATGCGCTAAACTCACGTTCGCGCGACGTGCAAACGCTCACCTTGACACGCAAGGGGGTAGCAACTTTGTAAGGTGTGCACGTTTCGCCTGCGGTCTTAGCGATGCGTTATTAGAGGCGATGGGCGTAACGGTTCGGACTGGAACCCGTTGCGTATCACTGCCCGGGTTAAGCAACCCCCGGGTTGTCCAAGGCGCGGGTTGTTCAAGGTTCGGTTTGTCCACGGCCCAGGTTGTCCAAGGTTCGGACTGTCAAAAGTTCTGGTCGGTCATCACAATGGAGTTGCCGGTGCCGCTAAGGCCGACCATCGCCGCGTTTGGGTTCAAGCCGCTAACGATCGTAGCATCCGCGGTCGTCATCGCGGCGAGCATGGGCATCCAATCAATGGTCGCTGGCGCGCAGAGCCCGGCACCAACGTCAAACCAAACTGTGCCGCCTGCAGCCGTTGGCCAGGTGACACTGGAAGCTGCAACCAAGCTTCAGGTTCGCATGATCTTAGCGCGCGAGGATCGCGATAAGCCGTTGCCGTTGTCATTGCTCGACCTCCCACCAGCCGACGATGGGCTTGCGGGTGGTAAGCTCGCTGTCGGCGACAACAATACGACGGGCCGTTTTCTCAACCAGAACTACGCGCTCGATGTCGTCGAGGCGGGCAAGCCCGATGACCTCGTTGCGGCGGTGATGGCGAAGATGACCGACGGCGGCGTGTTTATCATTGCGGATGCGGCGCCCGCGACCATCTTGGCGCTGGCCGACGCTGCGGCAGCAAAGGGCGGCATCGTCGTTAACGCGTCCGAGCCCGATGAAGCGCTGCGCGAAGACAACTGCCGGGCGAATTTGCTCCATACGATCCCGTCGCGATCGATGCTGACGGATGCGCTGGCGCAGTATTTGACTTTCAAGCGCTGGAACAAATGGTTCCTGGTGGCTGGCACGCTGCCTGGAGACAAGGCCTACGTCGAAGCATTGAAGCGGTCGGCAAAACGATTTGGCCATACGATTGTTGAAGAGCGGACGTTTGAATATGATGCGGGAAGCCGACGGACCGACGGCGGGTTTGAGCAGGTCCAACAGCAAATCCCAAGCTTCACGCAAGGCGCTAAAGCGCACGATGTGGTGGTGGTGGCCGACGAGGGCGAGCTGTTTGGGGAATACCTTCCGTTTCGTGCAACAGACCCTCGCCCGGTGGTCGGCACCGCTGGGTTGACGCCCTCCGTGTGGCACCCGGCGATCGAACTGTGGGGTGGGACGCAATTCCAAAACCGCTTCCGGCGTCTGGCCAACCGGCCGATGCGCAACCTCGACTATACCGTGTGGTTGGCCGTGCGCGCGGTTGGGGAAGCCGCATCGCGGACGAAATCGAACGACACAAAAGTGTTGTTTAACTATATGCGGTCGCCCGAATTCGAGCTTGCTGCCTTCAAGGGCATCAAGACTACGTTCCGCGACTGGAATGGCCAGTTGCGCCAACCACTCCTCGTGACGACGCCAAAGATTTTGGTGTCGGTCTCACCGCAACAGGGGTTTCTGCACCAGTTCAGCGAACTCGATACGATGGGCTTCGACAAACCTGAATCGAAGTGCAAAGCGTATAAGATGAAGTAACCTGCAGGAGTTCAGCGAGCCCGTCGCTTCGCACTTCTGGAGCCGAACGGCCCGCCTCGGCTTAGGCTAAATTTAGGCTCGGCTTAGGCCAACAAACGGCCACGGCCAGAACCGTTTTAGGAAAGACATCAGATGCGTCGCACGTTGCCCATGTCTCAAGTGTCCGCTGGCCGCGGGACCAGTGCCCGTTCGCACTACGGGTCGTTGTTGCCGCTCGCTGCGCTGTCGTTGGCCGTTGTTGCGGCACAGGCGAGCCCGGCGGCGGCCTACCGCGTGTTCGTATCCAATGAAAAAGACAACACGATCTCGGTCATCGATAGCGATAAGATGGAGGTTGTGCAGACGATCAAAGCTGGCCAACGGCCACGTGGCATCGCGTTGTCGCCCGACAACAAGTTGCTGTATGTCTGCGCGAGCGATGATCACACGATCCAGGTGTTTGACGCCAATACATACAAGTATCTGCGCAACATTCCATCGGGCTCCGACCCCGAGTTGCTGGCCATCGATCCAACCGGGCAAATGCTCTATGTCGCCAACGAGGACGACAGCCTCGTAACGGTCGTTGATCTCGCCAAAAACGCGATCATTACGGAGATCCCCGTTGGTGTCGAGCCCGAGGGCATGGGTCTGTCGCCGGACGGCAAAGTGCTGGTGAACACGTCGGAAACGACGAATATGGCCCACTTTATTGATACGGCGACGCACAAAACATTCGACAACGTGCTCGTCGACAACCGGCCCCGCGTCGCGGTGTTCACTTCAGACGGCAAACAGGTCTGGGTCAGCGCCGAAATCGGCGGCACAATTACCGTGATCGACCCCGCCGACCGGAAGATTCTGGGCAAGATCAACTTCGAGATTCCCGGTGTGACGAAGGATGCGATCCAGCCGGTTGGCATCCGCATCACGAAAGATATGAAGACGGCTTTCGTCGCGCTTGGGCCCTCAAACCGGGTCGCCGTGGTTGATGTCGCGACGCGAAAGGTTGAGCGCTATCTGCTCGTTGGGCAGCGCGTCTGGAACCTCGCTTTGACGCCCGACGACAAGCTACTGTTCACGACCAACGGCACATCAAACGACGTGTCTGTTATCGATGTGGCAAACCTTAAGGTGACCAAGTCGATCAAAACCGGCCGCTACCCGTGGGGCATTGTCGTTGCGCCAAAATAATTGGCCATGCGAAGCTGCTCTGCACGGGGCACCTAAGGGATGTCCATGACTGAACTGCAACCGGCATCACGGATCTCGGCATCACCGCCAAAGACGATAGCGCTTGCGGTGGCGGGCGTCAGCCATCGCTTTGGCGCGACGACGGTGCTCGACGATGTTTCGATCAGCGTGCCGCGCGGGGCGATGACTGTGTTGCTTGGCCTCAATGGAGCGGGCAAGTCGACGCTGTTTGCTTTGATCACGCGGCTTTACGACAACGTGACGGGAGAAATCCAAATTCTCGGTCAGGACGTCCGCCGCACGCCGACGCTGGCGCTGCAACGGCTTGGCGTTGTGTTCCAAAGCCGGACGCTCGATGGCGATCTGACGCTGACCCAAAACCTCATCTACCACGCAGCCCTTCACGGGATGGGGGGCAAGGAAGCCCGTCGCCGCGCGAAGCTTGCGCTTGAAACCGTCGGGCTTGCCGACAAGGCTAGCGCGACGGTGCGCACGCTATCGGGCGGGCAGGCGCGACGCGTCGAGATTGCCCGGGCTCTGCTCCACGATCCGGGCTTGCTGCTGCTCGATGAGGCGACCGTTGGTCTTGATATCGGGTCGCGCGAAAGCGTGCTCGGCATCGTGCGTAATCTGGCAGCATCGCGCGGGCTTGGCGTCCTTTGGGCCACGCATTTGATTGATGAGATCGCGCCGACCGACCTCGTCGTGGTGCTGCACAAGGGCCGCGTGATGTTCAACGGGACGGTGCCGGAGTTTTTGGCCTCGACGGGGGCTAGCAACCTATCGGCCGCTTTCCGGGCTGCGACGGGAACAGAAGCCAAAACTGAGCCGGCGTAACGGCCTGGGTTGGTGGAATTGGTCGTCGATCTCGCCCATGTTAGAAACCAATAGAGGAATGCAAATGTTGAAAGTTGGGGTTGCTGTTGTGGTTGCGCTTAGCGCATTGGCGACGACGGTGTGTGCCGAAGAAGAGCGGGTGAAGACGACCCGGTTGCCAGATCTGGTGCTCGGCTCCGACGACACGGGGTTCAAGTGGACGCAGGACAAGCTGCCGACGCTTGAAGTCAACAAGCCCTATCGAATGTGGCTGAAGGCGACGGGCCGGAAAGAATGCGCGTTCCAGGCCGATGAGTTCTTCGCCAATGTCAAATGGCGGAAGATGGAAGTTAACAAAGTCGAGATCAAACCGACGGCGTCGTTCCGCGAAATCGAATTTGAAAATGAAGGTGCTGCCGAATTGTTCTTCACGCCAACCAAGGCTGGCGACTACACCTGGATTTGCAAGGGCCTTGAAGCGCGCGGTTTGACGGGGACGTTTACCGTCAAGTGACGGCGGCGGGCGCGACGGCTTTTTAGCACTGCGACCGCACGAAAGGAGACGCATGGCCACCGACACGACCGCGACAATCGCCCGGACAGGCGGGTCTGTGATCACGGCGATCGCAGCTGACGTCCCGCCGCGGCAGCTTGGCTTTGGCGCGTATCTGGCGTGTCTCAGCGGGATCGTGTGGCGCGAGGTTTTGCGCTACGTCCATCAGCGCGAACGGTTTTTATCAGCCCTCGTGCGCCCGCTCGTATGGCTGTTTATTTTTGCGGCGGGCTTCCGCCAGACGCTTGGGATTTCGATCATCCCGCCCTACCAGACCTATGTGCTTTACGAGACATTCGTGATGCCGGGCCTCGTTGGCATGATCTTGCTGTTCAACGCCATGCAATCGTCGCTGTCGATGGTTTATGACCGCGAAACCGGCGCCATGCGGACGCTGCTGGTGTCGCCGTTCCCGCGCTCGTTTTTGCTGGTGTCAAAGCTTCTCGGCGGCGTCGCGGTGGCGCTGTTGCAGGTCTACGTGTTTTTGTTCATCGCCTACTTCTGGGAGATCGAGCCGGGTGGCGATCCGCTCAACCTGGGGTTCATGACAATCCCGGCGCCCTACAATGGCTGGATCACGGTGCTGCCTGCGTTGATCCTATCGGGGCTGATGCTTGGCGCCTTAGCGCTGTTCATGTCGTCGGTGATCAAGCAGCTTGAAAACTTTGCCGGTGTGATGAACTTTGTCATCTTCCCGATGTTCTTTGCCTCTTCCGCGCTCTACCCGTTGTGGCGGATCAAGGAATCGTCGCCGTTGCTCTACGAGATTTGCCGGTTCAACCCGTTTACCCATGCCGTCGAACTCATCCGGTTTGGTTTGTATGGCCAGATCGGCGGACCCTTGGAAGGCGGCGGGATCGACACCACAAACTTGCTGGTCGTATTGGCCTACACGGCGGTGTTCCTGGCTGGCGCGATTTACGCCTATAACCCATCGAAAGGGTTGATCGCGCGGCGCGGCGGCCCGGCTGGCGGGGGCGGTGGGTGAAATGCCGGTGGCGCTGCCCTACGGCGACGGGTTGAAGTCAAGTTGCGAGTGAGCAAACG
>JBBQNE010000171.1:0-5770 GCA_038329675.1 Hyphomicrobiales bacterium | reverse complement strand
CTCTAACCAACTGAGCTATCCCGCCACGCGCCGGGTCAAAGTCGCTCCCGGAGAGTAAGCGGTGTAGGAAGCCCGACCTCGCCCGTCAAGTCTCACCGCAAAGTCCCGAATTCCAAACTTGAGCCCGGATCGGTGTGCTGTGACGACCCGATCTGCCCGCGGATCGTTGTGCACCGGCTGGGACCACCAACCATCAAGCAGCAGCCGTGGTCGTCGTCGTCGGCAGCGCTTTGGCCAATGCCCGAGAGATCGTTCCACCACCCAGAACGCGAGCGCTCTCGTCATCGCCATCATAGAGGACGCAGGCTTGTCCAGCTGACACGCCAAATTCATCGGCGATCAGCTCAACTTCGGCGGTCCCATCGTCGCTCCGGTGCAACCGCGCGGGTTTTGGCGGCTGGGCGGAGCGAATGCGGGCAAAAACCGTCAGTCCAGGCACCGGCGTGACTGGCGCTTCACCGGGCCCGATCCAATTAAAGCCGCGCAGTTGAAGCCGCCGCGTTGCAAGCGCTTCGCGTGGGCCAACGATGACCGAATTGCGAACGGGATCGATCCGCACAACGTACAGCGGCTCCGCTGCGGCGACTTTGATGCCGCGGCGCTGTCCAACCGTATAATGCAAGATGCCATCGTGACGACCAAGTTCGCGGCCATCCACGTGGACGATGGCGCCGGGCTCAACCGCCTCGGGCCGCAGTTTCGCGATCACGTCGCCGTAACGGCCGCTCGGCACAAAGCAGATGTCCTGGCTGTCGGACTTGTCAGCCGTCATCAGCCCGAAGTCCCGCGCCATTGCTCTGACTTCGGATTTCGGTAGGGCGCCAACCGGAAACCACAACCTTGAGAGCTGCTCTCGCGTGGTGGCAAACAGAAAATAGCTCTGATCACGCGAGGCATCAACGGCGCGACGCAGCTCTGGTCCACCGGGCCCGTCGGCGCGTCGGATATAATGGCCGGTTGCCAAGGCTTCAGCGCCGAGCTCCGTTGCGGTGTCGAGCAAGTCCTTAAACTTGATTTCCGAGTTGCAGGTGACGCAGGGGATCGGCGTTTCACCAGCGACATAACTGTCGGCAAACGCGCCGATGACGCTGTCGGCAAACCGCTTCTCATAGTCGAGCACATAGTGCGGGATGCCGAGATGGTCGGCGACGCGGCGGGCATCGTGGATGTCCTGGCCAGCGCAACACGCGCCCTTCTTGGACGTCGCGAGGCCGTGGTCGTAGAGTTGCAGCGTCACGCCGACAACGTCAAAACCATCGCGAACGAGTAACGCTGCTGCAACCGAGCTATCGACGCCACCCGACATGGCCACAACGACGCGCCGACCGCCGTTGGCGACACGGTCCACGGTTGTTGCGTTGGGCGAGGCGGCGGGCTCCACGGCTGATCCTTACATTGAAGTAGTGGCATTGGCGGTGCGACTTGGCGAAATCGAGTGGCGACCGACGCGTCTCAACCACCAGCCGTTCAGACTTGACACGTTTCAACCCGGCACAAGATGGCTTAAAGCGTCCAAAGCCCGCACATTCAAGTGCCTCTCTTTTGGCCGCGCCCAATCCGGCCGCGGTCTAGGCTAGTCTACCGCATCGGGACGACAACCGTCCAGATTGCAGCCGAACGCCCGAAGCGGTTTCTATCGCCGCCCAACGCTTGGCCCTGTCGTTAGGGTCGAACCCGTATAGTTGACGGCGAAGCATCGGTTATTGGCCCGACCGGCGCCTACGGTGGAGAACATAAGATCGATTTACTCCAAGTTTCAAGAAGATGTCGCACTGGCCAGCTTTAGCCAATTGTCCCATTATGACAGCTGCAACAACGCTAACGGCATGAAAATCGCAAGGCAGGACAGTGTTTTAATCGCCTTTTACGTAGAAGCTTAGGTGCGGCTTAAGCCTCTCGGGTTATGGTGAGCCGTGGTCAAAGATGAGTAATGAGTAACATGACCGATCAGCAGTTGAGAGCGCGTGCGCGCTACGTTATTGGGCCCGATGGCAGCCCCTTGACCATCGCCGACTTGCCTCCGCGTGACACCAAACGTTGGGTCATCCGGCGCAAAGCCGAGGTCGTGGCCGCCGTTCGCGGTGGGCTGCTCTCGATCGACGAGGCGTGCGAGCGATATACGCTTACCGTCGACGAGTTTCTGTCTTGGCAGCGCTCAATCGATAAGCACGGGCTCCAGGGTTTGCGCACCACGCGCCTTCAGGACTACCGCGAACAATCGTAATCGACGCAATGGAACACGAGCCAACGGTCAGCGAAGCGAACCCGTATCCAACGGGTCGCGACCCTAAGCCGTGTTAAATGGATAGCAAAGCGAGCCCGTGGTAACGAGCTCGCGCAGCAGACGCGTCACAACCGGTCAGCGGAGGCCCCGCGCCCATGTGGCAACTGGTTTTAGTGTTCGGCTTGAAATTGGTATCGCTCGCTGGCGCTACGCTTCAAACCGTTGGCGTCATAGCGCTTTTCGGCTTTGAGTGGTTCAAATCGTTTGAGCCCTGGCGATGGCACATGATCATCGGCGGAACGCTTCTCATTCTGGCAGCCGAGGGTCTCGCCTACGGGTTGGCCCGTTGGGCGGCGGGAGATACTACGGGCGATTCCGACCCCGACAACTCCAGCACCTGACCGTCCAGACCGCTCCGATAGGCGCAGGTCTCTTATCACAATTTCAGCATGACTTATGAGTTCTTTGCCGTTGCAAGAATAACCAGTTCGGCACAACCAACGGGATTGTCTCTCCGTTGATTGGACCCGACCCCAGATGCGCATTGTGCAACCGCCCGCTCACATCCGAACATCTTCAGTCGGGCTCGGCTGGGCACTCGTCACCGCCTTCATCGCTGCCATGATGCCCGTAACGTCGGCTCGGGCCGAGACGGCGCTGCTGAACGTCAGCTATGACGTGACCCGCGAACTCTACAAGGATATCAACCCCGCGTTTATCAACGCCTGGAAGGCCTCGACCGGCGCGACGATCACGCTCAACCAATCGCACGGCGGGTCGTCCAAACAGGCCCTCGCCGTAATGAGCGGGCTTGAGGCCGATGTGGTCACGATGAACCAACAGACCGACATCGATGCGATCGCCGAACGCGGCCTGATCAAACCCGATTGGGCATCGCGACTACCCAATGCGGCCACGCCATACACGACGACCATGATCTTCCTAGTGCGCAAGGGCAACCCCAAGGGCATTGCCGACTGGGGTGATCTGGTGAAGCCCGGAACGAGCGTCGTCATCCCCAACCCGAAAGTAACCGGAAACGGTCGATTTTCGTACCTTGCCGCGTGGGGCTACGCGCTTCAATCGTCAGGCGGTAAGCCAGAGGCGGCCAAAGAGTTCGTGCAAAAACTGCTTGCCAACGTACCCGTCTTCGACGGCGGTGGTCGCGGCGCCACGACGACCTTTACCCAGCGCGACATCGGCGACGTCCTGGTCACCTTCGAAAACGAGGTCAACCTGATCCAAAAAGAACTGGGCGCCGACAAATTCGAGATCGTCTACCCCTCGATCAGTATCGAGGCCGCGCCCCCCGTCGCGGTGGTAGATGCCGTTGTCGACAAAAAGGGAACGCGCAAGCAGGCCGAAGCCTATCTCGCCTTCCTGTTCACGCCCGAAGCTCAAGCGATCATCGCCAAGCACTATTACCGCCCACGCGATGCCGCAGCGCTAGCCGCTGCCCCACTGAAACCAGGCCGAACAAAGTTGTTCCAGGTTGAAAAGCTGATCGGGGAATGGAAAAAAGTGCAAGCTGAGCACTTCGCTGATGGCGGCATTTATGATCAGATCGTGATAAAGCGATAATATGGTGAGTTCGAGCGCGACCGAAACGTTGGAAGCGCCCCCGCAGCTTCCGGGCCGACCACCGCGTCACCGGCGGGTCATCCCGGGTTTCGGTCTGACGCTTGGCATCACGGTCACATACTTATCGCTGATCGTGTTGTTGCCGCTCGCCGCCGTCTTCCTTCAGACCGCCACGCTCACATTTGCCCAATTCTGGGCAACCATCACATCAGCAGACGCGGTGGCGTCATATCGCTTGAGCTTTGGTGCCTCGCTGTTGGCCGCCGCCATCAACACGGTCTTTGGCTTAATGCTCGCCTGGTGCTTAGTACGCTACACGTTTCCAGGCCGCCGCCTGGTCGATGCCCTTGTCGACCTTCCGTTCGCCCTCCCGACCGCCGTAGCAGGGATCGCATTGACGGCGCTCTACGCTAAAAACGGTTGGATCGGGCAATATCTGGAACCGCTCGGCATCAAAGTCGCATTCACCCCTCTCGGCATCCTCGTCGCGCTCATATTTATCGGGCTGCCGTTTGTCGTGCGAACCGTGCAGCCCGTCCTTGAAGACCTCGATACGGAATATGAAGAGGCCGCAGCCAGCCTCGGCGCAACGCGCTGGCAAGCCTTTACGCGCGTCGTGCTGCCAGCCTTGACGCCAGCACTGATGACCGGGTTTGCTTTGGCCTTCGCCCGCGCCGTCGGCGAATACGGTTCGGTGATCTTTATCGCTGGCAACATCCCCCTCGTCAGCGAAATCACACCCCTGATCATCATCAAGAAACTCGAACAATTCGATATCGCCGGCGCAACCGCAATCGCGTCCGTCATGCTGGTCGTATCGTTCATCTTGTTGTTTGTGATCAACGTCCTCCAGGCTTGGACCCAAGCGCGGGGGCGGCGCTGACATGGCGGTAACCAGATACGAAGCCCGACCGGCCACCCGCGAGCCGCTATGGCTGAAGTGGACGCTGCTTACGATCTCGCTATCGTTTTTCACGCTGTTTCTTTTGCTGCCGTTCTTTGCCGTATTCGTCGAAGCGCTGCGCAAGGGCTGGGACACCTACATCACGGCCCTGACCGAGCCAGACGCGATGGCCGCCATCAAGCTCACGTTGCTCGCTGCCGCCATTGCCGTTCCTTTGAACCTCGTCTTCGGCGTCGCGGCCGCCTGGGCAATCGCCAAGTTCGAATTTCCCGGCAAAGGCTTATTGACGACGCTGATCGACTTACCCTTCTCCGTTTCGCCAGTTATCGCCGGGCTATGTTTCGTGCTGATCTTTGGCGCCTCGGGCTGGCTCGCTTGGGCCGTCACTGCGACCGGCTTCAAGGTACTGTTCGCCGTCCCCGGCATCGTGCTGGCCACGATTTTCATCACCGTGCCGTTCATCGCGCGCGAACTGATCCCGCTGATGGAGGCCCAAGGCCGAGACGAAGAAGAAGCGGCCCTGGTTCTCGGCGCGTCTGGCTGGCAGACGTTTTGGAACGTGACGTTGCCCAACATTAAGTGGGGGCTGCTTTACGGTGTGATCTTATGCAACGCACGCGCCATGGGCGAATTCGGCGCCGTTTCGGTTGTCTCAGGCCACATTCGCGGGCAGACCACAACGATGCCGCTGCACGTCGAAATTCTCTACAACGAGTATCAATTCGCCGCCGCCTTTGCGGTCGCCTCGCTGCTCGCCCTGCTTGCGCTTGTGACGCTTGCGATCAAAACGTGGATCGAATGGCGCGCTGCGGCGGCTGACGCGGAGACCTCAGTCGGATGAGCATCGAAGTTCGCAACATCAAAAAAACATTCGGGGCCTTCACAGCGCTCGACGACGTGTCGCTGGATTTTCCCGACGGCAAGCTCGTCGCACTGCTCGGCCCGTCGGGCTGCGGAAAGACAACGCTTCTGCGGATCATCGCTGGCCTCGAACACCAGGACCGTGGCCAGGTGCTACTCCACGGCGAGGATGCTGCCGACCGCCACGTGCGCGAGCGCCA
>JBBQNE010000170.1:0-5836 GCA_038329675.1 Hyphomicrobiales bacterium | reverse complement strand
GCGCCGTCGTCGAGGGCGCGCGTGGCTGCCTGCTGAAAAGCTGATTTCGCCACGTCGAGCTGACCTGCATCGAGGGCGGCGCGGGCGTAATCGTCCCATGTTTGCGCGTAACTAGGATCATTGCGGGTTGCGCGTGCGTAGTATCCGAGCGCTTTAATCAGATCGGTTCCGCGGGCGAGGCCCGCGGCGTCGCGCGCGTTGCTGGCGAGCGTCTTTCGTCGTTCGAGCGCGAGCCGCTCGATCTCGGCCGCCGCTGTCTCGTCGTCGTCGAGCGCCTCGTCGAGCTTGGCACGACCGGCTGCCACCTGGCCGATGCCGAACAAGCGGGTCGCCTCTTTGATCTTCGGTTCCGAACTGCTGGCGAGGCTGGTCAACGACCGGCCGATGCGCTCGACCGCCGCCTGCCGCTCGTCGGGCGTGTACGGCTTGCCGCGCTTTGCCTCCTCGTCGGTCAGGATCGCCCGAACTGCGGACGCATCGGCCTGCGCTGCCCGGCTTTCGGCCGCGAGCCGCTCGACGTCGGCGGCCATTGCCATCATGCGCAGATCGCCGAAGCAGCCGCGGCCAGTGAGGCAATCGGCCGGTGCAGCACCACCGACGACTTTGCCCGGTATTTGCACAAAGCCGTGCTGTGCCTTGGCAGCAGCGGCCGTGACGCGAGCGACCTCATTCATCACCTGCTCAAAATAGATGTTGGGATTGCTTTCAAGCGCCTCAAACAGCGCGGTCGCGAACGGCGAGTTGGCTCCGGGCGGGCCGTCGAGCGCCTGTTGCCCAAACTGCGTCGAGGTGACGATCAAGAGGCGGTCGATGGCACCCGGTTCGATGCGCGTGAACGCGAGTTTCTTGCCAGCAAGGCCCGGGCAGACCTGGGCCAGCGGATTGTCGCGACACGCATCAAGGATGATGAGCTTGTTGCGCGCTGGGCTCGCTGCCCGAAGCATGTCGTCGACGAGCACACCACGGGCGACGGCGCCGGTTGCGCAGTCGATGTTTGAGTCGGTCGGCGCCAAGATGTTACCTTGTTCTGTCGCCATGCCGTGGCCGGCGAAATAGACGAGCGCCAAGTCAGCGTCGGTCGCCCGCTTCGTCAAGGTGTCAAGCGCCGCTTCGAATTCACGGCTGTTGAGGTCGAAGCAGCCAGCCGATTTCCCGTCGCACGAAATGACCTCAAAGCCAGCCTTGACGAGTAGGGCCGTCATCCGGCTTGCATCAGATCGAGCATTGAAGAGTTTCGACAAGCCCGGGATCGTGCCACCACTCCCTGGATACGCGTCCTGCCCGACCACGAGCGCGACGCGTCGGCCCTCGGCTTGCGCGGCAACGGCCACCAACATGAACGCGACAAATACCACAATGAAACGCACGTACACGGAGCCCGCCCCTCTTCAAAATATCCACCATAATAGCGGAGGGTGTAACACGTGTACGGTCCGCGACGCACCACACCGGTCCCGACAATCGCAGCCCCACCCGATTCGGGACACGCGCAAGTCGCGCGCGGCTCGCCCGTTTGCAGCCTGTGCATTGCGGGGATCGTGGGCATAGCTCGCGTTCGGCTACAACGCGACGGCAGGGACTCAAGTTAGGCAATCGCCCTCACGCCGCCCGCCCTCACGCCGCCCGCCCTCACTGCGAAAGACGCCTCAACTGATGTCCCAAGCCCTCGCCATCAATGCGACCGACAAACTGCGCCAAGCCGCATCGGCCGATGAGCCGGTCGTGTTTCGCGCCCCGCCGCATAACATCGAGGCCGAACAGGCGCTGCTCGGCGCGATCCTGATCAACAACGAGGCCCTCGACCGCGTGTCAGGCTTCCTCGATCCCGAGCATTTCTACGATCCGCTGCACGGCAACATCTTTGAGACGATCGGCAAGCTCGTTCTGGCGGGCAAGCAGGCGACGCCCGTGACCGTGAAGACGTTTTATGAAAACGCCGAGCCGATCAGCGCGCACCTGACCGTGCCGCAATACCTCGGCCGGCTGGCCGCCAACGCGACGACGATCATCAACGCGTTCGACTACGGCCGCACGGTCTACGATCTGGCCATTCGGCGGCGGCTGATCACAATTGGCGAAGATCTCGTCAACGTCGCCTATGACAGCCCCGTCGATAGCTCGCCCGAAGATCAGATCGGCGAGACCGAGAACGCGCTGTATGCCCTGGCCGAGCAGGGCAAATACGGCGACGGGTTCCAATCGTTTGGCACGGCGCTGACGTCGGCGATCGAGATGGCCAACAACGCCTACCAGCGCGCTGGTGGGCTGTCGGGGCTGGCCACGGGCATGTCCGACCTCGATGCCAAGTTGGGCGGCTTGCAATCCTCCGACTTGATTATTCTCGCCGGTCGCCCGTCGATGGGCAAAACCGCGCTGGCAACCAACATCGCCTACAACATCGCGCGCGCATACCGCGCCGAACAGCAGGCGGACGGCTCCACCAAGGCCGTTGACGGGGCCGTCGTCGGGTTCTTCTCACTCGAAATGAGCGCCGAACAGCTCGCCGCTCGAATTTTGTCGGAGCAGGCCGAGATCGGTTCGGAGCGCATCCGCCGCGGGATGATCGACGAAGACGAATTCCGCCGCCTCGTCGAGACCAGTCGCGAGATGAGCGAAGTCCCCCTCTACATCGACCAGACCGGCGGCATCTCCATAGCCCAACTTGCAGCGCGCGCCCGAAAACTGAAGCGGCAGAAAGGCCTCGGCTGCCTGATCGTCGATTATCTACAGTTGCTGTCGGGTTCGAAGCGAACTGGCGAAGGCCGCGTTCAGGAGGTGACGGAAATCACCACTGGGCTAAAGGCGCTGGCCAAGGAACTCGCTGTACCGATCATCGCGTTATCGCAGCTGTCGCGTCAGGTGGAACAGCGCGAGGACAAGCGCCCGCAGCTCTCAGATTTGCGCGAATCGGGCTCGATCGAGCAGGACGCCGACGTCGTTATGTTCGTGTTCCGCGAGGAATATTATGTCGAACGGTCAAAGCCGTCGGAGGGCACGAAGGAGTTCATCGACTGGCAGCAGAAAATGATGGCCGTGTCGGGCCGCGCTGAGGTCATCATCGGCAAGCAGCGCCACGGCCCGGTCGGCTCGGTGCAGCTATCGTTCGAGAGCCAATTCACCCGGTTCGGGAATCTCGCCAAAGCCGACCGCATGCCCGAACGCTATGAGTGAGGGAGGTGGCGGCGTGGTGCAAGATCTTCAATGTGATGCTATATTAGCAGTATGACCGCTGACGGATCGAGACAATTTGCGACGTATGCCGACCTGGAAGCGGTGCCGCCGCATCTCGTCGCGGAGATTATCCACGGGCAGCTCGTAACCCACCCCCGACCGGCGCCGCGACATGTCCGGGCGGCAACGCGTCTAGGGTCGATCCTCGGTCCGCCGTTTGACCTTGGCGAGGGCGGCCCGGGCGGCTGGACGATCCTGATCGAGCCAGAACTCCACCTCGGCCCCGAAGTTGTCGTGCCAGACATCGCGGGCTGGCGGCTGGAACGCATGCCAGAATTACCCGACACAGCTTTCTTCGAACTGCCGCCCGATTGGGTGTGCGAGGTGTTATCGCCGTCGACGGAGCGCTACGATCGCGGCGCCAAACGCGATATCTACGCCGCCGCTGGCGTGAGGCATCTTTGGCTGCTCGACCCGGTCTGCGAACAGCTGGAAACATTCGAATTGCAAAACGGCAGGTGGCTCCTGTTGGCGACCTACGACGCTGCAACGACTGGCCGGGACGGCGCGCTCATTAAGGTCACAGCACCGCCATTCGACGCGTTACCGATCGACCTCCAGCGCTTGTGGGCCTGACGCCGCGTTCCCGTGATACGGCAGCCCGCCGATCAACCTAAACGACGAGTGCCAGCCGCCGCATGTCCCATAATCACGAACCATCGGCGCTCGGCAGCGCTCGGGCAGAGGCCGCCATCACAACAGCCAAAACCCGCCCCGCATCGGACCCGGTCATCATTACGATCGACCTCGACGCCGTTGCCGCGAATTGGCGGGCGTTGGCCGGGCTCGCCGGGCTAGCTGAATGCGCCGCTGTCGTGAAGGCCGATGCGTACGGGCTCGGCGCCGCGCGCGTCGTGCCGGTGCTCGCGGCGGCGGGGTGCCGAACGTTTTTCGTCGCGACCCTCGATGAGGCGCTGGCCGTGCGGCGCTTGATACCGGCGCACCGCATCTACGTCCTCGATGGGCTGCTGCCGGGTCAGGCGGGGGCCATGCTCGAAGCCAACGTCGAGCCGGTGCTGGGCACGCTCGAAGAGGTTCGCGAATGGGCCGCCGTGTGCCGGACGATCCAGCGCCGAGGGCCAGCCGCGCTCAATATCGATACCGGTATGAACCGAACGGGCCTGGAGCCACCCGAGATCGATGCCATGATGGCAGAACCGGGCTTGATAGACGCATTCGAGCCAACGCTTGTCATGAGCCACCTCGCTTGCGCCGACGATCCCGCAGCTCGGCTCAACGGTCGTCAGCGTGAGGCGTTCGAGGGCCTCATTCGGCGCTTTTCCGGGGTACGTGGCAGCCTCGTCGCGTCGGCTGGACTGCTGCTCGGCCGTGACTGGATGCACGATCTCGTCCGGCCGGGCTACGCGCTCTATGGTGGCCAACCGTCAGGGATTGCGCGATTGCCAATGACGCTGCCCGTGGTACCCGCCGTGACGATTGAGGCGCGCGTGATTGGCGTGCGTGACGTTGAGCGCGGCGAAAGCGTCGGTTATGGGGCCGCGTGGACGGCGGCGCGGCGGTCGCAGATTGCGACCATCGCGATCGGCTACGCAGATGGTTATCCACGCTCGGCAAGCAACGCTGTTCGTGAGACGCCGGGTCGAGCAACGGACGACCTGAGCGCGTATGCCGCGTTCTGCGGCAAGCGCCTGCCACTAGCCGGGCACGTCTCGATGGACCTCGTGACACTCGATGTAACGGACCTCGCCGACAAAGCACCCAAGCGGGGCGATCTCGTCGAACTGATCGGCCCCAACGTGCCGCTAGAAGAGGTCGCGCGGGCGGCAGGCACAATCGGCTATGAGTTGCTGACCAGCCTTTCCCGGCGTGCCCAGCGGATCTATTGCGGCGGGTCACAGAAGGGGGAGCGCGATGGCCAAAGCTGACCGCGCAGCGTCCTACATCTGCCAGACGTGCGGGGTCGCCTCACAGCGCTGGGTCGGCAAGTGTCCAGGCTGCGGGGCCTGGAACACGCTCGTTGAGGAAACGCAGATCGCGGCCGCCGCTGTGCCGGGGTCGGGGCTATCGCGCAAGGCACGCGGAGGTCGGCCAGTTGCGCTTGAGGGGCTTTCGGGCGGGACCGATGAAGCGCCGCGCGCAAGCACGGGTCTTGGCGAACTCGACCGCGTCACGGGTGGTGGCATCGTGCCCGGGTCGGCGCTGCTCATCGGCGGCGAGCCGGGTATCGGCAAATCGACCTTGTTGTTGCAATTGGCAGCCAATTTCGCCCGCGATGGCCGCAAAACCATCTATTTTTCGGGCGAAGAATCGACCGCGCAAGTCCGGCTCCGCGCCGAGCGCCTTGGCCTTGCGAACGCACCGGTGGCGCTGGCGGCTGAAACCAACCTATCAAATATCTTGGCGACCCTCGACAGCGAGACCGGCCCGAAGAAGCGAGGGCCGGACCTCGTGATTATCGATTCGATCCAGACGCTATGGGCCGATGAACTCGACGGCGCGCCGGGTACTGTCACCCAGGTGCGGGCGGCGACGCAAACGCTGATCCGCTACGCCAAACAAGCTGGGGCCTCGCTCTTGCTCGTTGGCCACGTGACGAAAGAGGGACAAATCGCTGGACCTAAAGTCATCGAGCATATGGTCGACA
>JBBQNE010000169.1:0-5896 GCA_038329675.1 Hyphomicrobiales bacterium | reverse complement strand
GGATCGTGGTTCGGACGCGTGGATCGACGGCATCGAGGGCGCGGCGCATGTCGTGGAGGGGGGCATACGGGTAGAGCCCGACGAGGGTGCTGGTCTCGCCAGCGTTGCGGTAAATGATGCGCATGGTGTCGATGGCTTCCGACAGGGTCGCAGCGGTGGCCAGCCAGTCGTCGGTCGAGGGGTAGGGGCGGTCGAAGTAGGAGGTGAGGACGGCCTTGGCGTGGACGATATCGCGCCATTGCCGCTCGAGGCTTTCAACGAAAGTTGCGCGGCGCTGGAAGGCGCTGGCGAGGTAGGCGGCAATGACGGTGACGAAGACGAGTGCCATGTCCTTGGCGTAGTCGTAGATGTCTTTGGCCAGTGTCTCGATGGGTGAGCCGGCGACGCCTGGGATATGCGGGGCGAGTTTGGCCAGCAGCGTGAGGACGAGGACGGTGCCCAAGATCATGTAGGTGCGCCGCAGCGTTCGGTTCAGCCTGTGCCGCGTCATGTGATGGCCCCTCCCCTAACTTCCATGCGCGGCGCACGATGGTACGACGTGATGTGATCAGTCGCGCCAACGGCTGACGGAATTTTGCAGCGCGGTCCAGTTCATTTCGGCGATGAAGAAGGCCAGGAGCAAAAGGAAGATCGAGCCAGGTAGGGACGGGATCGCGTAGAGCGCGATCAGGATTGCGACCAGGACGCCGAGGCCGCCAACGATGCGACGGGCGAGCTGCGCGCCAGTTAATTTGCCGAGCAGCGCATCGAGCGCTTGGCCGCCGTCGAGCGGGAAAGCTGGTAGGATATTGAACAAACATAAGAACAGATTGATTAGCGCCAGTTCCGCCAGCACAAATTGAACAATGCGCGGTTCAGCGGCCAGCGTTGAGGCTGGCGCCATGGCTTCGATGGCGGTGAGGTAGATCGCGTAGTTGGCGGCTGGACCTGCAAGGTAGATCGCGATGCGCGGCCATGCGGCGGCGGGAAGCGAGGAGCCAAAGTGGATGACGCCGCCAAGGCCCGTCAGATCGATTTGCGTGACCTCGACGCGAAAGAGGCGCGCGACCACAGCGTGGGCCAATTCGTGGATCAGGATCGAGCAGATGATGCCAGCGATGATGATGAGGCCGACCGAAAATTGGATCGAATCGTTGCCGGTAAAATAGCGGTTGGAGAAGAAAAGGAGCACGAGGACGAAAAACATGTCGAGAGAGATCGGTATGCCTGCAATCCGTCCCAGCTCGACTTTGGTGTTCACGTTGTCTGCCTTTTTTGGTGTGGCCGCCGCTACCTGACACCCTTAGCTTGCGCGCAGCGTGCGCACCATCCTGAGTGTGGCGAGGGCCGGTCGATTGGAGAGCGCGATGCAGGGAGGCGGGTCAGATTCGCGCGGGCGGTTTGAGGTTGAGGCTCGGCAATGGTCCGGGCTAGAACGCAGGCGCTGACTGTTGGAGCCAGGAGAGCAGGGCATGAACGCCGTGTTGCGCGTAATAATCGGACTGCTGGTTTCGAGCCTCGTGGCGGGCGTGGTGCTTGTTGTGCACGTGGCGCAACTGCTCGAGCTTGCGGCAGCGCCACCTGGCGAACTACCGCCTAGGTTATTGGCGCTGGGTCAGCTGACGGCGCTTTATACGACGCAGATCGCGATGTTTTTGGTGCCGTTCGGGCTGTTGCTTGCGGCGGTGGCTGAAATCAACCGGTGGCGATCGTGGCTGGTTTATGTGGTCTTTGGCTTGGCGTTGGCGGGGGCTGGTTATGTGCTGCAATACCAATCCGAAGGCGATCTCCGGACCATCGTCAACCCGTTCGCGGCGCAAGTGTTTGCCTTGCAGGGGATCGTGGGTGGTCTCGCTTATTGGCTGATGGCTGGTCGTTATGCCGGCTGGCGGCGGGGTGGTGGCCTCCAAAGGGCTGATCCGTATGCGGTTGACCGCCCGCGGCTGCAGATCGCGGAGGCAACGGAACCGACCGCAAAACCGGCTCTTGCGGGGGCTGAACGCGCGCGGACGGAAGCTCAACGGGGCGATGTTCGACGGGGTGAGGTTCAACGGGGTGAGGTTCAACGGGGTGAGGTTCAATGGGGCGACGATCGACGGGGCGACGTTAAGCGAGACGACGTCAACTCGAACATGGCTGCGGGGAGCTCTGTTCGAGCCGGGGAGACGCCTCGCGATCCGCCGGGTCCCTCGGCTGGGTTGAACGTTAAGCCGACGACCGCCGTCGCGACGACGAGTGTTCCGACGACGAGTGTTCCGACGACGAGTGTGCCGACGACAAGCGTGCCGACGGCAGGATCTGCTGCAAAGGCGACCGTGGTGGCGCCAGCCAAACCCGCTCGACGAACCTGATTGTTTGACCGCCACCGGCGGGGTTCAGGCGGGTGTATAATGGTGGGTCGTCGATGTGCTCGCAGCATGGCTGCCGCATTGCGGAATCATCTGTTCGGCAATGCAGCAAAGTGCTAGGCTAGCAATGCTTGTCGGTAGGCCATTTCGCGCTGCCGTATGACGGGGAAGCGGGCTGAAATGATCGATCCGGAGATTGTGAGCCGTGCTGCTGACCGGATGGCTTCAAGCGTATGTTCGGCGGTTGCTGGCTACGCTGAGGCCGTGACGGCTGTGTATACGGAAACAGTGATCGCAAGCCTCGATTTGTGGTGCGCTGCGCTTAGTGGGTTTGCGGGTACGCCGCATACGGGATCATCGACGATGGCGAAAACCGCCGTCCCGTTTGGACAATCGAGCGAAGACTGGTCAGGGCTGCCGTGGCTCGATCCGAGCCGGGGCGAAACCTGGAACCGGGCGCTCACGCCGCTGACGCCGTTCGACTTTTTCTCGGCGTGGGCGAGCATCATGCCGTTGCGCGGTCAGGCGTCGTCATGGCCGATGGCGATGGCGATGATTGACGCTGGCGTGCCACGTTCAATTGCATGGCCGACGGCTGAAGCAAGTGCGGCGGCCGTCGATGCGACCATTGCGGCGACGGCGGCAGCTGTGGAGCCGCTGCAGCGGCTGTTTGCATCGGCCAGATCGGTGTCAGGTTTCGCTGGTTCATCGCGGGGGGCTGTCCCGACGTTATCGCCGGTTGGTGATTTGCGCACGCGCGAGGCGGAGAGGATTTCACCGCGGCCTGACGGTCGCGCCGTTGCTACTGAAGTGATGATCGACAAACTCCGGCAGGGCGACCCGTTTACGGCTGGCAGGACGACGGCCCGCGAGACCTGAGTCAGCACGACCGATGTTGAGCGCGGTTTGGGTCGGTGCGGCTGGGCTCGGGTCGGCTGGGGCTTTGGGCGGCTTGGGGCTTTGGGCGGCTTGGGGCAATTCGAATTTGAGCTACCGCGACAAAAAAAACCCGCACCGGCTGAGCCGTTGCGGGTTGCGTTTTTTTCAGCGATTGCCTGTCAGCGTTTTGAGCGACGAGGCCGCGCCACTTGGAGGATGACGGCTTAGCGGACCGGAGCGGTCGTGACCGGGGCAACGGGCTTTGCAATCGCAGGCTTGGCGACGACGACCGGTGCCGTTGGCGTCGTAACCGCTGGAGCTGCGGCCTTTACAGCAGGAGCTGGCGTGCCGGGTACTGCGGCTTTGGGTGCTGCGGCTTTGGCAGCTGCTGCCTTATCGGCTGCCGACTTGGCGACGCCCGCAACGGTACGGCAATAGGCTTTTTGGACCTGGCCGGTTTTATTATTTGCGTCCTTGGGCACGACATAGTTGCAGGCGGCATTTGACTTGCAACCCGCCTCATCGAGGCCCTTGCACTGTGATGCAGCTTTCTTGACGGTTGGCTTGGCGGTGGTAGCGGCTGCGACGCTTGGCGCTTTTGGTGCTGGAGCTAGTGCTTTTGGTGCCAAATTAGATGGGGCAGCTGTCGCGGCCTTCGGTGTGATTTGGGCCGGCGCGGGCGCGGCCGCCGCAGGCTTAACCGGCGCTGGCGCGGCTGCGGGTGGCTGTTGGGCAGATGCGGCGAGGGTGAACATGGACAGGGCTGCGGCGGTTGCGGCGGTCGCTATCCCAAACGATTGAAAATTTTTCACGGCATGGCTCTCCTGGCGATTGATGCCGCCATGCGTCTAGCGCAATTCCAAGGCGGACGGCAGGCGGTGGCATGAATGATCTGTGACTTGGCTGCGGCTGAGCTGAGCGTTTCAGACCTGGAAAAACACTGTTCGCGGTTGTCGGCGTGACAACGAAAGGGTGCGTGACGGGGCCGTGTGGGTTCTGCTTAACATTATGAAATAGCGTTGTTTTTTGAATGCTAATCGGAGTCGTCGTTGACGTTTTGAAATGTGCTTCGACAATTGATACAAAGTCGATTTGTGGCGACACCGTGAAACTGTTGCGTCGTTGTGGATAAGTTGCGCCAGGGATTGATTGCCGCCGTGCTGGCGGCCGTTGCAACCGCCGACACGTCTCGCTGAGTTGAGAATCACCAGCGTGCCGTTCCGCATCCGGGAGCCCATTTCAGGACGTGGCGCCAAGCGGGGCTGCGATCTCGCTGAGCGCGAAGGAACGGGCCGCAACGTGTGTTCGGCGCGAAAGCGAAAATCGGCCATCCCTCTTGTTGATGGGCCGGGCATCCGATAGTGCGGCGCAGCGTTGCGCGGCGCGGGATCGCATGCGGCAACGGGTTGTAACGCTTCAAGGACCACGATCGACATGCCCGCTGGACCGTCGAAATCCATCAAGAAAGTCGTGCTCGCTTATTCGGGTGGGCTCGATACGTCGATCATCTTGAAGTGGTTGCAAGAGACGTATGGTTGCGAGGTCGTGACGTTTACGGCCGATCTTGGCCAAGGCGAAGAGTTGGGCCCGGCGAAGCGCAAAGCAGAGATGATGGGCATCAAGCCCGAGAATATTTATGTCGAGGATTTGCGCGAGGAATTCGTCCGCGATTTCGTGTTCCCGATGTTTCGGGCCAATGCGCTTTATGAGGGCGTGTATCTGCTGGGCACATCGATCGCGCGGCCGTTGATTGCAAAGAAGCAGATCGAAATCGCGCGGGCGACCGGCGCGGACGCGGTGTGTCACGGTGCGACCGGCAAGGGCAACGACCAGGTTCGGTTCGAGCTGACGTATTACGCGCTGGAACCCGGCATCAAGATCGTGGCGCCGTGGCGCGAGTGGGCGTTTAAGGGCCGCGAGGATCTGCTCGACTTTGCGCGCAAAAACCAGATCCCGATTGCCAAGGATAAAGAGGGCGAGTCGCCGTTTTCGGTCGACGCGAACCTGTTGCACTCGTCGTCGGAAGGCAAGGTGCTGGAAGACCCGGACGTGAAGCCGCCGTCGATCGTGTACCAGCGCTCGATCTCGCCGATGGAGGCGCCTGATCAGGTCACGGCGATTGCAGTCGGGTTTAGAAAGGGCGATGCGGTTTCGATCAACGGCGTGGAGCTGTCGCCAGCCACCGTGTTGGCGCAGTTAAACGTGTTGGGTCGCGACAACGGGATTGGGCGGCTCGACCTCGTCGAAAACCGCTTCGTGGGCATGAAATCGCGCGGCGTCTATGAGACACCCGGCGGTACGATTTTGCTGGCGGCCCATCGCGCGATCGAGAGCCTGACGCTGGATCGCGGGGCGGCGCACCTCAAGGATGAATTGATGCCGCGCTATGCGGAGCTAATTTATAACGGCTTTTGGTTCAGCCCCGAGCGCGAGATGCTGCAAGCACTGATCGACAAGAGCCAGGAACACGTCGAGGGCGAGGTCACTCTCGAACTCTACAAAGGCAACGTGATTGTTGTCGGCCGGAGCAGCGCCAAGTCGCTGTATTCGGCCAAGCTCGTGACGTTTGAAGACGACCAGGGTGCTTACGACCAGACGGATGCGCAGGGCTTTATCAAGCTCAACGCGTTGCGATTGCGGACGCTTGGCGCGCGCGATCGGAATGGGTGATCAGGGCGGGAGCGGTTGGA
>JBBQNE010000168.1:0-5908 GCA_038329675.1 Hyphomicrobiales bacterium | reverse complement strand
CCAATCACGCCGCGACGGGTGCTGGTGTTCCGCCCAAGCAACGTGATGAAAGAGCGCATAAACGCTGGGGCGAAAAAATCGAAAGCCGAGGACGCCGAAGCGAAATCTGCTCGCAAAGCTGCAAAAGCTGCTCTTGGCGCTAAACTAACTGGGGCGAAGACGACAGCTGTCAAAGGCAGACAATCGAACTCTTCGGACAAAGCGCCGTCTTCTAAAACCACGACAAAAACGTCAACCAAGTTGGCCACGGAGCGACAGGCTTAAGTCCCACACGCCGTGGTTCCAGTGCGGCCGGTCCTGCAACCACGGCGTGTGGTAAGGGAATGTCCAGAATTGTGTTGTGACGGGTTTCACGTCAATCGCGCTTAATTCGTCTGTATCATCGGTTTCAGTCTGCGTTCAGGTCGAGCGGCCGACATTTGCGGCATCGCTCCAGCGGTCGAACGCGGGGAAAATGATCGATGACGAAATCAGTTGAAGCCTTCAGGACGATCAGCGAGGTCGCTGATGAACTTGAAATCCCAAAACACGTGCTTCGTTTTTGGGAAGTTAAGTTTCCGCAGATCAAGCCCATGAAACGCGGAGGCGGTCGTCGGTATTACCGACCGGAGGACGTTGTTTTGCTGCGAGGGATCCAAAATCTTCTGCACGCGGAAGGCTACACGATCAAAGGCGTGCAAAAAATTCTCCGGGAACAGGGGATCGAAGAGGTCAAGTTGTTCTCGGTCGCCAGTCCAAAGGCGCCTGGCAAAGGCAAAGCCATCGCGACTCCGACAGAGAAGATGGGTCGCATCCGGAGGCTTGCCCGCGGCTCGTCGGCGCCCAAAGTTGGTGGTGAACTTAATCAGCGCCAAGTCGCCGACCTCGTCGACGGCGCGATCCGGGAGCTCGAAGCATGTCGCGTCAGGCTTTGGCAAGCCAACGCAGGACCGATTAGCGTCAACATGGCTTTGACCAATGAAACGCCGGCTCGAAAGGGCGCCAGGGGTCGCTAAGCTATTTTCGCGACATGTGAAGCTGGACGGCCCTGCTGACCGCGCTGCCCTGACCGTCAGTCTGTGCGGCGGTGTTTAGCAAAGGGAATCAGCGGAACGCCCCCCACCCCCGAGGCCTAGACCATAGACGACAAAGCTTAGGGGCCAAAAATCGACCGGAAGAAATTGTCCATCGGGCTCACCTGATACCTGAACCTTTGTGGTCCAGTTTCACGCTGCCGTTCGGCCGATGCAGCGTACACGTCAAACTCGCGATCTTCAATTGGAGCGAGATGGTCGGCTGGAATGTCAATGTCTTTCCAACGACCATCGAGCGCGAGCGAAACCCGTTTGGCGTGTCCATATAGATCGCGATGCCGCTTAAGTTTGCCGTCTTCTCCCGTCGTGACGGTGAAGTATGTGATGTGGACAGCCAAGGGCGTGTTTAGCGTCACGCGGTTGTCTTCGGGTCCATCGACGACGAGAGCGCGCACGTTATCTGACGTCCACCCCCGATCGGGCGCCAAGATCAACTCGGCGAGCCGCACTGGATCACGGACGCGGATACAGCCGCGGCTGTAGGCCCGCTCGCGTTTATCGAACAGTTGTTTGGTTGGCGTGTCGTGAAAATACACGGCATGCTTGTTTGGGAAGAGGAACTTGACCTCGCCGAGAGCATTTTTTTCGCCTGGCGGTTGATAGAACGTGTAGGCGCGTTGATTGGCCGAATACCAGTCAACTGAGCGTGGATCGACCTCGGTATTGCCGCGGCGCACGCGCAAGCCGTAGGTGTTAAAAAAGTCGCCACGGCCAAGCAGGCTTGGGATCGCGTCGCGGACCTTGACGCTTTCCGGCAAGATCCAGTCAGGACGTGTGACGATCGTTTGAAGTCGATCCGAAAACAGCGGCGTCTGCTTGTCGATCTGGCCGACGACGACGCGTTCTGAAAACACGACCTGACCATTGCGAACGAGCCGGATCATGAATTCTGGTATATTGACCTCGATGCGCGTGTCGCCGAGATCATCGGGCATCCAGCGCCACTGCTCCATGTTGACGAGGAGATCCCGGGCACTCGGGCCACGTTCATCAGCCAGCGTGTTGATCGCCTCGCGGGTTTTGCGCCCGATAATCCCGTCAGCAGGTGACAGATCGCGCGTCGTTTGAAGCGCACGCACCTGTTCGACCATTATCGGATCGAACAGTTCGGCTGCGCTGGCATCCGACGCTTCGAGTTTGAGCATGCGCCGCGCGATCGCGACGTGGGGGTGGCGATCGCCGGGACGGATGCTCGGTCCGGACGGCATCGTCGTCGCAGCTTCGATTTCGCTTTTTCCGCGGACGTCGACATAGGCCCGGCGAAGTGCCTCGAACTCGGCGTGCTGGGGATTGAGTTTCCGCAACGCGTCAGCTGGGTCGCTCGCGGCCAGGACCCGCTCAACAACACGGGACGCTTTGAGAATTTGTGGCTCTCGGTCGATGTAAGTCGCGAGCTGCTTTGAGGGCTCAGGGATGCGGCCGCCGCGTGCCAAGCGGGCGTAGTCGAGCACTGCTGCGATAATTTTGATCTCTGTTTCAGCCAACGTCGCGGGCGGTGGGTCGCCTGCTCCACCAGGCAAAACTGATTGCAACAGCGCCCCAAGATCACGGTCGACGATCTCTGTGACTGGGAGACCGTAGTCGTCAGCACGCCGCAATTCAGCAACGACCGCGTTGCCGGTCGCATTCAGCCCTTGATCATTCGTCCACAACGGATTGCCACGGCGCTCGTAGAATGCGGCAACGGCAGACCGTTCATCAGCGGACAAGCCGATTTTTTTATCAGCCAGCCGTCGTGTCAACGCGGCCATAACCGGTGTTGGCTCTGGTCGTGTCTGCGGTTGACTGGCTTGGTCCAGCGGTGGGCCATCAAGCGCGCGTTTGGGCTGATCGGGCGGCGGTGACCCTGGGGTTGGGGGTGGCGCGTCGGGCTTTGGGGGCTCAGGCGCGGGCGACCCCGTGTCGGGTGGGTCTGGATATTGGGCGCGCGTCGCTGATGGAACGTCGACGACGGCTGCAGTGGTTGGGCCTGTGCTTGAGTTTGAACCTGCAACCGTTGCAGGCTCTGCTGCAGCCATCAGCGGACAAAGAACGGCCACCAGAAACAACACAAAACGCATATAACCTCCAAGCGCCATCGGTGGCCGACTAGTGATCCCGCTTCCACGCGGCGACCTTATGACCGCGGCATGGCAAAGTTATCAAAAGCAAGGCGGTGACGCGACCTATCGTTACCATACCAACACGAATGCAGCGCCGCACAGCGGGTATGCGCCGTCATATTGTTGGACCAACGCACGATAGTCTGGAAAGGTTCGCCGTTTCGATCAATTCGGTCTTGGTTCGAGGCCGTAGTCCTGCATTTTGCGGTAAAGTGTCGATCTGCCAATCTTGAGCCGTTTGGCGACCTCGGTCATGTGCCCGCGGTATCGACCGAGCGCGAGACGGATCATATCGGCTTCCATCTCCTCCAAGGTTCGCATCTCGCCGTCTTGGCGTATTGCTGGGATGCCGAGCACGCCCTCGCGCACTTCGATCGTTTGGGGCACGGTGGCCTCGGCGCCAAGCAATGCTGGGCCAGAATAGATTGGCCGGTGCGCGAGTGCGGGGGATGGTGCTGCGGGAACCGATGTATCAAAGCCATCGACGTGAGCAGCGATTTGCGGGAACTCATCGACGGTCAACTCACCGCGGTCGGCTAAGACGACGGCGCGGAAGACAGCGTTTTCAAGCTGACGCACGTTGCCCGGCCACGTGTAGGTCGTGAGCAACCGCATGGCATCGGTCGAAAAGCCCGTGACGCGCTTGCCTTCTTCGGCTGCAAATCGCGCCATGAAATGGTGGGCCAGTTCGGGGATATCTTGAAGGCGGTTGCGTAGCGAGGGGATCAGGATCGGGAATACGTTCAAGCGGTAGAACAGGTCTTCGCGGAACTTACCGTCTTTGACCTGCTGGATCATGTCACGGTTGGTGGCCGAGATGAGACGGAAGTTGACCTTTACCGGCCGCTTCGCGCCGACGGGGTCAATTTCACCTTCTTGGAGGGCTCGTAACAGCTTGACCTGGATGTCGAGTGGCAGTTCGCCGACTTCATCGAGGAAAAGGGTGCCGCCATCGGCCTCCTGGAATTTGCCGATCCGACGGTCGGTGGCGCCGGTAAAGGAGCCCTTTTCGTGGCCAAATAGGATGCTTTCGACGAGGTTTTCAGGTATCGCGCCGCAATTAACCGTGATGAACGGCTTGCCCGACCGCTCGCTTTCGCCCTGGATCGCGCGGGCGATCAGCTCTTTGCCGACGCCAGATTCGCCTTCGATTAAAACTGGAATGTTTGAGGCCGCCGCCCGCTGTCCAAGACCAATGACCCGCGCCATGCCTTCGCTGCGGATGATCAGATCGTTAAACGTGAGCGTCCCTTCAACCTTCTTTTTGATACGCGTGATCTCGCCAGCGAGCGCTTCGATTTTTAATGCCGACTTGATCGAGATATCGAGCCGCTCTGGGCTTGCTGGCTTTACGACAAAATCAACCGCGCCGGCGCGAATGGCGCCAATTGCAGCTTCGATTGAGCCGTTCGCCGTTTGCACGATGACAGGGGGCATCGAGGGTTTTTGAGACAATGCTGCGAGCACCGCCATGCCGTCGACGCCAGGCATCATCAAATCGAGCAGGACGATCGAGATCGACGCGGCCTCGGGGCTATCAAGCACCGCAAGGGTTTGTTCGCCCGATGCGACCGATTTGGTTTCGTAGCCAAGGCGCTTCAGGACTTCTTCGAGGATCCGCCGCTGGGCTGGATCGTCATCGACGATGAGCACTCGCTTCAACATGGGACGCCGACCAACCTACTCAATAGGGCCAACGCGTGAGGCCCGACAGCTGTCCCAACACCAGACGACTGTCCACGAAACGCTCACGCAACGAGCCGAGATTGCCCGACAACCGTAAACAAGCCGTTGAAGAGGCACCCACCGTGAGACTTTTTGTCGGTCTGCGGCCATGCTGCTAGTGCGAAGGTTTCTGGTGGCAGCGCGGCATCGCACTGGTAGGAAGCAACCAAAGCGATAACGTCTGGAGAGGACTTAGATCATGCAGCCACGTCCATCGACGGCTCCAGGCTTAACAAATGCACCCGTTTTCGTGTTTGGCTTGTCTCAGACCGATGGCGACGCGCAAATGCGCGACTTGCTTGGCGGTAAGGGTGCCAACCTCGCCGAGATGGCCAAGCTCGGCCTGCCGGTTCCGCCGGGATTTACGATTACGACTGAAGTTTGCCTTGCCTATTATGCCGCCGGCAATCGCGTCCCCGATTGGCTCATTGGCCCGGTCGATGCAGCGCTAAAAGCGGTCGGCGACAGCGTTGGCGCGAGCTTTGGCGACGACAAAGCCCCGTTGCTTGTCTCGGTCCGATCCGGTGCGAGGGCGTCTATGCCCGGCATGATGGATACGATTTTGAACCTTGGCCTGAACGATCGAACCGTTGAAGGGCTGGCCATACGGTCCGGTGATGAGCGCTTTGCTTTCGATAGCTACCGTCGTTTCATTCAAATGTATGGCAATGTCGTTTTAGAAATGCCGCACGGAGTATTTGAAGACATTCTCGACAATTATAAGAACTTGGAAGGCATTTCATCTGACTCAGCCGTGACCGGTCCCCAATGGCGGGAGATTGTCGCCAAGTATCACAAGGCGGTTATAAAAGAGAAAGACGCACCATTTCCGCAAGATCTACGCCAGCAACTTTGGGGGGCGATCGCGGCCGTGTTTCGATCGTGGTACGGCGACCGCGCGCGGGATTACCGCCGCATCAACGCGATCCCCGACGACTGGGGGACGGCGGTGAACGTTCAGGCAATGGTGTTTGGCAACCTTGGCAATACGTCGGCAACGGGCGTCGC
>JBBQNE010000167.1:0-5959 GCA_038329675.1 Hyphomicrobiales bacterium | reverse complement strand
CACCGCTTACTCTCCGTGAGCGACTTTGACCCGGCGCGTGGCGGGATAGCTCAGTTGGTTAGAGCGGCGGAATCATAATCCGTAGGTCCCCAGTTCAAGTCTGGGTCTCGCTACCACTTTTAAATGAATGCAAGCTTCGCTTTAGCGCTTTGCAACCTAACCTTTTTGCATCCCGGGTTGCCTTCGAGCGTCGGCTCGCGCATCCTTCGCTAGTTCAGAAATTGTGAACTGTGGGGTCACCGATGACGGCGCGCGATCGCGAACTTGAGCTTTCCCTGGCGATGATCCGCCTATCGACCGCGGGTTTCCTGCTGGTTTGGGCGTTCGATAAAATTCTCGGGCCGCAGGCGGCCATGCAGACGTTCAGCAAATTCTATCTGCCGCTGAACGATGGCAACGTCATCTTGGGGCTCGGGCTCGCACAATTGGCTCTGATTTTGGCCTTCGCAGCCGGCGCGTTCAAAACTCCGACCTATGCAGCCGTACTTCTGATGCACGCCGTTTCGACTTTCGCCAGCTGGCCGCGTTATCTTGAACCGCTAGCCAGGCCAAACATTCTATTCTTTGCCGCATTCCCGGTGCTTGGCGCGCTAGTTGCTCTGTTCATCTTGCGGCACCGTGATCGTCTTCTGACCATCGGCCGATAACGCAATGTTGCGCCTCGGCCGATGATTGTTGATGCTCGCCAGACATACCAGATCGACAGTCGATCCGCGCGTCCACTCAGCCCCGATCGCCGCCGCGCGTGGCTGCAACGAGTGACGACGGCAATCGGTTGATGACCCGAACCGTCGTGCCAACGCCCGCCAAACCCGACAAATGGATGACGTGGGAATTCATCATGCGAAAACAGCCCGACGAAGCGGCCTGACCAATCGTAGCGGTGTCGTTTGTGCCGTGAATTCGGTAGAGCGAGTTACCCAAATACAGCGCACGGGCGCCCAGTGGATTGCGGACACCGCCAGTCATCAAGTCGGGCAACCCCGGCTGGCGCTCCTTCATTTCCGCAGGCGGGCGCCAATCGGGCCACGATGCAACGCGCGTAATCCGCTCTGTTCCAGTCCAGGTGAAGCCGATGCGGCCAACAGAAATCGGGTACTTGTAAGCCGACGTTGACGACAGGACGTAATACAACGCCCGGCCGCTGGTATCGATGATGACCGAGCCGGTGCCATATGTGTTGGGGAACCGAACAATAGGCGGGGTGGCTGGAGAGATCGATGGCCGTCCACCGCCATCAAGAACCGGAGGGCCTTTGACCACATCTGAACCGCGCGATTGTGGGCGCGCTGGCCGATCATCCTCATCGTCGTCACCAGCTCCCCAGCTGGACGAGCCGAACTGCGAGGCGGCCGGGCGTGACCCGTTTGCCGGCGTGGCACGGTTCGCGGATGTGGTAGCGGGCGGCGGCGTGGCTGAGCGCTTCTTCAATCGCTCGGGTATTTGGTAGCCCGCCGCCTCGTCAAAGGGGTGGAAAGCTTGAGCTGAACCGCTAGCGGTCAGCGTCGCAGCGGCTGCGATAAGTGTGATGATAATACGCGACATGACATCCCGATAAGTTCAGATGATAGGGCAAGTCCAACGTCTTCCCGGACGGTTACTTACGATGCTTCAACCAAGATTTGAACCCTTCGCGACAAACATTAGTCCACTCATGTGTTCCGCCCCCGTTATTGTTTAACCCCACCGTCCGTTGAGCGCACCGGCTCGCGCTGGCGTAGGGGCAGCCGAACCCTTGGACAGCGGCATTGGTGCGCTGTAATTTTTGGGACATAGCGGTTGCCGTGTGCGGGCGAAGGCTCACCAGCCACAATTTGGTGACGGGCGAACTGTCTCAGGCCTTAATTTGGGCCGCTGATGGCTTACATCTCTCGAATCGGAACCGACCGATTGCGGGTTGCAATCGCGGTCGGTGGTTGCCTCGGCCGCGCACCCCGTCGACGCCACTCGAGCAAACGTCAGCAGTTGATGCCAACCGGCGGTTCCTCACTACCCGCATGTCTTTGAAGCAGCTAATATTACGCCTGTAAATCGCGGTAACGCGACCGCCATTCGCCCGCACAGGGCGCCGTTAGGAGATCTCCGTGATCGTCGAACTCGGACACTTCGCTCTCATTCTCGCGCTCGCCGTGGCGCTCTTCCAGACGACGGTGCCTGCCTACGGGGCGCGTATTGGCAACCATCGCCTGATGGAAACGGCCGATACGGCGGCTCTGCTACAGGCAGGGCTCCTGGTAGTGTCGTTTGCAGCTCTCACGTACGCCTACGTGACCTCTGACTTTTCGGTCACCAACGTTGCTACGAACTCGCATTCGACGAAGCCGCTGATTTATAAAATCTCGGGCGTGTGGGGCAACCACGAGGGCTCGATGCTGCTGTGGATTTTGATCCTGGCGGTGTTTGGAGCCATCGTTGCTCTGTTTGGCAATAACCTACCGCGCTCGTTCAAGTCGATTACGTTGTCGGTTCAGGGTTCAATTGCGCTGGCGTTTTTATTGTTCACGGTGGCGACGTCAAACCCGTTCCTCCGGCTTGATCCGGCGCCATCGGATGGCCGGGGGCTCAACCCGATCCTGCAGGACCCGGCGTTGGCGTTCCATCCGCCGTTCCTGTACATGGGATATGTCGGGTTTTCGATGGCGTTTTCATTCGCGATTGCTGCCCTTATCGAGGGCCGCACGACGGCGGCTTGGGCGCGCTGGGTCCGGCCGTGGACGTTGCTTGCGTGGATGTGCCTGACCATTGGCATCGCGATGGGGTCCTGGTGGGCCTATTACGAACTCGGTTGGGGCGGCTGGTGGTTCTGGGACCCGGTTGAGAACGCCTCGTTCATGCCGTGGCTCGCCGGGACGGCGCTGCTCCATTCCGCGATCGTCATGGAAAAGCGCGATAGCTTGAAAGTCTGGACGATCCTGCTGGCGATCCTGACGTTCTCGCTCTCGCTCATGGGCGCATTCTTAGTGCGCTCTGGCGTTCTCTCATCGGTCCATTCGTTTGCGGTTGACCCAGAGCGCGGCGTGTTCATATTGATGATACTCGCCTTTTTTACCGGTGGTGGCTTGGCGCTTTATGCTTGGCGTGCCTCCGAATTGCGCCAAGCTGGAGTATTTGGCGCCGTCAGCCGCGAGAGCGGGCTCGTCTTGAACAACATTCTACTGACGACGGCCTGCGTCACAGTCCTGATCGGGACGCTCTATCCGCTGGCGCTTGAGGCGGTCACGGGCGAAAAAATCTCGGTTGGCGCGCCCTATTTCAATATGACGTTTATCCCGCTGATGCTGCCGTTGTTGATTGCGCTGCCGTTCGGGCCGTTGCTCGCTTGGAAGCGGGGTGATCTCGTCGCCGCCAGCCAGACGCTGAAAATCGCCGTCGTTGTCGCCGTCGCCATTGCCGTGATGGCCATGGGCTCGTGGCAGCGCGGGCCGTATTTGGCCTATCCGGTCCTCGCAATTGGTCTGTTTGTTATCGCTGGAGCGCTGGCCGAACTCGCCCACCGCGTTAAGCTTGGCGTTGCTTCATTCGATGAGAGCAAGCGTCGCTTATGGAACCTGCCGCGTGCCTCCATTGGGGGGTCGCTTGCCCATCTTGGTGTTGGCGTGATGACCGTTGGCATCACCATGACCAGTGCCTTCCATACCGAGAAAATTTTGGTGATGAAGCCCGGTGAGACGGCTGAAATCGCTGGCTTCTCGTTGAAATTTGAAGGCACCCAGCCGGTCAAAGGGCCAAACTTCGTCGAGCAGCGCGGCGTATTTGAGGTTCGCGTTGGCGACACGCTCGTAACGACGGTCTATCCCGCCAAACGGCTTTACGACAGCCCGCCGATGCCAACGTCGGAAGCTGGGATCCACGCGTCTTTGATGGGCGATCTTTACACCGTCCTCGGCGACCCGCAAACGACGCCTGGTTCCCAGACGCCATCTGGGGCATTCTCCGTGCGGCTCTACTTCCATCCGTTCATCCGCTGGATATGGCTTGGCGCGGTGATCATGTTCATTGGTGGAGCAATTTCGTTGTCTGATAGGCGCCTCCGCGTTGGGGCTCCGCGAAAATCCCGCGACCGGCCGCCCGTCGGCATCGCGGCCCCAGCGGAATGAGGGAGGTGATCGGCCATGTTCAGGCAAATTGCGTCGATCAAGCCAACGTCTGAGGCAACAGTGCATCTGGGCGGCGTGCGCAAGCTGGTCATTGCCCTGGCTATGGCGGTGGCGTTGAATTTCGCCCACGTCGCGGGCGGTGCATTCCTGCTCGGAGTGGGCCAGGCCCACGCCGTCGAACCGGGAGAGGTGCTTCCCGATAAATCGTTGGAACAGCGAGCTCGCGGCCTTTCAGCCAAGCTCCGCTGCCTCGTGTGCCAAAACCAGTCGATCGACGATAGCAACGCGCCGCTGGCAAAAGACCTTCGCCTCGTCGTTCGCGAGCGCTTAACTAAGGGCGACACCGACGAAGACGTGTTGACCTACGTCGTCGCCCGATATGGTGAATTCGTACTTCTGACGCCGCCTTTTAAAGCTTCTACGCTGCTTCTCTGGCTCGCGCCTGTGTTGTGCCTTGCTGGCATTGCCTATGCCCTATTGCGGGCATCTGGCGCATTCGGCGGCGCCGCCGGCCTTTTGCTCGCAGGCCGCGCGTCAGAGCGGCTGACCGCCGAAGAGGAACGTCGCCTCGCCGAACTTTTGTCAAAGCCGGACAAATCGGGCTGACAGACGTTGATTACCAACGTTTAAGACTGCCGACATGGCACTGTAATCCAGCGTGACTTATGCAGTACTCAACGCAAAATTTGAGTTGTTTAGCTGGAGACGCTGCCCCGATGTCGAGCCCTCGCATGATGCCTCCTGGATCGTCCGACCGATCAACTTCGGCTGGTTCCCGCCGCCCGCGCGTGCTTGGCGCTCTGCTCGCAACAGGGGCCCTCGCCGTCGCAATCGCCGGGTCGGCTGGGTTGCCAACGCTGGCTCCGATCCAGCCTGCCCTGGCCCAACTTAAGGCCGCTGGAGCGCCGGGTCCGTCGTTTGCCGATTTGGCAGAACGCGTCAAACCTTCGGTCGTGTCGATCTCGGTGACCAACGGCGAAAAAACACGCGTCGCTGCTGGTCCAGGCGGCCCCGGAGGTCCTGGCACGCCCCCAGGTCCAGGTAATCGCGGCGGTCGTGGCGGCGGCGTTCCGGGCCTACCTGACCTTCCAGAAGATCACCCGCTCAATGACTTTTTCAAGAACCTCCCGCGCGGTGGTCAGGCTGACCCCGGCGAACGGCCGTCGCTTGCCCAAGGTTCAGGTTTCTTGATTTCGGCTGACGGGTTCGTGGTGACCAACAACCATGTCGTCGAGAATGCGCAAAAAATCCAAGTCAGCTTTGACGACAAAGAAAAGCTTGAGGCCGAACTTATTGGTACCGACCCGCGCACCGATCTTGCACTGTTGAAGATTAAGGGAACCAAGACGTTCCCATTCGTTAAGTTTGCTGGATCGTCTGGCCGGGTCGGGGATTGGGTTTTTGCTGTCGGCAATCCCTTTGGCCTTGGCGGCACGGTGACTGCTGGCATCATCTCGGCTTTTGGCCGCGATATCGGGTCGGGCCCCTATGACTTCATGCAAATCGATGCCGCCGTGAATCGCGGCAACTCGGGCGGCCCTACGTTCAACCTCGAGGGTGAGGTCGTCGGCGTCAACACGGCGATCTTTTCGCCATCGGGCGGAAACGTTGGGATCGCATTCGCCATCCCCGCCAAAACTGCGACGGAAGTCATTGCCCAACTGAAAGAAAAGGGTACCGTCAATCGCGGCTGGCTCGGCGTCAAAATCCAGAACATCGACGAGGATACGGCCGCTAGCCTAGGCTTGCCGGAAGCGCGCGGTGCGCTCGTGTCCGAAATCACGCCGAACGGCCCCGCAGCCGGTTCTGACCTCAAGGCGCAAGATGCGATTTTGATGGTCAACAAAGACAAGATTGCCGAC
>JBBQNE010000166.1:0-6082 GCA_038329675.1 Hyphomicrobiales bacterium | reverse complement strand
ATGCAACGGTCGTTTCGTTGATCGCAGCGCCAGCTTCTCTGGCCAGATTTTTTGGGGCAGGCTCCACTGAAGCCGTCGGCTCAATAATTTCGCCGCTGGTCCCATGACCGGCCCCGAAATCAGCGTTGGGGCTCGCCGATGATGGACCAAGCATCGCTAAAGCAGGGGCTTCGTTGGGCTGGCGCAAACGAAGAGATTTTAGTTGGCGCAATTCGCCGATGATCGTGTCGAAGCCTGCGGCCCCGTCGACTACAGATGTTACGGGCACGTTGGTGCCATTGACATCAATCGTCATGCCGCTGCCTGAGCCGAGCAATGTGCTCTTGACCGTTTCGATCTCGTCGGCGATCCGGATCAATCGCTCGCGGTGGAGTTTGTTGAAAAATGCCGACGTCTTGGACAGCGCGTCGTTATTGCGGGCTTTGTGGGTAAGGTCAGCGGCTAGGGCGTCGCGTTCGGCGCGTAGCCGTTCCAACTGTGACGCATGCGGCACGTCGGAGAAGCCGCCGTCGGTTAGCTTCAGCGAGGGATAAATGATCAACGCCGTTAGCACGACCAGGCTTCCGCCCAGAAGCACGAGGAATGCTCCACGGCGCGGCGCGCCACGTTTGATGTAGCTCGCCGCGGCGACAAGCAACACCATGGCAACGATACTCAAGATCAGGATCGATGCTGCAGTGACCATCCCAAGAACCCTATTCGGCTGGTAGGCGAGGAGCTTAGTTCAAAGTACTTGTTCCCCACAGTTTCGGCGTATGTGATTCGCTACCTCATGACGATTCTGATGGGGATGAAGTGCCCGTAATTCCAATGGGTTGTGACACACTGTAGTGCCATCTAAGGTTGTGCCAACCGAGTGTTTTAAGTGTGTTCCGGCTTTCTCTATGGTCGCTGGCGCGCCGTGTTTCAGTCCCCGATGCGCCATAAAACGCGACTATTTCCAGTCGGCGTGCTTCGCTGTCGGTTGTTTTTTCGATGCTTACTGTCCTCAAATTTCTGGTGCGAATGAGCGAGCTTGCGCTGCTCGTGCCGGTGATGATTGGTCGCTTTTTGGTCGAGTGGGTGGCGTTTAATCCGCGGCTTGGGGCGTTGCGGTATGTGCTGATGGCGGGCATCGGCTATGTCGCATTTGCGGTGCTGCTGGTTTATGTGCTGGCACCGCTACGCGGTTGGACGGGCCAGTACACGATGGGCGACCAGATCCGTTATGATGCGGAGAGGTGGGTCGCGACGGCAATCTATGATCGCGGTTCTCAGTTCGTTGGAACGTTCGAGCCGCGCCACGATAGTCGTCGCGATGTCAATTATACGGACGCCGTCATTACGGTTGGCGACCATACGGCGAACCCGGACCATAAATCGATCCCGGTTCAGGCCATCCCCGATTCGTATTGGCAATGCCTCAAATTTCATGAGGACCGTTATCTCGGCACGTGGCTGAACCCAGCCGGGATCGATCTGATCGGCGTCCTTAAGATCCCATATTCAAGCATCACGCGCTCGTTTCAGGCGCGGCGGCCGGTGCTTGGCGTCGGCGGATCGACGCTGCCGATGCAGTTTGCGCGGGTCATCTACAAGACGCCGCCATCGGCGTCAGAGGGCGGGTTCACTAAGCTTCGGCGCAAATTGCAAGAGTGGTGGCTGGCGCCCGTCATCTACCAGACGCTCACGGCCAACGGCGATGATACGCCACTGAAGCAATGGGCGGCAAACCACATATGGCTTGCTCAGCGAACGGGCGGCGCACCTCTCCACGGGGTTGAGATGACAGCGCGGGTCGTGTTCGGCAAGGAGGCCGCCGAGCTTTCGACGGCTGAGCAATTCGTGCTTGCGTCGGCCGTCAACAAGCCGATCATTCTGCTGCCGGGCAGCGATAAGCTCAACGAGGTGCGCGACGACCGCTGGCGCTACATCACCGAGGTCCGAGCGCGGACGTGTGCGGAGCGGTTGATCACCGACGAGGCTGAACAAAAGAAAGTCGTGTTCGAACTTGTGACGATGGCAGGCGGACCGCCTGATCCCAAGGTCAAGCGCAAGCTCCAGACGATGCTTGAGACCTATGCGCCGGGGTTGGCTAAGCGCGCGACCGCCAACCCGATGATCCGGGCTGCCGCGCTGATGCCGACGGAACGGTTCGGCCTGCGCGAGGAGATGAAGCAGCTTTACGGTTTTGGCTGGCGCGACAATGTTCGCGGCGTGCGCTCAACGCTTGACGTGGCGGAAAACCTCGCTTTCCGCGCGCGGATCAGGGCGAAACTCGCCGATCTCGATCGTACGCTTGCTGGGAAAATTGGCGTTGGCTTCACCCTTGATCCGGCAAAGGCAGCGGCTTTGGCATTGTCGGGCGCGGGCCCCGTCAAGATGCCTAATATCATCGTCGTTGCGGCCAATGCCAACGGCGAGATCGTCCGTTATTTCGACGCCAGCGAAACCGCTTCTTATTTCGGCTCACCCGCAGCGCGTGATGGCGATAGCGGCGTCTACGTGCCGGAGCGCGAGAGCCGAATGGTGGCATCCGTTGGCAAGATCCTCGCTGCCGTCGCGATCGCCAATGATGGTCGAGACGGGCCTGGCACACTGTACTCAGACAGTGAGGCGCCCGCCGGTGGCCTTGATGGATGCGGGCGCGGTACTCAGAAAGGTCAACGCAAGGCCATTGTAGCCTTCGCGTGCTCGCTCAATGCGCCGCTACTGAGCAGGGCCGTTGGTCTCGGTCAGGGCCGGGTCAAACACCTCATTGACCGGTTCGGGTTTGAGATGCCGCCGCGCGATGCGAACGGCGAAGGGACGCCGCCATCCACCGCTGTCGTGCTTGGACAGATTGCCGGATCGCCGCGGCGGGTCCATCAAATGTCGGGCGTTGTGCTCGCCAGTTTGATTGGTCAGGGGTCGAAGCCCGTCCGTCAGCCCTCGTTGATCCGCGCGTTCGAGTATACTGGTAAGACCGGCGCTCGCGCGGCAGCAATGCCTCAATCGCCGGGCGTGATCCCCAATGCTGTGATCAAGCCGAAAGCGCGCGGCATGTTGAAAGCTCTGCTCGAAGCGCCGTTGTGCCATACGGCGGGCGGACAGCCAGCGGGCACATTGAAGTCGATTTCGCAGTGGTGCGCGGCGCGGCGTCCGGGCGTACGGTTGCATTTTGCTAAGACTGGCACGAAGCCGACGCTCGATGCGTCCCAGACCGTTGATACGTGGATCACGGGTGGGCTTCAGTTCGCCAACGGCGCCGCCTACAGCTACGTGGTATTAGCTGGCACGGGGACCGTGTCGGAACCATGGGGGACGAACATCAATGCGGCGCAAGTGGCGCCCCTCGTCGAGGTGCTGTTGGCTGACCTCGAAGCACACGCAAAGTCGAATCCTGCCATGTATTTGTTGCCGCCCAAGCCAAAGTCCTCGCCCGTCGTTAGCGACGCGCTCACGACGGGTGCGACGGCCGAAGCAAAACAACAGGGATCTCGGCCGCTCTTGCCGGCCGAGCGCGACCGGGTATTTGGTACAAACTAAATGTTCGGACGGCCAAGCACGGACGGCGGAACTGTGTCAGGATCGACGATCTGATCCAGCGCTTTTATGAGCACCGCACTACTTTGCGTCTTCTGCGGCCAATCCTGCGGCAACGCTAGATGCCATGACGAGCTGGGCGGCTTTGTCTTTGATTGCGTAACGCCGAGCCAACCAGTCGAAATCAGTCCAAGCCAGCCAAACGGAGCCGTCGGCTTCCTGCGTGACCAGCATCCGCACCGGCCAATCGAGACCGGCGTAGCGGTTGGACTGCAGGAATTGAACGCCCAGCGGCGGATTGCCGAAAAGCACGAGTGTCGAAGGATCGATTTTCAGCTTGGCCCCTTCAGCAAGCGATTGATGATTGATCGCGTCGAAGTAGCGGATGCCCTTGGCTTCCACAGCTGCTTTGAGCCGTTTGACAGTCTCGGGAACCGAGTAATGCAGATCGCGGTGAGCGCTACCGCAACGGCGCAGGCTGCGACGGCGGCAAACGTCGTCGGCCCCGAAATAGTCATAGTAAAAGATCCTCACGATACGGGACTGGTATGCGCGGCACCGGTGAGGTGCCGCGCGTTGCACATTGGAGGGGTCAGCCCTGGATCAGGGCATCTGCATCATTTTGTCATTCATCATTTCGATTGGAACGATGTCGCTCGAGGTCAGGACAACTGGTTCCTTGCCCTTGTTTTCCCACCAATGATCGAGTGAGGCGCCGAATTCGCCCGTCGACTCGCCTGCTTTGTGAACGATGGGGACCGAACATAGCGTGCTATGTTCGCTAATTTTGCCAGAAATAATGTAGATGATTGCGGGTCGATCTGCGTGGCTGTGCGTTGGCACAAATCCGCCGGGAGCGATCGTAAGGCGGCGGGTGCGCAGCATAAGGCCTTTCATGCCACGCCAGCCTGAAGGATCGACGCTGTTAACGACTTCGGCGGCCACCTTAGAGCCATCAGTCACTTGCTCGAGTTTTCTCGGTGTCTTTAAAACTTTGTCAGCGGCGCATTCGCCCGCGGCTGCCAAGCTGGAAGACATGGTTATTGCGAGCAACGCGCCAACGGCCTGCATCAGGCGACGCAGATGGTGTTTTCGAAAATTCATTTAGTCTTCTCCAAAGTATCCGGTGGCCGTTTTCGAGCCCCGCATCGAACACTGACGCGATCAATGTTAGAAACGAAATGCTCTTTGCCTATTAGTTTGATGCCCAAGAGGCAATGGCATAACTTAAAGAGTGAAAATCGTTATCTTATATCATTAAGGTAAAGGTTCGGCGCCGCTCCATGCCCTGTGGGCATCGCCTACAAGCGCAAACGTCATTTCACGGGCTCGTATGGAAGTGCTACGCTCCAAAGCTTACTCGCTGATTTGGCGTGATTTTTCACATATTGTGGCCGATAATACTGAGCCACTACAGGGGTGCGTTGATTTGGACAGCGAACTCGCAGGGCAAGTCGCAATCATCACCGGGTCAACCAGCGGAATTGGGCTCGGTATCGCGCAGGCTTTTGCATCGGCGGGGATGCACGTTATGCTCAATGGCTTTGGTGCAGCGAGTGAAATTCAAAATATTCGCAAGGATATCGAAGAGAAATTCGGAGTTCGGACGGCCTACTCAGCTGCTGATATGTCTAAGCCCGACGAAATTACGAAAATGGTCACCGATACTCGATCGACACTCGGCTCGATTAATGTCCTTGTTAACAATGCCGGCATTCAGCATGTCGAGCCGATCGAGACATTTCCGGTAGAATCGTGGGACGCTATAATCGCAATCAATCTGTCCGCCGCCTTCCACTCCATCCGCGCCGTCGTTCCGGAAATGAAAGCGCGCCAATCTGGCCGCATCATCAATGTCGCGTCTGCGCACGCACTGGTCGCGTCGCCCTTCAAGTCGGCCTACGTGGCAGCCAAACACGGGGTTTTGGGCCTAACGAAAACGGTGGCGCTTGAAACCGCCGAGGATGGCATTACGGTCAACGCCATTTGTCCTGGCTACGTGCTGACACCCCTGGTTGAGAAGCAGATACCCGAGACCGCCAAGGCTCGCGGTTTGACAGAGGAACAGGTTGTCCGCGACGTGCTGCTACTGGCCAGCCAACGCGAAAGTTCGTGACAACACAGCAACTCGGCGCACTGGCCGTTTTTTTATGCGGAAGCGCTGCCGCCTCGATTACGGGAGCAGCGCTCCCGGTAGAAGGCGGCTGGACCGCGCAATGACTACGGATCGGATGGAGTTCAAAATGGCAGGCACATCGAACAATGGTGCGGCGGCACCAGTCAATGGACTGGGCTTGCTGGCCGATCCCTCAGGGGCCGGCCAATTAGTACTTGTGCTGCAAGGCGGTGGGGCACTAGGCGCCTACCAAATCGGCGTCTATCAGGCACTTCACGAGGCGGGTCTTGAGCCGGACTGGATCATCGGCACATCTGTTGGCGCAATCAATGCGGCACTCATTGCTGGCAACAAGCCGGAGAACCGGCTTGCGGCGCTTGAGGCGTTTTGGAGTCGCGTTGAAGACAAGGCATCGTGGCACACTTGGTTGCCATGGATGCAAATGGCCCAATCGCTCTCCTG
>JBBQNE010000165.1:0-6098 GCA_038329675.1 Hyphomicrobiales bacterium | reverse complement strand
CGTGCTCGGGCCGAACGAGGGGACCGGGGCGTTGTGCCAACTGGGTTGGAGCGTGCGTTGCGCGGACAGAAACGCGCTGAGCCGTGGGCAGCGGTCGCAGTCGCGGGGTGGTTCGCCCTGGCTACGGGCACCGGTTCGTTGGTCTGGCTCGCGAAGTTTGCCAGCCTCGCGAGCTTTGCCGGGCGTACTCGTTTTTCCGGGCTTACTCGGTTTGTCAGGCTTACTCGGTTTGTCAGGCTTATTAGGTCTGTCAGGCGTCGGTGTCGTGGCACGGTCTCGGCTCGGATCACCGACCCCTGCGCTGCGCTTAGGTTTCAACGTCAACTTCGACGTCAGTTGTCGGCATAACCGGGCTGCCCGTCGGATCGCCAACCCGTGCGCCGCGTGGCGCAAACGTGCGTTCACGGACCGGGCGAGGTGTCGCTGGATCGCGGCAGATCAGCTGCTCAAGGTCGGCGATGTCGACGAATTGGTCTGCTTGGCGGCGCAGTTCATCGGCGACCATCGGCGGCGAGGTCTGCAACGTGGAAATGACGCTGACGCGCTTGCCTTTTTGCTGTAGCGCCGCAACGAGGCTGCGGAAATCGCCATCGCCGGAAATGATAATAATGTGTTCAAGGTTATCGGCCAGACGCATGGCATCGACGGCGAGTTCGATGTCCATATTGCCTTTGATTTTGCGGCGACCGGTCGCGTCGGTGAATTCCTTGGTCGGTTTGGTGACCATGGTGTAGCCGTTGTAGTCGAGCCAATCGATCAGCGGCCGGATCGAGGAGTATTCCTGGTCTTCGGCAAGGGCGGTGTAATAATTGGCGCGTACGAGCTGACCGCGTTGGCGGAAGTATTGCAGCAGACGCTTGTAGTCGATGTCAAAGCCGAGCGATTTGGCTGTGGCGTATAAGTTGGCCCCATCGATGAAAAGCGCAATTCGTTCCTGCTGATAGATATGCATGCCGTCTGAACCTTCAGTCGTCGCAATGACGTTCTGCCTTTTGAAAGAGTATTCGTTCCGTCGGGTTCAACGCCGACGCCGGAGATGCGTGTGTTATTCGTGCCTTAGCTTTACATGATAGCGTCACACTCGGTTACTAGTGGCTAACGTCCGCTAACAGTGTTCAAGAATACCTTAAGGTCATCGGCCTGACGCATTAGGCAACTTGCCGCATGTGGCATACTGAACGCCAGAGGGTCTCGGTGGTGGTCGGCGTGTCACCGGCTGTCAATCGCCAACGCGCATTAATAATGGATTGTGGCAGAAGTTGATAATAATGTTGCCGACGAATGACAGTGATTGGCGACCATCAACTTAAGTCGTGACGGGTTTAACTGCAACACGACGGCAGTGTGGCGGACGCGATAAAGCTAAGATAACGTTGATGCTTGGCGTGGTTTTTGTGAGGCGGGCGACGGATTATGTACGATAATTTGTTTTATCTGGCGGTCATGGCGTTAGGCTTCGGCGGCAGTTTGGCAACCTATCGGCTGTTTGCCATTCGCAACGGTTGGCCGATGGGCGCCTTCCATGCCGACATTCCTGCAGTGCCAATCATGCTGGGTCTGGTGTCGGTGGTTGTCGGTGTGCTGTTTGCTGCAGCGCGGATCGATACGGGTGGCTGGATCATCGTCGGGATAGGGTTGCTGTTTGCGTTTTTGTGGACGGGCGTCATGCGGGTTGGTTCGCAGCTGTCACTGTTCCTGGCGCCGCTTGTGACGGGGTTGCTGCTACTTGGCTGGCTCGGTTCGCTGTTTGGCTACGATCGGGCAGCTGCGATCATCGAAAACCCGCGTGACTATCTGCCGAAGGTGCGCATTGAGCGACGCAATCCTGACGAGTGAGCGTTGGCGGGACGCTTAGGAGTTGGCGACATCAGTGGTTGCTGGATGGCCGGCTTAGCCACCAGCCATGAGTACTGCGATGACGCGAGGCAGGGCGTCGATTTTTCCCTCCAATGTGTCGAGGCGGATGTCGATTGTGTCCAAGCGGCCTTCGATTTTATCCAGGCGGCCTTCAACAGCGGTAAATCGGCCGTCGAAGTCATTGAAGCGCGCGTGCATGTACAGCAGTACATCCCGCAATTGCCCGGTGATGAATTCAAACTGCCCAGCCTGTTGCGCGACTTTTTTTGAAGGGTTTCGACGGACGTGGCCATGACTGTTCGCCTCAGGCCATTGCACCATACCAAAACAGTCGGGCCGCGTCATGTGCCAGTCCGTTGCCAGTCGCTTGCCGGTCTCTTGGGCGCGGCGTTGTGATGTGTCGATCGGCCCCTATCCAATCGGGTCGTTGGTGGTTAGCTTTAGGGCAATTGATCCAACGTCTGGAGCTTTGTCCCGTCCATGGCCAACCGCCGTTTGCATCCCGAACAGCCGAGCCGATTTCAGTTTACGCCAGAAAATCTAGCCTTCGCCGACGAGACGATCGCGAAGTATCCGCCGGGCAAGCAGGCGGCGGCCGTGATCCCATTGCTGTGGCGCGCCCAAGAGCAGGAGGGCTGGTGTACGGAACCTGCGATCCGTACGGTCGCAGAGATGCTCGGGATGGCGCAAATTCGCGTGTTGGAGATCGCGACGTTTTACACGATGTTCCTGCTGTCGCCGGTCGGCCGGGTGGCGCACGTGCAGGTGTGTGGGACGACGCCGTGTTTGCTGCGCGGGTCGGAAGGGCTGTTGGCGGTGTGCAAGGCGCGGATCGCCGATGAGCCGCATACGCCGTCGGCCGACGGGCAGCTGTCGTGGGAGGAAGTCGAGTGCCTTGGCAGCTGCGCCAACGCGCCGATGGTGCAGATATCGAAGGACACCTACGAGGATCTGACGCCGGAGTTATTTGAAGCGCTGCTTGACGGGTTTGAGGCGGGCACGCCGCCAACGCCGGGATCGCAAATCGGACGTCGATCGAGTTGCCCCAAAAGCGGGCCGACGACTTTGAAGGCGGTCGCCGGTTGAACGATGGGCTGAGCGCGCCGTCAAGATTGATGGCGGCCCGGGGTCGATGGCCGTGGCACAGAACTCCGCCAACGGCTCTTAGCAGCGTCGACGACGGGTATCGTCGAAGCTGAGCGCTGGAACAATTCCGCGGCGTTAAAGTGGCGTCGGCGTGTTTCCAGCGCTGTCACCAAAACCGCCCGTTGAACCGCCCGTTGAACCGCCCGTCGGGCTGCCCGTCGGGTTGTTGGCCGAGCCGTCGCGACGTCCGCGCATGCCCGCTCGCAGCGTATCGCGCATCCGATTGAGGCTGGCACACGTGCTGTCGACGAATTGAACGGTGCGTTCGCCCGACCGCAGCTGGCGATCAAGGCTTGCCATCGTGCGCGCCATGCCGGGGTCGGTATCGTCGAGCCAGACATTGAAGACGCGAGTGAAGGCGCCCGCAAGGCCAGCGACCTTGAGACCGCCGCCTGGGCCTTCCGTGTCAACGCCGGCAGCTTGCAGCATGGCGGCTTGCGAGCGCATCAGGCTTTTGAGCACTGAGCCATCGAGTGCGCCGCCGTCGGAGGCCGACTTCAGGGCCGCTTTATACGGCTGGAGCACGTCGAAGCGGCTCATCACGACGTCGAAGATCGCATCGCGTGGGGCCTGAGCCGTCGGGCGCTTGGGCGCGCGCTGGAGTACCTGTTCATCGACTATATAGCCAAACGACGACAACATCTCGGCTTTGCGGGTGAATTCCTTGCGGACTTCAACGAGCGTCATACCGGCGGATTCGGCGATGTCGGCCATCGCGACGTCTTGCCATTTGCGCTCGGCGGCTAGCCGCATCAGGGCTGCAACAATGCGGCCTTTGGGGCTCAACGTATCGATCATGGGGTCATCCTCCGTCGAAATCACTAGTGTAGAGACGAATATGGGCGGGCAGCGGATCGCTTTGGTGATCGCTGGCGGCCAAGTTCGAGGCGGCGGCCACGCTGTCGATGCGATCATTTCCGCCTCTACAGGGGGCTTGGACCTGTGATGCGGTTAATGTGGGGCCGCAGCCGTTTGGGCCGTGATGTCGGGGGACGCGATGCAGGAACAATTCGACGCGTCAGGACGAATGGCAGCTTCAAGATAGAGCCTTGCTCCGCGCGGTGGCGGCGGCGATGGCCCGGGTCATCAGCGGCTCAAGGCCATCGGCTGCCATGAGGACGTCGAGCGCGGCCGCCGTCGTGCCAGCGGGCGACGTGACGTTACGGCGTAATGTGCTCGCATCCTCGGGCGCGGATGCGAGCAATGCCCCCGATCCGGCAACCGTGGCGCGGGCGAGCTGCATGGCGACATCAGACGGGAGGCCAGCGGCGATTCCAGCTGATGCCATCGTCTCGGTCAGCCAGAAGACATAGGCAGGGCCAGAACCCGATACGGCGGTGACCGCATCCATCAACGCTTCATCGGCGATTTCGACGACATCGCCAACGGCACCAAGCAGCGCGCGGGCGACGGCGCGTTGGTCGGGGCGTGATTGAGCGTTGGCGACCATGGCGGTGATGCCTCGACCGATCGCGGCAGGCGTATTTGGCATGGCGCGGATGATGGCCGCCCCGCGGGGGAGATGGGCCGCGAAACTTGCAATCGAGCGGCCAGCGGCGATTGAGATTGTGAGTGTGTCTGGTGCTGTAAGGCTGGCGAGAGCGGGGAAAACACTCGCCATGACTTGAGGCTTGACCGCAATAATCATGATGGCTGGAGTTAACACAGCCGACGTCAATACATCCCGGGTAGGCTCGGCTGGCGAACGGGCGCGGTCGGATGTTGGATGTTCCGGCGGAGGCAGTTCGGCGATGAGCGAGACGCCGTGGGCGACGCATAGCGCGACGATGTCGGGTGACGGCTGCGGTTCGACGACGATGATTTGCGATGGTTTGAGCCCGGCGGCGAGCCAGCCCGCGAGCATCGCGCCGCCCATTTTGCCGGCACCAGCCAGCACGATGGGGCCAGCGAGAGAGGACAAGCTGACGTGTGGCGTTGGCTCTCCGCTGGCAGACGGCGCTGCGGGTGCTGCCTCGGTCGTATGTGTGATGGCGGCCTCCCGCGGATCGCGGGCGGTCGCGGCTATTGCGCCCGGCCCTCGGTCTCGAACATGGCGCTGGCAAGCGCTTCGTGACTGTCTCGACCAGCCCATACGACGAACTGGAACGCTTGGTAATAGCGTTCGCACGCCTCAAGTGCTGCTTTCATCATCGCTTCGACCTGGCGAGGGGTCGCGAGCGTGCCGTTGAGCAGCAGCGCGTGTCGGAACATGATCAGCCCCTCTTGGGCCCACAGATCGAAGTGGCCAAGCCAGAGCTGCTCGTTGATTTGGGCAACGAGGCGATACATCTCGGGCAAGCGCGTCTCGGGGACTTTGAAATCGAACGCGCACGCGAGGTGGAGCGCTTCGAGGTCTTCGCGCCAGTTGACCGACACGTGATAGTCCGTCCAGTCGCCCGAAACGATGAGTGTCAGTTCGTCATCGCCGTTACGATCGACGGACCAGTCGTGGTTTTGAGCAAGCTCCTCAACGAGGTCGATCGGGTTGGCGGCGTAACCGGCGTGGGATTTGGAAGCACCCATTTCCACTCTTTCGTTATGGGGCGGACGCACAACACGAAACCGCGGAGGCTTGGACAGATTGTGACACGGTACGGGATCGGAAGAAGCACGGGCGAGCCGCGATTCTCAACGGCGGATGGGCCACAACTGAGGCTTGTCCACGCTTGTCCACGCTTGTCCAATGGCGCGGTTGGCTTTCAGCTGAGCAATCCCCGTTATTCACCGGTCGGTGGGCGTAGGTGCAGCATTCAGGCCCGTGGTGGGCGTTGCAATGGTCCCCTCGGTTACGATGTGCTGCCTGGCAGCGGTTGCGGGCCAACTGAGGGGCGGCGGCGGATCGCGGTCTGGACGGTGGCCATCGACGCTGGCCGGTGGCGGCGTTCGAAGTTGGCGTGTTTCGGGTCGGTGTACTTGGTCGGTGCGCTGGATCGGCCTGTCAGGTCGGCGGCGTTTTAACCCTACGCAATAAATCTGGATGGCGAGTTATCCCCGCGCTCAGCCGCGGGGGTAAGTTGGCTGTGTTCCATCCAACGGGGTCCAGAGCGCGAGCTGGGCGTTTTGGGAGGGGACCTTGTCTCTGGAACTCGGGCACC
>JBBQNE010000164.1:0-6162 GCA_038329675.1 Hyphomicrobiales bacterium | reverse complement strand
ACCGGCGGCGTATCTTGGAGGATGCGGCGGGCGTGGCGGGGCTGCATTCGCGGCGGCACGAGGCGGAACTGCGGCTGAAGGCGGCTGAGAGTAATCTCCAGCGGATGGCCGACCTCAAGGGGTCGCTGATGTCGCAGCTCGGGTTCAACCGGCAGAAAAGGGTCACGCTGCGCGGGCTGATCAAAATCGTAACGCCGGTCGCGCCGGTGACCGCGCAGCAACCGCGCAAGGTATCGGCGTCGAGGCCGTCTGCAGTGACATCCGGCGTTACGCCGAAGATCTCGCCGACGAGCTGAGCCAAGGCGCTAGACGCGAGTGCGCGCTGAACCTTTAGGAGTAGTATTGTGGAAATGCTTGCCTCCTTCGTTTGCTCCAATGGAGCCGCATGCCTCAGTTGAGGATCCACCGTGCCAGGGGCTGGTCGGTTGGCTCGCGATGCACTAATGCACCCGATCTTCATGCAAGTTTTCGATTAGCGCATTTTGCGGATGATTTCAACAGGGTGTCGTTTAGGTGACGTCGGCGGCTGAGCGGCAGACCTGGACCACAGGCACGCTGGATGAAGCCTTTGCGCTCATCCGCCCAGTAGCGCCGGACCGGTTACGGATCGTGCAGGACGGCTCCGACAAGCGAGACTACGAACCAGCGTCTAACGGCGTTGGTTTGGTAGGCTAACAGGTGGCTGGTGAAGATTAATCTATTTTTGGAAATTAAATCAATACAGTTCAATTCTGGGCGAGGCCTCCAATTTTTCTCAATAAAATCGGTGATGGCCGACGCGCTTGTCGCGACAGGCGCGTCCAGCGCGTCTCTGGTGTTGGGACAGTGGTCGTGTCTTGTTCGCACGGGGGACGACATTCGCGCGGAGGCTCGGCCAGTTTTGGCTTCGCGAGAGAACCAACTGCCATTGAACAGTGCAGTCGAACCGCGACTCCCGCACGGTCGGCTTCGGGGGGTTTGCCTCCACACCATTGCCCATGCAACGGTCGGGGCGTTCTGTTTGTTGGCTAGACGGTTTCTGATCGTTCTGACCGTAAGGTACAACGCGCCTGAAGGCGCAGCGCCGCCGCAGTCGGTCTTGTCGCGCACGATACTGCACAGTGTCAGGTTTGCAACGCCGCGGCTTCGGCCCAGATCGCTACTATCGCAGCCGCTTTCCGTACCCCGCCTACGTGACATTTCACGGCGCGCCAGTGTTGGACTCATCGCGCCAACCCTGAGCACATGTCGAAGGCGGAAGGCGGATCATACGTTGCTGCGCCTCTTTTTGGGATATTTTCTGCGTACGTATTTGTAACGTCTTATGTCGGTGTTGTATTTGCGTCAGGAACAAGCGGGAAGTTTTCAGGTCGTATTTGGACATCGAGATAAAAGAACGACGCCAATTTGTGGCGTCAACGTCCGCAACCACGGGCCAAAGCGAAGCGCTATTTATTTACTCGAAACGTCAAGAGTGGAATTTCGTCTTTGCAATCAATGCGACTTCTGACGTTACTCAGCGGAAGCGCGATTTCGGTGTTTTTCGGCAACGCCGGGATGTCTCTAATACCACTAGCAAAGAGTGCTCTCTTTTCAGATGGAAAGGTTCGGTCGAAGTCTCGGGCGCCTCGCGGCCTAAGGGGGCCGCGACCGGGTGCTATCGTGCTGCCCGAAGGCGGCCAGCACGACCGAGCCCCGAAGGCGGGTCTCGGCCCTCCGGGTAACGCCCCCGTGGCGCAAGAACACGCCAAGCAAACCATTTCATTCTCGGATTGACCAAATCTATCACATCCTGTGACATTCAACGTTGCAATTGCAGCTGGACAGCTGTGCCATCAGTGGCAGCTTTGAACGCAAACACAAAGATCCGCGCCCTGATCCAAAACTCGCTCTGACTCACCAGTGGGATGGCCTCCCCCACTCCCCCGTCGCGGCGCGCCCGGGTGGGGGGGCTCAAGGGCGGGGCGACGGCTCCAGGGGGATGGCGGAGTGAGTTTCATCCTGAAAGGATGTACGGAGCCCGCGCTCGACAATTGTGGCGCTTTGCAGCGATAAAGTTACTCTGACTTCCTTGCAACTCCCGCTTTTTCCCGCGTTTCCTAATTGTCACGATCTATCGCTTTATTGGATACTGGCGCCATCGACCGCAAATAGGGAAAAGAAAAATTATGCTGCGTCTTAAACTGCAGTTATCAGACCCATATCACCCCAGCACGTTTCAAAGACCGGCACGCATCGGCTCAAAAATCGTCAATGCGAGATCAAGTTACCGCATGAACGAAGCCCTACACGCCAGGGGGCGCCAAACAGCCTATATGTCCGACGAATTTGACCAGCACCTGTCGATCTATGGACGCAAATCATGCAACGGCATGCGGTTTCGCCGACGTCCGGAACGCCGCGCAAACGGCGAAAGAGCAACCGAACGCCGAGGCTGTCGGCTGACCACGCGCAATTGTCGTTTTTACCCACTATAGAGGTTGCCGCACCTCGGGTTGTTCTCGCCGCCAATTTAGAGGGAACTCGGGCGTGCACACCTCGTCCAGACCAACCAGGCGCGCCACTTGTGGACGGCGGATCAGACAGGGAAGTACTCATCCGCGTTTCGGCGCTTTCGGCCGCGACCGACATGAGCCCGCGATATTGGCAGCGCCGGATCACGAGGGGGGACGTGCCAGGTGCGAGAGCTTTGAGATTGGGCCGTCGCAAGCTATACTTTGTCGACTGGTGGACATTCGAAACGTGGTGGCAACAGCAGTTGAGGCCAATCCCGCCATGCCCAAGAACCTCAAGAAGCGCGGCCGCGTCTGGTGGGACAGGATACGCCATAAGGGGCAGGATTTCGAGGGATCCCTCGAAACAGAGAACCTTGCAGCTGCTAAAGAGCGCCTTGTCAAAGCTCGGCAAGACCTGAACGGGCGCCGCTGGGGCGACGCCCCAGCCGTCACGTTCAACGACGCCACTGAACGGTTCGCACTCGAACACTTTCAGACCCTCAAGCCGGCAAGTGCGAAGCGGTACGTCGTGAGCATGGAGCATCTACTCGAAGCCTTCGATGGCTTGCCCTTGGAAGCCATCACGTCCGCCAACCTCAGCGCGTTAGAGCAAAAGCGACGAGCAGACCGGGTCAGCGGGTCGTCGATCCGGCGCGATCTCGCTTGCCTGTCGGTCATCTTTTCCTGTGCGGAGGAGTGGGAGTGGGTCAAACACAATCCCGTCAAACCTTTCCTTCGAGGGCGAGCCAAGCGCGGCCTCAGCGAGGGCGATCCCCGCACGCGTTATCTCAGCCCAGCCGAGGAAAGTGCGATCCTCGCCCATGCCCCGCCCAAGACGCGGCTGACCATAATCTTTGCCATCGACACCGGCTTGCGCAAGGAAGAGCAGTTCTCGTTACTTTGGTCGGATGTCGACTTGAGTAAACGCGAACTCCGTGTCCGCGCCGAGGTTGCAAAGAGCTCGAAAACGCGTGTCGTTCCCCTTCTTGAGCGGACGCACCGGCTATTGACTGCGATGCGCAGAGCTCCAGCATCATCGTTCGTGTTCGCTACCGGAGCGGGCAAACGATACTCTGCAGGTTCGCCGACCAACTACGAAGCACTTCAAAAAACCTGTCGTCGGGCCAAGATCGACGAACACGTCGAATGGCACGATCTGCGGCGAACCTGCGGCTGCCGATTGCTGCAAGACCATCAGCTCACGATGACGGAAGTCAGCAAATGGCTCGGTCACTCGTCCGTCTTAGTCACAGAGCGGCACTATGCCTTCCTCAGCAAGGAGGCGTTGCACGATGCAGTGCGGCGCAGCGAGTTGCGGGCCCGCGAAACCGGATAGGTCCACTGAGTTGGGACAAAAACAGGGACAGAACACCCGCTTGACGTCTATTTTCATGTATTTTCAACGATCTATGCTCATGCCTACCGATTTGCAAATCCGTGTACCCCAGTTCAATTCTGGGCGAGGCCTCCAAACTTCCAAGCTAGATCACGACAAAGACTGCGCACGGCGCGAAGCGGCTTCAGTGACCAATCACAGATTGCGTTACGCCGACAGCCTGCCAGCCTGCGCGGGCTGGAAGCCTTAAGCGGCGTGTGGCCTTGGGGTTTGATCGTGCCGTGATCGCGTTGCGCGGCCGCGCACGATGAATGCGAATCGAGCTAGCGTTTCGCAGGCAACCTGCGGATGCATCCATGGCGGCGATAGCGCTGAAATCACAGTTGAAGCGTCGAGCTGCTAAAGCAGATACCGCTGCGGCGGTTCAAGGGCGTCACCAGAAAGCGCTAACCCAGAACGGGCGTCACCAGACCGGGCCGCACGCCGTTGCGGCGGCTGGGCCAAATGTGCAACACCCAAGAAAAGCTCAACAGACAGAGTTAAATCGCGCCGAGCCAAGGGACTTCGAGGCGCAGATGCGCGAAGCACACGAAGTCTTAGACCGCGTGTTTGGATATGCCTCGTTTCGTGGCCATCAATCCGCGATTATAGAAACACTGATCTCGGGCAACGATGCCCTCGTGCTGATGCCCACGGGCGGCGGCAAATCGCTTTGCTACCAGATCCCAGCGCTCGTCCGACACGGCACCGGTATCGTTGTTTCCCCGCTGATCGCGCTGATGCAGGACCAGGTCACGGCGTTGCGCGAAAACGGCGTCCGGGCCGCCTTCCTCAATTCGACGCTCGACCGACAGGCCCAAGAGCGCGTCGAATGGGAGCTCGTCACCGGCAACCTCGATTTGCTCTATGTCGCGCCCGAGCGCCTCGTCCAAGAACGCACGCTCGGGCTGATTTTGCGCGCGGCGATCTCGCTGTTTGCGATTGATGAAGCGCATTGCGTATCCCAGTGGGGGCACGATTTCCGGCCCGAATATCGCCAGCTCAAAATCCTGGCCGAGCGGTTTCCAGCCGTGCCGCGTGTCGCGCTGACGGCAACGGCCGATGAGCGCACGCGCAAAGAAATCGCGACTGAACTGCGGCTCGAGGGCGCCGCCCGGTTTGTGTCGAGCTTTGACCGGCCAAACATCCGCTACACGATTGCGGAGGCTGGCAGCGGCGGCACGAGGGAGCGGCTGTGGGCCTTCATCGAGCGCGAGCATCCAACCAGCGCTGGCGTCGTGTATTGCTTGTCGCGCAAGTCCGTCGACGAAACGGCTGCCTGGCTCGAGCGGAAGGGACGCAAGGCGCTCCCCTACCATGCCGGCCTAGATGCGGCGCTGCGGGCCCGGACGCAGGAGCGTTTCCTGTCGGAAGACGGGCTCATCGTCGTCGCCACAATCGCCTTCGGGATGGGGATCGATAAGCCTGACGTTCGCTTCGTCGCCCACCTTAACCTGCCAAAATCGATCGAAGCCTACTACCAGGAGACCGGGCGGGCGGGCCGCGATGGCGATCCAGCTGACGCATGGATGGCTTATGGACTTCAAGACGTCATTCAGCTGCGCCAGTGGATTGCGCAGTCTGAGGGCAGCGAAGCGTTCAAGATCGCCCAGCGCGGCAAACTCGACAAGCTGATCGGGTTGGCCGAGATGGCGACGTGTCGACGGCAAGCGCTGCTGTCATATTTTAGCGAGACCGGCAGCCAACCTTGCGGGAATTGCGACAACTGCCTCAACCCTCCGCGGACCGTCGATGCGACGGATGCGGCCCGTAAGGCGCTGTCAGCGGTTTACCGGACGGGACAGCGGTTCGGTGCGCAGTATGTGGTGCAGGTGCTGCGCGGCGAGCACGATGAGCGGATCGTCCGCAATGAGCACGATAAACTGCCAGTCTTTGGCATCGGAGCCGGCGAAAGCGAGACGTATTGGAAGGCTGTGTTCCGGCAGCTGACGTCGGCTGGACACCTCGAGCCCGACGGCGAAGGATACGCGACTTTGGCGCTGACTGACCGCGCGCGGCCATTGTTGCGCGGCGAAGAAACATTCGTCGTCCGTGAGCACGTTGAGGTGGTCGGTGGCGGCTTGGCTGGCGCCCGCAAACGTCGAGGCAAATCGACTGGCAAAGGCCCGCCGGGGGGAGCCGCCGTTGCGGAGCACGGCGAGTTGTATGCGATGTTGCGGGTGACCCGGTCTCGGCTGTCACAAGCAGCAGGTGTGCCGCCGTTCGTGGTAGCCCACGACAAGACGCTCATCGAGCTGGCCGAGAAGCGACCAAAGACGGTAGCTGACTTGCACGGCGTGTCGGGCTTTGGTG
>JBBQNE010000163.1:0-6215 GCA_038329675.1 Hyphomicrobiales bacterium | reverse complement strand
GCCATCTCTGGCGGGAGCGCCGTCATCGCGCGCACGTTGACGAGGAAAGACAGCAATTCATGCGTCCGGGCCGCCAGTGCTTTGGCTTCAAGCTCAAACTTGTCACCCGCCAACAGGTCTGGATAATGCATCTTCAGCATGCCAGCACATGAGCCCGACGGCACGACAACGTAGTCGTATTCAGCCAGTGCTGTGATCGTCTGGCGAGCGATGGTTTTAGCGTTGTCCTTATCGCCCGAGTTATAGGCTGGCTGCCCACAACAGGTCTGCCCCGTCGGCACTGAGACAGCGCATCCTGCTGCTTCCAGCAGCTTAACCGCCGCAAATCCGACCGATGGCCGAAACACGTCGACGAGACAGGTCACAAACAGCGCAACGCGTGGTTTTGCAGACGCCTCGCTCTGTGGTGGAACGTGAAAAGCATCAAGCGTCATGGGTGGCTCGGGCCATTAGAATGAATAAAGCGGGCAGTCGCCAGTCGACAATAGAGACCACCGGTCACGATCGCTAGCGCGTCAGCGGGCCATGACGCAAGACATTCGCCGCCCAGCTGTCGACATGCGCGCCATCGACGCTCACACCATCATCGCGCAGCGGCCTTGGCTTTGGACGCGACGGGTTTGGCTGCACGGGGGGAACTGCCAATTGACAGGTCGTGATCCCAATAGGGTTCCGGCCCATAGGTGTCGGCCAAGTGCTCAATAAAGACATTGACCTTGGCTGGCATGAATTCACGGCTCGGGTAGACGGCAAAGATTGCATTGCTCGCCGGTCCGCGACAGTGCGGCAGCACGCGCACCAACGAACCGCGCTTTAAATCGCCACCAATTTCCCACGTCGATCTGAGCCCGACGCCTAGCCCAGCGAGCGTTGCCTCACGAACGAACTCGCACGAATTCGTCCGAAGGTTCGAATTCACCCTGGCGACGTGAACGCCATCTGGCCCCTCTATGCGCCAACTATCCTGCGGCCCCGCCGCGAGGCAGTTGACGCGGGCGAGGTCGTTAACCGTTTTCAGCCCAGCGCTAGCCGCATAGGCTGGCGACGCGCACAGAATCCGGTGATCTGGCGCCAACTTTTTGGCCACCAGCGAACTATCTTGAAGCTCGCCGATCCGGATCGCCAAATCAAAACCCTCACGGATGATGTCGACGTAGCTGTCCGACAGCTGAATCTCAAGTTCGATATCGGGATACCGCTCAAGAAACGTTTTGAGATGCGGCGTCACGTGCAAGCGGCCAAACGAGGTCGGCGCGGACACTTTGAGCACACCGCGCGGCTTGGTATTGCGACGGCTAACGAAGTCTTCAGCCTCTTCAACGAGGCTTAAAATATCGACGACCCGCTTAAAATAACCTTCGCCCGTCTCCGTCAGAGTTAATTGCCGCGTGGTGCGCTGAAACAGCCGGGCGCCGAGCCGATCTTCGAGCAGGGAGATGCGTTTTGACACGACGGCTGGCGATAGGCCCATCTCACGGCCAGCCGCCGACATATTGCCGGTTCGCGCCACGCGGGCAAAAATCTCCAGGTCGCTAATGGCCGTCACCGAGGCATCCTTACTGGGTTTCGGGAAATCATCTTCCACGAGCTTCTCCCTTGGGATGCCTTGCAGGAATGGACGGAACAATGGGTAAGATCGTTGTGAATGGCGAGACAGTTATGCTTTGACGTTGAAGTAGCCGCCCGCGCTGTGTCAAGGGCCAGACACGCTAAACGACCCGATACGCTCCGTGTGCGCCGCGCTTCGTTCTTCATCACCGCCCAAATGGTGGTATATCGCTCCGTAGATAAATCCGTCCGACGTGGCAGCACCCCGTCTTGCACGTCCGGCACGTAACCTGGATCGTTTCAAATGATCATCGAACTGCCATTGCCCGATACCTCGATCATGGCGCGTCGCGATCAGATCGTGACCGCGCTCGTCGCGATCGCTGGCCGCGAGGCGGTCATCTCTGATGACGACGGCCGCCGCGCTTTTGAAACCGACGCGATGACCTCCTACCGGCGTATGCCGCTTGCCGTTGTGTTGCCAACGTCCACCGAAGGCGTCGCCAACGTCGTGCGCTATTGCAACGCCAACGGCTTCAAAGTCGTCGCCCGCGGCGCTGGCACCTCGCTGTGCGGCGGCGCCCTGCCCGGCGAAGACACCATCGTCGTTGGCGTATCGCGGATGAGCCGGGTTCTCGACGTCGACTACGCCAATCGCTCGATCCGGGTTCAAACCGGCATCACCAACCTTGCGATTACGGCAGCTGTATCAAGCGACGGCTTTTTCTACGCGCCCGACCCCTCAAGCCAACTTGCGTGCACGCTCGCAGGCAACCTCGCCATGAACTCAGGCGGCGCGCATTGCCTGAAATACGGCGTCACAACAAACAACGTCCTCGGCCTTAGGGTCGTGCTGATGACCGGCGAAATCGTCGACATTGGCGGCGACTACGTCGATGCGGCTGGCTACGACCTGTTGAGCCTGATGGTCGGCTCTGAAGGCCAGCTCGGGATCATCACCGAAGCAACCGTTCGCATCTTGAAGTCGGCCGAAGGCGCCCGCCCGATGCTGCTAGGCTTTGATACCAACGAAGCAGCCGCACAATGCGTCGCTGGTATCATCGCATCCGGCATCATCCCCGTCGCGATGGAGTTTATGGACCGCCCGGCGATCGAGGTTTGCGAAGCGTTTGCCAAAGCTGGTTATCCCCTCGATGTCGAAGCACTTCTGATCATCGAGGTCGAAGGTTCGGAAGCCGAGATCGGCGAACGGCTTTCGCAAATTCGCGAGATCGCGAAGCCGTTCCGGCCCTCAACCATGACGATCTCGCAGGATGCCGCCCAATCGGCACGCATTTGGAAAGGCCGCAAATCGGCCTTCGGCGCGCTTGGCCGCATCGCCGACTACTATTGCATGGACGGAACCATCCCGTTGTCGCGGCTGCCCGAGACGTTGACCGCGATCTCGCGCATTTGCACAGGGTACGGCCTCAGGGTCGCCAACATCTTCCACGCGGGCGATGGCAATCTGCATCCACTCATCATGTTCGACGCCAACGACCCCGCCAGCGAAGAGCGCGCTGAACGCGCTGGCATGGATATCTTGACGTTGTGCGTCGAGGTCGGCGGTTGCCTGACGGGCGAGCACGGCGTTGGCATCGAAAAGCGCGACCTGATGCACGTCCAGTTCACCGCCGTTGATCTTGCCCAGCAGATGCGGATTAAGTCGGTGTTCGACCCCGGTTGGCTGCTGAACCCGGCGAAGGTGTTCCCGCTCGATGTGCGTGATGGCTTCGAGCCTTCGGCAACTGCAATATCGGCGATCCGACGCGCCGCCGCATGAAACCGTTCAGCGCCTAATCGGGATTTCTAAAGCTCAGCCCTCTGAGCGCCGTGGAGCCTGCGTGCCGGATATTTACAAACCCCGCGATGAAACCGAGCTCGCCACGACAGTCGCGGGGCTCGCGGCTCGAAAAGTCGCAACCGAAATCCAGGGTGCTGGATCAAAGCGCGGCATTGGCCGCCCGTGCGAGGCCGGCGCCATCATCGAAACGTCAGCCTTAACCGGCCTCACGCTTTATGAACCGACCGAGCTCGTCATGTCGGCCCGCGCTGGCACGCCGCTCGTCGAGATTGAGGGCACGCTTGCCGAACGCGGCCAGATGCTGGCCTTCGAACCGACCGACCTCGGCCCGGTCAGCGGCGGTCCAGGCGGTGCCCAGACCATTGGCGGCGTCTTCGCAACGGGTGCGTCCGGCCCGCGCCGCATTACCGGCGGCAGCGCACGAGACCATATCCTCGGCGTCCGCGCCGTGAACGGCCGCGGTGAGGCCTTCAAGTCCGGCGGCCGCGTATTGAAAAACGTCACCGGCTACGACGTCGGCCGATCGCTGGTTGGCAGTTGGGGCACGCTCGCCGTGCTGACCGAGGTGACCTTCAAAGTGATGCCACTTGCCGAGCGGACCGAAACGTTAATCTGGCCGGGCCTCACCGAGGAACTGGCCGTCGAAGCGATGTGTGCTGCCCTCGGCACGCCATTCGAAGTCTCCGGCACGGTACACTTGTCGGCTGCCCTAACACCACGACTTGAGCTGAAGTCGGTTGCTCGCGAGGCAGCCCCAGTGACAGCGATACGCATCGAAAACTTCGCCAGCGCGATCGATTATCGTTCAAAGCGGATCGCGGAGGCATTAAAAATCTACGGCCAGCCCCAAGTTCTCGACAACGACGCATCGTTGAAATTCTGGTCCGAGATCCGCCGCCTGTCGGTGTTTGCGCGCGTGCCGACCGAGACACAACAGGTCGGCTCAGCCAAGCAAGTCTGGCGCATCTCAACGTCGCCAAGCAAAGCGGCCGCCGTTATGTCGGCCATCCGCCGCAACACCGAAGCCGAAGCCTGCCTCGATGCATCGGGCGGTGTCATCTGGCTCGAAGTGCCAGCCTCTGCCGATGCGGGCGCCGCTGACATTCGCCGTATCCTCTCTGGCTATGGCGGGCATGCTACACTCATATCGGCCGGGCGTGATGTCCGCCAAGCCGTTGAAGTATTCCACCCGATGTCCGAAGTCGTCGAGCGGCTATCAACCGGCCTCAAAGACGCCTTCGACCCCGAGCGCATTCTTAATCCTGGCCGCATGTACGCAACCCTCTAGGACCGTTCGAGCCGATGCAGACGAATTTTACCGCCGCGCAACTCGCCGATCCCAACATCGCAGAAGCAGAGCGCATTCTGCGCAAATGCGTCCACTGCGGGCTCTGTACGGCCACGTGCTCAACCTACGTCCTCGATGGCGATGAACGCGACAGTCCGCGCGGCCGCATCTATCTGATGAAGGACATGTTTGAGGGATCAAAGCCCGCCAGCGGCACCGTTCAACATCATATGGATCGCTGCTTATCATGCCTGTCGTGCGTGACGACATGCCCGTCGGGCGTCGACTACATGCATCTCGTCGATCTCGCGCGCACCCACATCGAGACAACCGGCAGCCGCCCGCTGAAAGAGCGCCTCGTGCGGCGCTTGCTTGCCTACGTCGTCCCCTACCCCGACCGCTTCCGGCAGGCGCTGAAGCTATCCGTGCTCGGCCGTCCTTTCGTGCCGTTGATGAAGCGCATCGGCCTTCGCGAACTCGCCGCCATGCTCGAACTCGCCCCGCGCACGTTGCCGCGATCGTCGAAATACGAGGGACCGGGCACTGCCGAAACGACCGGTGAAAAGCGCGGCCGCGTAATCATGCTGGCCGGCTGCGCCCAGCAAGTTCTGCGGCCATCGATCAACGACGCGACGATCCGTTTGCTCGCGCGCGCTGGTGTCGATGTCGTCGTTGCAGCCGGTGCTGGGTGCTGCGGGGCGTTGACCCACCACATGGGCAAGGAACACGAGGCGCTCACCGCCGTGAAGCGCAACGTCGATGCGTGGTCGAAAGAAATGGAAAAGGGGCCGGTCGACGCCATCGTGATCAACGCGTCGGGTTGCGGGACAACCGTGAAAGACTACGGCCACATGCTGCGCCACGACGCAGACTACGCGGCGCGCGCCAAACGCATTTCGGCCATGACGCGCGACATCACCGAATTCGCAACCGCGTTCAATCTAGGTGCGCCCAAGCGCTGGTCGAGCCTTCGGATCGCCTACCATTCAGCTTGCTCGCTGCAACATGGTCAGCGCGTCACCGACGAGCCGAAAGCCCTACTGAAGATGGCGGGCTTCTCCGTCGTCGACGTTCCCGAGAGCCATATCTGCTGCGGTTCGGCTGGCGTTTACAATATCCTCCAACCAGAGATGGCAGGGCGGCTCAAAGAGCGTAAGGTCGCCAACATTCGAAAGGCGAAACCCGACATCGTCGCAGCCGGCAACATTGGCTGCATCACGCAACTTGCAGGCGCAATGGACTTCCCCATTGCCCACACCGTCGAACTACTCGACTGGGCCTACGGCGGGCCAATCCCGCCTGGACTTGAAAGCCACGCGAAGTTCGTGACCGATGTACCTGAGCCTCGCTCAACGGTCGCCTTGGAGGACTACATCCACGCATGAAAGGCGACGAAACCCGCGCCCCACCCAAGTCGGCATTCGCTCGCGCCGACGTGGCCAAGGGTACTGCCCCGCGCGCCGAACTTCTGGCAGCACTACAAAAAAAAGTTGCAGGCAAAGCAAAACCGCTCGGCGCCCTTGGCCGCATCGAAGACATAGCGATCGCAATTGGGCTTGCGACGGGATCGACCGA
>JBBQNE010000162.1:0-6354 GCA_038329675.1 Hyphomicrobiales bacterium | reverse complement strand
AACGCGCTTTGTGATCGGGCTCGATAAGCCTGTCGCATTCCAGATCTCAAACCTTTCGAACCCGAACCGCGTCGTCGTCGAATTGCCTGACATCAGGGTTGCATTGCCAGATGCGAGCGCGCAGGGGCCTATTGGTTTCGTTCAGTCGTTTCGCGCAGGTCAGGCCTCGGACGGCCGGATGCGGGTGGTCATTGAAGTGACCGAACCGGTCGTCGTTACAGCGTCGGCCATCGAGAAGGACCCATCGGGCAAAGGCCATCTCCTTGCGATTGAAATTGCGGCCAGTGCAGAAGCGATCGGGTCTCCCGTCAAGTCGAAGTCGGGCCGCGGTTTGCCACCGCCGTCGGGTCTTGGTGCCAGCGGCGTCCAGCCGCCAATGCCGCAACGTGCGCTCAGCCCAAAGGCTAAGGCTGAACGTACCTACAAACCCGTGATCGTCATTGATCCTGGCCACGGAGGGCATGACAGCGGCGCGATGAAGTTTGGTGCTGTGGAAAAGGATGTCGTACTTGCTTTCGCAAACGTGCTGCGCGACCGCCTACAAAAGACCGGTAACTACCGAGTGTTGATGACGCGCGATACCGATGTCTTCGTTGAACTTGATGATCGGCTGGCGTTTGGCGAAAAAAGCAACGCGGCGCTGTTCATCGCCGTCCATGCCGACTACGCCAATTCAAACGCGCGCGGAGCGACGATCTTCTCGTTGCGGTCTGATGTTGTCGACGATCTCAAGAGTTCAGCGCGAGGAACAATCGTCAAGAATGCGCTGACGGCGAACCGTGCCGAAGCAATCAAGAAGGTCGGCGGTGAACAGGAAGTCGGCGCGGTACGCGGCATCCTTTCCGACCTTGCCGCGCAAGAGGTCTCGGCGACCAAGGACCGCTCCAAACTGTTTGCTGGGACGGTTATTGAAAAAATGAGCGATACAACCGAAATGCGATCATCGCCCGACAAACAAGCAACATTCCGGGTGTTGAAGACGGCGCAATTTCCCTCTGTGCTGATCGAGCTAGCCTACGTGACCAATCGCAAAGACGCTCAAAATCTCAAGTCTGACGAATGGCGCGCGGACGTGGCCGACAGTATGGTGACGGCGATCGAAAATTATTTTGGCAACCGCATGGCCAAGCTGCCGATGTGAGGGGGTGGTGCAAGCCTTTGAGCTTATGCGACCTACTGCCCGCCACGACGATCGTGCCTAATTGCGCAATGCTTTCAGTATGATGGCGCATGCTTGACAGTCACGGTGCGGTTCACCGCGTGCGGCGTGGGTTCATGTAGAGGTCGTGTTCCTGGCGCTCGATCTTGAGCGGAAGTTTGCCCGCCTGAAGATCGCGATAGAGGCGTCGGGCGTGTTTGCGCGTTCCGCGATTGAACACGATGATTGCGGTAAACAATTTCATGACAGTGTACAGCCGCTTATCGAACGCGTCGGCCTTCAGCTTGGCGCGCCAATGGCCGCCAAGCGTAATGATCGAACCGTCGATATGGCCGATGCGTCGATCGTTGCCATCGTACAGCGTGTAGTCGCCGCCAATGTTGATCAGGTCGCTGCGGAGCCGGTAAAATTGCGGCTTGCCGTCGGTCATCAGGAAGAAGCCGAAGTTTTCGGGCATCAGCTGCCATTTGTTTGACGAGCGCTCGACGTAGACGACAAAATCATCGTCGTTCGTGTTGATCGACCAAGCCGTGACGGGAAGTCCCCGGGCCGCCACTGTCTGTTGCAGCGAGCGCCCGAGCATCAGGTCCATCGTGGCGCGCCAGGTCAAGTTTTCGCTGAACAGCTTGCAGATGATGCGGCGGTCGAGACCGGTGTTTTGTTTCCAGACGTCCTCGCGGTAGCCGAGCAGGCCGGTCCGTTCGCCGTTTTCGGTGATCTCGGCGAAGATATCCATGTCGGTCGTGAATTGGCGTGACTTTGCCCGGTTACGACTTTGACGGTAGATGCCGAATTCGACCGGGTTGAAGTCGGTGATCCAGACGCGCACGTCGAAAGTGTGCCAACCGGTTTTGGCTTTGCCAGCGCGTGCTGTTGACGTTGGGCTCGCCGTGGCACTGGCCGGGGGTTCGCCCTCGGTGCGGGCTTCGCGGGCCGCATCGGCGGCGGCAGCATTGGTCATGTGTAGCGCTCCAGCAAAAATGTCGGATTACGCGAACCACGATTCTCGTCTGAAAATATCAGCGATCGCGGCGCAAAATGTGTCCAGGCCACAACGCTGGTGGATAGGCTGGGCTGGGAGCACGTTCGCTGTGCCGTAACCCGTGGTTCTCTACCCGTGGTTGCAGGTGCAGTTTTGGCGAATCAGTTAGCGACGGCTCAGTCAGTACGTGTGACGATCGAGCCACCGACCGCGGTTTGGTTGTGATCGCCCACATGGCGTTCAGACTGGTTTGGTCGGCGCAGAGCCAACGACGTTTTTTAAGATCGCCGAAACCTAGTCGGCGCGCGTCTGTGCCTGGTGGCAAGATTGAGATGTGGCGTCAGACGGGGGGAAGCCGTGCATTCGGTTGAACATTTGCGCTTCAAGACTTGGTTTGAGACGCCCAAGGGCGTGGCCGTTCTGCGCGGTGGCGCGGAAGATGCCACGGCGTTGATTGTGGCGCAGAGTTCGGGTCGGCCGATAGTCTTTATCGTTGGCATGGACCGCTTTGACGCGGCGTCAATCAACGCTCAGCTGTCAGCCATCCGACGGATCGAATGGCGGCTGTCACGGGGCCTCAGCTCCGACCTTGCAACGGCGGTTGAAGCGCGCAACGGGCGGCCCATCGTCATCTGCGCCGACGTGCTGGCATCAGAGTTGGCGATCGCCCGCAAACAATGCGCTTCGAAGCTTGAGATCATTTCTGGCTATCCACTGCCACCCGACGTGATCGACGCTACCGTTGTCGCAATGTTGAGCGAGGTTGTGGCGCGGTATGTTGCGATTACGGCGGTATCAGTTGTGGTGCACGATCGGCAGGGGTTGCTTGGACCTATCGAGGTCGTGACGGCGTTTGATGTGGGGGAGATCGCGGGCCCTGAAACCGGTGCTTTGGCGCAAGCGTTAGCCAGTCAAGATGCCCCAGCCGGTCAAGACACGCCAGGCAGTCGGGATCCGTCGGCCGTTCTGGCGCCCTCGCTTCACCAGATCCGAGCCCATGCGGCCTTCTTAAGCGCGATTGAGGTCGGTGTCCTCGCCGATATGCACCGGTTTTTGAAGGGACCTAAGAGCCACGCCGTGCTCGCCCATTGGCGGCGTGGTTTTGCCGAGCTTGCCAACGTCGATCCAGCCCTCGCCAAAGGTGCAACGGCGCGGCTTAACGCATTAGCGCTCGATATCGGCGAGCCGATGGCCCGTGAACCCAGGGCAGCGGTTGGTGCAGCGATCCGAAAGCTACAAGACGCGTTGCAACAAGGGGCTGGCGGACCGGTGAAGCCGCTGCCTTTTTCTGGCGCATTGCTGTTGGCAAGCAAACCGACCCGTGGCGATGGGAGCCTGCCGGGTGGGAACGCAGACGTGATAGGCCGCTCTAACCGTGGGAACCGCGACGGCCTCGCCAAAAGCGACGGGCGGGCCAAACGCGACGCCGTGGTCCTGGGATCATCGGTGGCCACGATTGAAGCGCCAGTGGCGAGGTTTGCAATTTCACAGCGCCCCCCAACGGCAGAGCCAACCGGCGTTCCCCGGGCAATGGCAGGTGGGTCGGCGCTGCAGGCCCAGATGATATCGCTTGCGGAAGCCGAGCAGGCCCGCAGTGATGCCGTGGTCAAGGCTTTGGCGAACGCCGATGCCCGAAGCAGAGCAGCGCTAGCCGTAACGCTTCGCTCACTGGAAGACGACCGCAAGCGAGCCGTTGCCCAGGCGATCGTCGAAACAAGGGCCATGCTCGCAGCCGAACAGGCCGAGGCCGTCGCGGCCGCAATTACGTCGGCTGAAGCTGCCTCTGCACGAGATCGCGACGCGGCGGTAACGCTTGCTGTACGCGAAGCAAGCGAGATCGCAGGGATTGAAAACGAAACCGCTATTGGCGCCATGCGCCGTGAAATGGCAGCCGCCGTTGAAGCTGCGCGCGTCGCTGCCACGACAGAGGCCTCTGAGTTTGCGCTTGCTGATACCGAGACCGTTTCGGCTGCTATCGCAGTTGCGGTCGCTGCAGCCGAAGCGCGTTTTACTGAGCAATTGCGCCAGGCCGAAGAAGTAGCCGATCGCGCCACTGTTGAGGCAGTTTCGCGCGCCGTGCGGGCTGTTGAAGCCGAAGCCATCGTCACTCGTGATGCTGCGATTGCGGAGGCGGTCGCCACCGTCGAAGCCGCCGCACAGCGCTCTGAGGCTGCCGCAATCGACCAAGCCTTGGCCGCAACGCAGTCGCTCGCACAACAGCAAAGCGCTAAAGCCATCGACGAGGCCGTTGCGCGCGCCGTGTCCGATGCGCTTGCGTCGGCGGCTGCCGATAAGGCGCGTGCCATTGACGATGCGTTGTCGATGGCAGCATCCACTGCCGATGGCGCGACGTCTATGGCCATCCTGGAAGCCCTAGAGGCTGCGGCAGCTGAAGCGGAAACAAGCCAAGCAAAAGCCATCGTGGATGCGCTGTCGGAAGCCAGTCTCGAAGCGACTGAAACGCGCGATGCGGCCATCGCCGATGCCCTCGCTCGGGCCGCCAACGACCACGAGCGTCGCATTCAACAGTTGCTTGCTGATGCCGATGCGGCAGCGGAATCGGCGCGCGATGCAGCCGTCGCTGATGCCCTCGGGCGTGCAGCAACCGAAGCTGACGACAACCGAGAGCGCGCCGTTCTCGAGGCGCTTGCTGCTGCTGCCGATGCTGCGAGCCGCAATGAGGCCGCAGCCGTTAGCGCGGCGCTCAGTGCAGCGGCGGTGGCCGCACAAGCCATGCAGGAATGCGCCGTTGCTGACGCCCTCGCTGCGGCTGCTGCCGCGTTCGAACGGGATTTGTCAGAAGCGGTGGCAACCGCGCTTGCGTCGGCCGCAGAGGCTGCCAAGTTGGCGGAAGCCGCGCAGGCTCAGCTTGCAGAAGACGAAGCCCGGCTAAGTGCGGCAGAGGATGCCGGCGCGCGGCGTCAACGGCTGGAGCGGTTTTCCAAGCTGTCGCTCGCCGACGTTGTCGCCAGTATGTCGGATGCCGGTCGCCAGTCAGATTATGCGTCATCGCGGCGAGAGGCGGCTCGCCCGGCGGCTGCGACGTGCCGGGCGTTTTTGAGGCCCATGCGACAGCAGCAAACGTCTTACGGTATTGTGGACGCTGCGGGATCAACCGAGCTGAGCCGCATCAAGGATACCTACGACATCGCGCTTCGGGCCGCGCTGACCCATATCAGCATTGCGGTGCCACCGCGCGCCGTTCTCGTGACGCTTGGTTTCCAGGTATCAGATGTTGGTCGCGCAGAACTGATCGAGCTGATTTCGCCGTCAGGCGATGTGGCCGTCGATGCAGCTTCACTTGGCGCGCTGTCGCGATTGACGCTACCCGTTCCGCCTGTCGAAGTCGGCGGCGGCATTGCCTATGCCGCGCTGCTACACTTTGAATAAGTTGGCTTCGTATTTCGACAACTGTTGTCAAAATTTATGTTGCGGTTCTACCGAGGCGCGAACGCACGCGTGAGGTTAGCCGTTGAGATTGCAGCCAAAGGCGTGGTTCGCGAATAAAGCTGCGGATAATTGACGTGCGTTCATTACTCGCGTCCTGCGTGCTTGGTGACAGCTTTGTGTCGCGCTTAGTTACAAATCTATTTTCTACGAAGACCCTGTGAGTGTGGGTGCGCTATTGTGACGGTGTTGTTTTCGATCACCGAAGCGGGATCGGCGGGTTTTGTTCAACTGACATCATCGAGCGGCAACGCGGCAATCGACGCTGCTGCTGCCGAAGCCATCGAAGCGACGGCGTTCCCGCCGCCGTCGTTGGCTGGCAACTTGGTGTATTCAGCGCTGCTCCACTTCGATTGACTCAACCCGCCCGGGTCAGCCCAAATGCTGCCCGCCGTCGAGCGCGATCATTTGGCCCGTCATCGCGGGGGCCGACAAAATGAAGCGCACCGCTGCCGCGATCTCCTCCGGGCTCGATCCACGGCGCAACGGTGTGCTGGCGCATTCGGCCGCGAATTCGGCGGCCGTCTGGTGGACGCTTTGCAGTACTGGTCCGGGCCCCACCGCATTGACCCTGATCCGTGGCGCCAACGCCTGCGCCAACATCCGGTTGGCAGCCAACAGCCCGGCCTTTGACACCGTGTAGGAAAAAAATTCGGGCGTCAGGTTCCAAACCCGCTGGTCTATCAGGTTGATCACGTTCGCGTCCGCCCCGTCCGGCAGCGCGTCAGCGAAGGCTTGCGCCAAGAACACTGGCGTCTTGAGATTA
>JBBQNE010000161.1:0-6387 GCA_038329675.1 Hyphomicrobiales bacterium | reverse complement strand
GTCCGCAACGATTTCTGGAATACCGCCAACATCAGTTGCAACCATTGTCATGGAGGCTGCTGCAGCGCGGGTCCCAATGGTTGCAACTGATGTTGGCGGTATTCCAGAAATCGTTGCGGACACTGGAACAACGCTTGTTTCGCCTGGCTGCGAGGTTGCCTTAGCGGAAGCTCTTGCGGCGGCTATCAACGATCCCGAAGTGGCGCTCGCACAGGCAGCACGTCGGAATGCGGCGGTCGCGGCCCGGTTTACAGTCGAACGAATGGCGGCGGCTGTAATGAACGTTTACGATGCACCGTCTTCAGTGGCGGTTGAGGGGTCTGATTTTTATGCGGCCTTAGATGCGCCACGGACCCGCGGCGACCACGTTGGTTAACTGTAATGGAATGTTAAAGTCTGCTTAAGGAGTGATTTGAGCGCATCCTGGCATGCCGCGTGCTTTCTCGTAGTCAACGAACCGGTAACCTGACCGAAAAGTTGACGATTGATGCAAATACTCGGCCGAGCCAGTCAATCGACCAACGCCACGCTCCAACGTGAGACGACGCCCGCGGCACCGAAGGCTGCGATTGCGCTTACGATCCCTCGACTGGCAGATTTCACCTACAAGCAGACGCAGGGGCGGATTTCGCCGCCTATTCTCGTCGGGCTTTACCGCGCGTATGAAGGCGCTGCCGTTCTGATACTCGGCTTTGCAATTGCTGCTGGTTATGTCGACGAGCCGGACGTCTTGACGAATGCAGGATATTGGGTCGCTTGCGGGGCAACGGCGCTGTTGGCACTGCTGACATTGGAACTCCTTACGCTCTACACGTTGCCATCACTTTCGACGCCACTGGTCCGTATGACCAGGGTGCTCGGCGGACTTGCTGTTGCGTTCATTGCACTGTTTGCCGCGATGTTTTTCTTGAAAGTCAGCGATGACTTTTCGCGTGTCTGGCTTGCAGGATGGTTTGCGGTCTCAGCTTTGGCGCTGATCATTGGTCGCCTGGCAATGGGTGCGCTGCTCTACCGGTTAGCGCGGCAGGGTCGCCTTTATCGCCGCGCGGCGATCTATGGCAGCGGTCCCGTGGCTAGCGCGCTGATCAAAGAGCTTGAGGCGGATCTGGCAACCGACATACGCATTTGCGGCATCTTCGATGATCGCGACAATCGTGGTCCTGCGTTGATTGATGGCTATCCGCGGCTCGGTGGCATCCACGATCTGATTGCGCTTGCACGAACGACACAACTAGATTTGGCGATCGTTGCGTTGCCGTTGACCGCAGAAGATCGGTTGGCTGACGTTGCGCGAACGTTATCGGTATTGCCAGCTGATGTGAAACTTCCAGCAAACGCAACGAGCCTCCGCTTTGCGCCTGGCACCTATTCACGCGTCGGTTCGGTCGCGATGATCGACTTGTACGATCGGCCGATCACCGGCTGGGGCACGGTGTTGAAATGGTTGTTTGATAAGGCCATTGCCGTACTGGCGTTGCTGCTGCTGGCGCCAGTGATGATCGCGATTGCGGTCGCTATTCGCCTCGACAGTCGTGGGCCGGTGCTGTTCCGTCAAAAGCGTTACGGCTTCAACAATGAACTTATCGAAGTCCTCAAATTTCGCTCGATGTACTCAGACGTCGCCGATGCGCAGGCGAGCAAGCTCGTTACCAAGGACGACCCACGTGTCACGTCGGTTGGACGGTTCATCCGAAAGTCGAGTCTCGATGAGCTGCCACAGCTCATTAACGTTTTGGCTGGAAGCCTCTCGTTGGTTGGCCCGCGACCGCACGCGAGGGAAGCAAAGGCTGCGGGCCGCCCCTACGACGAAGTTGTTGAAGGCTACTTCACCCGGCACAAGGTGAAGCCCGGCATTACGGGATGGGCGCAGGTCAACGGGTGGCGAGGCGAGACGGACACCGATGAAAAGATCCACCAGCGTGTGGCGCATGATCTCTACTACATCGAAAACTGGAGCCTGTTTCTGGACGCGTATATTCTGGCCATCACGCCGTGGGCTCTTTTAACGCAGCGTGACAATGCCTACTGAGCGGGCTCGGTTCAACCGACCGGTGAGAACGGCTGGCGCGCGCCGCGCGGAAAAAGCCGTGCGCGCCAGCAGGCTTCCGCCTCAGTCGGGCACACGCCGGGCAGCGAACATCCGCAGCGGGTGGGCTCATGGATTGGCGATGTCTGCGTACGATCGATCGGGCGCGCGCGGTGGGGGGAGCGGCGTAACACAATCAGCTTTTCGCTCCGCTTCACCAACCGACTTGACGTCACGCGGCGGACGCTTGCCTGTCGAGCCCAGCCGCAGCATCGGTCTTATTCACGCGCTGATCTTGGCGGCGGTGTGGTTCACGTTTGCTTCAAGCGGCGTTGTGTTTTCTGAGCCAGCCCCGGTCGACGTGTTGATGATAGGGCTCGTAGTTTTATTGCCCGCAGCTGGCCTCATACTGGTGACGTCCAGGCTTTTGGTGTTTATCGCGTTGTGGGGTCTCGTCGCCGTCGGCGGGCTCTTGGCATCGACCATGTCTGATGATATCACGGGCTCGACGATTTTTACGGCTGTTTCGATTTATCTGTACGCTGCCGCCTTTGTCACAGCAGCCTTCGTTGCGCACACGCCGGACCGGCATGCACATTTAATTTTTAGCGCATGGCTGGCTGCCGGAGCCGTCACGTCGGTTGCGGGATTAATTGGATACTTCGACCTGTTACCGGGCGCCTATGATCTCTTCACGCGCTTTGGGCGGGCCTCGGGAACGTTCAAAGACCCTAACGTGATGGGCGCGTTTCTCGTCGCTCCCTTCCTCTATGCGTTGCATCTGTTGCTGCACGCCCGAGCTGGTGGTGCGTTGTGGCGCAGTGCAATGGCGTTAACGGCGGCCGCCGTTTTGGCCCTTGCCACGCTCCTCACGTTCTCACGCGGTGCGTGGCTCAATCTGGCCGTTGGTCTCGCAATCTATACGGTGCTGGCCTACATCACAGCCGCCAACAACCGCGAGCGCGAACGGCTGACGGCGGCCATGTTAGCTGGTCTGGCGGTTGTCGGATTAGTGACGGTGGCGGTCATTCAGGACGATAAGGTTTCGCAAACCCTGCTCGACCGCGCAACACTCGTCCAATCGTATGACGTTGGCCCGGCTGGCCGCTTTGGTGGCCAGCAACAAGCACTCGACCTTATGCTCGTCAACCCGGCAGGGATCGGTGCTGGGCAATTCCAAGCCAACCATCATTACGAAGACGTCCACAATGTTTATCTGAGCGTGTTTCTCAACAACGGCTGGATTGGTGGCTTCACGTATGCCGTTATCGTGATCCTCACACTTGGATTTGGGGTGCTTTCGGTGCTGTGCGATGGCGTAAACCGACCCTTGATGCTTGTCGCTTTGGCCGCGTTTGCAGCAACCGCGTTTGAGGGGCTCGTCATCGATACCGATCACTGGCGCAGCTTTTACCTACTGGCAGCGTTGGTTTGGGGCTTGGCTGCATACGCACCGCGCGGGGCCTCTATGTTTCATGTGCGCGCCCGCCAAACCGTACCTGCCCCACCTTGGCTTGGCCGATGACGCGCGGACCGGTCGACAAAACACCTAGACAATGGCTCGTTCGCGGTTTGTCGGATCGGGCTGATCGGCGTGCGCTTACGGTCTGGCGACCACCGCTCCATCCGGTGTTGAAGCGTTCACCTGGTGCGCCGCCTGCACCATCGGGTCCGCTGTGGCCGTATCTGGTGATCGTCGTTTTTGCGATTTATGCTGCGGCGGTTGCTGAAGTGAGCGGGGCGGAGTGGCCGCTTTATATCTTGGTGGCATTACCAGTTGTTGCGTTGGCCTATGATTGGTGGTCGCGGCGCGGTCAGATCGGGCAGGACTTGAGGCGTAAAGGGCGGCCAGCTCGGATCCTTGCCGATCACCGTCCGGTTTTGATGCGCCGGGTGTTGATTTTGCCGGATCAGCGGCCGGCTAGGATTGTTCGTAACCTCGAGCCGCGACTTTCAGGGCCGAGACCGGTGCTGCGTCTTGGATATCTGCCGCCAAAAGCTGCCGGTAAAAACCTAACGGCGAACGTGTTCACGAATCGGCATGTCAGCGGGGAATTAAACGGGCACATCAATGGCCACTTGACGCACCTAACTCGTGGCGGCCGAGGCCGGATCGTCAAGCGGCCACCTACGGGCCAATAGGCGCTGATCGGTTGGGTCGGCCCGCGCGTGTCGATTTCAGTCCCCGGCACGGTTCGTATCAATCGGCGCGCATTGCGTGCCACGTGACGTCAATCTGCGCCCGCGACGACGAACGGCGCCCAGTAGGCTGGATGTGACGTTGCAGCATCGCCGCTCGCCATCAACTCTCGCATGGCCTTCGTCAAAGCCGCAGCCCGCCCTTCGGTTGGCTCGCGCGCCCAAATGGCAAAAGCGCGCGTAACCAAAGTGACCGCCGCATCCGAGTAAACTTCCCAATGCGACACCAGTAATCCACGGGCGCCCGCATAGAAAAACGCGCGTGCCAATCCCGACAGCGCTTCGGAATTTACACGGCCGCCCGCCGCAGTATTGCATGCAGACAAGACAACCCAGTCTGCATTGAGTTTGAGTCCAGCAACGTCGGAGGCGGTCAGTAGACCGTTGTCGCTCGCGAGCGCGGTTCCCGTTGTGCCTAACGGGGGCGGGGTCAAAAGGATCGCGGGTTCGGGAAGCGCTTGTTCAAGCCCGCTGCGTCCGCCAGCGACGAGCCCGTGGGTCGCAAAGTGAATGACAGCGTAGTCGTCAAGCGCGTTCAACCCGGCAAGTCGGCGAACTTCTGTGACGGTTGCGCGCTCGCCGAGGAATACGTCGCGTTCCGTCGCGCCAAGCAAGTTTGCAACGCTACACACTTCATCGGCGGTTTCTGGCAGCGGCGTTTGGCGACGCAGCGTTTCGATATCGAGTGTTGGGCGCGGAGGGGCTGTCACCGCGCGCGTCGCAAGACCACCGCGCGAATTGCGCTGAACGGCGGCCGTAACGGGGGCAAGTGCGGCCTTGCAAGATTGTTTTGTAAAGGCGCGGCGATCTCCGCCGGTTGCTCCGGTCAACAGCGGATTGCCAAAGGCGAGATAGGGCTTTTTTGCGTTAGCACGGACGGCTGGCTTCTGCTGGAGGCTGCGTAGTGCCTCGACGGAGGGCAGCATGTTCGACACCGTACGCCGGGCTAACCACGCGGCCTCGCGAAGATCGGTTGCTGCATCACCTCCAGGACGGGGCAGTTCGGTTACCAACACGTGGAACGGGAGTGTCGTCAACGCGCCTGTCGCGACGATACGCCAGCGCTTGTCAGCGATTAGATCCTCGACGTCGTTGAACAGTCCCGAATAGAGCGCATGTGCGGCCATCAGATCGAAGGGCAGCTGTCCAAGTGGACCGGCGGAGACAAGTTTAACGCATTCGGCGATCGTCGCTTCGGCGGCCCATAGCGTTTGATCGAGGCCGCAACGCAATGTCTTCACGAGCCGTTCGAGATCGGCGCCTGATAACTTTGTGCGCACGAGCCGCGTCGCGTCGCGCGTCACGACGGTGACGAGCGTGCCGAGCCGGGACGGGACGACCATCACCAGGGCATCGCCGGGAGAAACGAAGGCGCGGGCCTCGTCGAGCGTGAGGGGGGATGGTTGTAGGAGCGAAGCATACGCGGGAAACTCGGTTGCGAGGCGCTGATCGATTGCGCGCGCCTGGGCGGCAAGCGTTTGCAAATCTGCGCGGGCGGCATCTTCGATTAACCGATCACGCTCGGAAGCGTCCCGTCCGAGCGCATCCAGCAGCAATGCGTTGCGGGCTTTCCAGCGCTCGGCGAGATCTTGGCGCTCGCGCGCCAAACGGGACAGAGCGGCCTCGCCCGAGGCAGCGCGCGCACTGGCCGCTCGCAATGCTGTGCTAGCCGCTGATGACTGTTCGCGCTGGAGCGCGACGAAGGCCTCGTTGGTCAGCGCTGCGATGTCGGCGCCTGGTGCATCACGCAATCGTTCCGCAGCTATTGCTCGGATAAGGAACACCGCGCGTGTTCGGGCCAGCGCACCGTCGGCAGCTTCGTTCCCGGTCGCTGCAGCTGCAATTGCACCCAAGGTTCGATCATAGGCAATGATTGCGAGACCAGCGAGGTCGTAGGCACGTTGCCAGTCCAGCAGGTCAAGCGCGTTTGCGGCTAGGTTGACGCGGCTTAAAATTGTATCGGGGTGATCGGCGCCGAGGGCTGTTTGGCGCTCCGCGACTGCCCGTTCGAGTATTGGCTTTGCTTCAGCGTGGCGGCCCATCGCATCTAATACGGTGCCAATATTGTTAAGACCCTGGCCGATCTGGGGATGCCCTGGCGGTAATGTCAAAAGTGCGGTCTCGTGCGCTCGACGGGCAAGTTTTAACGCCTCATCGAATTG
>JBBQNE010000160.1:0-6708 GCA_038329675.1 Hyphomicrobiales bacterium | reverse complement strand
CTGCTCGCGACGCGGCGCGAACTGCGGTGCCGTCCGAGCCGCCTCTATAAACGCGCGAATGAGCCCGGCGTCCTTGACCCCCGGCGCCGTTTCAACGCCCGATGACGTGTCGACAATTGCAGCGCGGGTCCGAACAATAGCTTGCCCGACATTGCCCGGCGTCAAACCACCCGACAACACGAACGGGTAACGTGCCGCGATGCCATCCAGCAGCGACCAATCAAACGTCGTTCCGTTACCGCCTGGCAAGACCGAGTTCTTTGGTGGCTTTGCATCAAACAGTACGCGGTCTGCGACAACCGCATAGGGCTGCGCCTCGATGACATCGGCTGCGGTTGCAACTGGTAGCGCTTTCCAAACTTCGATCCCGAAGCGGCCTTTGATTTCCGCAACCCGCGTCAGCGTCTCGTCACCGTGAAGTTGGATGACATCGGGACGCACGTCACGCACAATGAGATCCAGGCTCTCATTGTCTGGGTCCACGACCAGCGCGACGATCTGGCTGCGTCCGCGGGCCCGGTCCGCCAGGCTAACCGCCGCATCGCGCGTCACGTTGCGCGGGCTTCGGCCAAAGAACACCAGGCCGATGTAATCGGCTCCAGCATCAACCGCGGCTTCCAGCGTCGCTGGCGTCGACAGGCCACAGATTTTGACAGCGGGCAGCATCACACCCTTTAATTTGGCAATAAATATTCGGCGATCGACGGCACAGCCGGTTGCTTTGAGAGCGGCGCGTGATCAGCGTCGTTTTGACCAGCGCTGTTTCGACCAGCGCTGTTTCGATCAGCGTCGTCCCGAAATCGTCAACGCGCTGCGGCCAGCGGTGGTTCCGCCGCCCGTTGATGTGACGATGTCGTCGCGCTCACGCGTCAGCCGGTCGGCCTCGCGTTGCCACCTTGTCGCTTCGACTGTGCGCACGCGCGCCATGCGTCGGAACTTGCTTTGGCTCATCCACGTCGCAAGCCCACCGATCGCAACGCCGAGGATCAGCGCGCCGAGCAGATAGGCGAAGAATGGCAATTGCAACGGTGCCAACGCTGGGCTTTCAGGCCGCAACGGATCGAGGTTCAGCGCAACGAGTTGCCGGTTGGCGACGGCCAGTCCTGTCAAGATCACAGCAAGCGGAAATGCGATCAGGATCATCAAAACGCGTTTCATCGCCGCTTCGGTCCATTGCCGTTAAGTTTTTCGCGCAGTTCCTTGCCAGTCTTGAAGAACGGGACGAACTTTTCAGATACCGATACCGAGGCGCCCGTTCGTGGATTGCGACCGCTGCGAGCGCCGCGGTGCTTCACGGTGAACGCGCCAAACCCGCGCAACTCGACCCGGTCGCGCCGCACGAGCGCGTCGACGATTTCCTCAAACACCACGTTGACGATGCGCTCGACATCGCGGTGATACAGATGCGGGTTGGCCGCTGAGATCTTCTGGATGAGTTCGGACTTGATCACGCTAGGGCCTCGCCACGACGAATACCGGCTTGTTATTCCATCACTTTTCCGAAGGGTGCCAAACCGAGACCAGCCCGTCAAGCGCCAGCTGCGAAAGACCGGTTTCACGGCCAAACACGCGCGCAACTTCGGCCGCGCCCGCGCCTGCAATGCGTCCAGTGAATGAAGCCGTTGCCCCTGTCACGCTCCAATCGTCTTCGCTTTTTGGTTTCCAATCGATGACTTTCAGGTCCTTTTGGATACCGCGCACGTTTTCGAGCCAACGGATGGCCTCTTCTTCGCCGCCAATCTGGTCGACGAGCTTATACTTCAGGGCCTCGCGGCCCGAATACACGGTGCCCTGATCCATGCCTGGAACGTCGGCTGTCTTGATCCCGCGGCGTTCCTCGACGAGTTCGCGGAACCAACGGAAGCCGTCGGTAATCATTGCCTGCATCACGTTACGGCCGTTTTCATCGAGGGTTTGGAACGGCGATGGGGTCGCTTTTAGGTTGCCGCTCTTAACCTCGTTCATTTTGACGCCAACCTTATCGAGCAGTCCAACGAACTCCGGCCATTGCGCAATCACGCCCATCGATCCCGTGATCGTATTGCCGCGCGCCACAATGTGGTCGGCGCCGATCCCGACGATGTAGCCAGCCGAGGCCGCCACGGTGCCAAATTGCGCCACGACCGGCTTTTTCGCCGAGACCTTGCGGATTGCGTTGAACAGCGCTTCCCCACCAGCCGTCGTTCCGCCGGGACTGTTGACGTGGATCAGGAGTGCTGCAACCTTCGAGCTCTCGGCAATCTTGTCAAACATCTTAAGTTGATCGCGGCTCTCCATAATGGTGCCTTCGATCGACACCCGCGCAATCTGGGCGGGCTGCGCGATTGACGTCAGCCGTTCGCCACCAAACGCGATGGCGCCGATTGCGAGGGCCAACGCTGAAATCCCCATCGTCCGCCAAAACGATACGCTCCGGCGCATCCGTCGCCGGTCGAGGACGAACTCGGTCTCTTCAGTCATGGGCGAACTCCTCGAAAATAGCTCATCGGCGCCGCGGGTGGTCCGACGGCCTTTCCGTCATCATCTAACACAGATGGCGACGGCAGAACATTAATGCAAATCATGGCGTTGGTTGCGATTTTGGTTGCGCTTGTGGAGCACATGTGACGATCAGCGTGTCGCTGCAACTCGTTCCCAGCCTACGCTGCGGCCGCGTGTGAACGTTTTCTTTTAACACACGCGTTCAACTCTCAAGGTGTACCTTTTGGCGACCCGCGAGATCCTGAATGAACTGGCTTGCCACGCGCCCCGAGCGCGCGCCGCGCGTCATGGCCCATTCGAGCGCGTCCCGCGTCAACTCATCATCGGAAACTTGCAGCCCGTAATGGCTGACATAGCCGCGCACCATCGCCAGATATTGGTCCTGGCTGCAGGCATGGAAGCCAAGCCACAGTCCGAACCGGTCCGAGAGCGACACCTTTTCCTCAACCGCTTCGCCTGGGTTAATCGCGGTTGCCCGTTCGTTATCGACCATCTCGCGTGGCATCAGATGCCGACGGTTTGACGTTGCGTAAAATAGCACGTTATCCGGGCGCCCCTCGATGCCACCTTCGAGCACGGCCTTCAACGATTTGTAGCTCGTGTCGTCTCGATCAAACGAGAGATCATCACAGAACACGATAAACCGGTGGCGTGAGGCCTTCATCATGTGCAAGGCGTGCGGCAAGGTTGCGATGTCTTCGCGGTGAATTTCGACGAGTTTTAAATCCGCGCCTTCGAGCGTGTCCCGTTGCGACCCCTGGCGACGGGCGCGAACTTCGGCGTGTGCCGCCTTGACCAGGCTCGACTTTCCCATGCCGCGGGCGCCCCATAATAGCGCGTTGTTGGCTGGCAAGCCCTGGGCGAATCGTTCCGTATTTTCGATCAGCGTATCGACGGCCCGTTCAATGCCCTGCAGCAGTTGCAGCGGGACGCGATTTACGGTCGTCACGGGTTGGAAAACGGGAGGGTCAGCCGACCAGACAAAGGCGTCGGCCGCTTCAAAATCGGGAGTGCTCGCCGGCGGCGGTGCCATGCGCTCGATCGCTGCTGCGATTCGCTCTAAAACGGGTGTTAGACTATGTTCTGCTGTCAGCATTGGCGTCCCTAGGGGCGGCGGTTCTGCGCTGGTCGTGAGCCAGAATTCCTCACTTGCCAAGGGGTATCGCCATTACTATACCCGCCGTTCCGGTTGCGGATTGCTCCGCGGCGGGACGCCCAAGTAGCTCAGTTGGTAGAGCATGCGATTGAAAATCGCAGTGTCGCTGGTTCAATTCCGGCCTTGGGCACCACTCCTGTTTCTCCAAATATTGCCATCCGTTTACGATCAGTCGGATCGGACGAGCGGCGCCCCCCTTCGAGCGCGGTCACCCCTTTTGAGCGCGGCGACTTCGTCTGTGCGCCGGCCACCGCATCAGACGTTCCCGATGAGCAAACGAGGCGCGGATGTTCTTCACGATTGCTAAAACCGTCGGTTTTTTTCTGCAGCCCTCCGCACTTTTGGCGCTTCTGATCCTCGGCTCGGCCATTGCGCTGAGGGTCGGACGGGTCCGCCTTGGAACACGGTTGGTAACGGCTGCTGCGATGATCGTGTTCGCCAGCCTGTCGCCACTACCCAATATCTTGACGCTGCCCCTCGAACAGCGCTTTCCCCGCGCGTCCCTCGACGGACCGGCCATTTACGGCATCATTGTTCTGGGTGGCGGCGAAGATGCCTACGTCGCACGCGCGCGACAGGTGCACGCCCTCACCGACGCTGGCGAGCGGGTGAGTGAGGCCGTCGCGTTGGCCCATCGGTTGCCGAATGCGCGGATTGTCTTCAGCGGTGGCTCGGCTGATATCGCCGGTGGGGGGCCAACCGAAGCGTCGGCTGTTGTTGCCATGTGGACCGACATGGGGATCGCGCGCGAGCGGATCGTGGCAGAGGACAAGTCGCGCGATACCTTTGAAAACGCGGCCTTCACACGCGATCTGCTGCAGCTTGAAAAAGGCCAGCGTTGGCTGCTCGTAACGTCCGCGACGCACATGCCGCGGGCCATGGGTATCTTTCGCAAAGCTGGATTTGTCGTCGAAGCTTGGCCCGTTGACTACCGGACGGCTGGCTGGGCCGACGCTGGTCGCTTGTTTTATGTGCCGGCCGATGGTCTTCGTCGGCTCGATCTCGTCACGCGCGAATATCTAGGCCTCGTTGCGTATCGGCTTACGGGGCGTACCGATGACCTGTGGCCTCGCCCGTAATCAGCGTAGGTTCAGCGCCGTTCAGCCGATCCAACCTTTGAGGTATTCCACGCCAAAATAGGCTGGCAACAAAACGAGCGATGCCCATACGATCGATGCCGCGATATTGGCGAGCTGGAACGGGATCTGGGGCATCGCGTACATGCCTGCAATCACCGGTACCACCGCCCGCAACGGGCCAATCAGATGGCCAATGAACACGCCAGCCGTGCCGTACTTGTCGAAGAAATCTTTGCCCTTCGGCAGCATCTCAGGATAGCTGGTGAATGGCCAAATCTTGCCGATATCATTCTTGAAATAGAGACCAATCCAATAGGACACGGCATAGCCCAAGATGCTGCCGACGACGGCTGCAACCCAAACCGGTAGCCAGGGGATGCCGCTGGCGCCAAACAGCCCACCAAGCGCGATCATGATCGCCGTCGATGGGATCAGGATCGACAAGAACGCGAGGCTTTCGCCAAAGGACAGAAGAAAAACAATTAGAACTGCCCATTGATCGTGTGTCCGCACGAACTCGACAATGGCATCGACATAGGGTTTTAGTTCCAAGGGCGTCTGGTCCTTTTAACGCGGTCAGCAGTTCGTCATCGGACGTCACAAACGCCGTCGACGTGCTCTAGGCCATCGCACTTGGCAGGGCAAACGGCATGGGCGGTTCGCTGGCAGGTCTGAGCGGCGGTCGGGATTGCAGCTTCAGGCTCGCTTACAGCGGCGGCCCATCTCGCTGTTGAGCTCGCGGCCCACTTCACCTGCAAACATAATCCCACGTGAGATCTGTGCTGGTGACAGTTTCGTGCTCGCCGACCGCAATGACGTCGGTGCGCCATCGGCTTCGAGTTTACCGCGCTGCAGCTCCTCGCACGAGAGGTCCTTCTTTTTGTTCTTCATTGCATAAAGCCGCACGCCAGACGCATAGGCCTCCGGCGTTGGCCACTCCTTGAGCCACGATCGCGAACTGTCGTTGGTCAGCTGCCGCATCAGGCCCTGGCGACGCCCAATGCATTCGGCGCTATCGTCGAGACATTCGATGTGGCCTGCAACCTTGGGCAGGGGCGGCTCCGTCGTCGCGCAACCGGCCGCAGCAAATACGGCGGGCCCGAGGGTCGCCGCGAGCGCACAAATTGTCGACATCTTGCTCCTTGCCGGTTGCATGGCAGCCCCTGTTTCACCGTCAGCACGCGGGGCTATGTGTTTCAGGTGGCAGAGTGAAGGCGGGAGTTGGACGCGCCCAAGATGCAGTTATCCTCGGATTCGGCGTTAGATGCGCGCGTCGAATGGGGCCTGGGGGGTGAACGTTCACGTCGCTTGACACTCCACTTGTTCGGATTTAGCGAACGTCGCATCGCTGGGGTCAGCAGAGGACGTCCGAAGATGGGCCTTCAAGCCTCGCACGCCGTCCGCATCCACGCCTATGGCGGGCCGGACGTTCTTGTTATTGACGCAATCGACGTCGCGCCACCAGGCCCCCATGACGTTCAGTTGCGACAGCACGCGTGTGGCATCAACTTCATCGACGTCTACCAGCGGACCGGCGCCTATAAGCTCCCAGGGCTCCCGGCGACGCTTGGCATGGAAGGCGCAGGCGAGGTCATTGCGATCGGGACCGACGTTACATCGCTCACCGTTGGCGACCGCGTTGCTTACGCCATGGTGCTTGGCGGATACGCCACACACCGCAATATTGCTGCCGACCGCGTGGTTCGCATCCCCGATAGCATTGCCTATGAAACGGCAGCCTCCGCCATGCTTCAAGGCATGACGGTGCGCTATCTGTTCTGCGAGACGTATCCCGTCACCGCTGAAACGACCATGCTGTTTCACGCCGCAGCCGGTGGGGTCGGACTGATTGCTTGCCAGTGGGCCAAAGCAATTGGTGCGACCCTGATCGGGACCGTCAGCACGGCTGAAAAAGCCGAGTTGGCCAAGGCACATGGGGCCACCCACGTCATTATCACCGGGCATGGCGGCAGCTTCACCGATGAAGTGAAA
>JBBQNE010000159.1:0-6718 GCA_038329675.1 Hyphomicrobiales bacterium | reverse complement strand
GGCACAGGATCATCCAGAACACGTCTGGGCGACCGATGATGGTGGCTGCGGCGAACCCAACAAAAACCTGTAGAATAAAGGCGCCAATGCAGACGGCCCAACTGGCGCGGCGGGCGGTGTTCAGCAACGCTGGCAATTCATCGTCACGCGCGCGGACGATGGCTTGTCCGATGCCGTTCATGCACAACACGCTGATGATCTCGAACGTGGTGATTGCGACGGCGGCGATGCCGAAATCGTTTGGTAGTAGCGCTCGGGCGAGAATGATCGCGGTGACGAGGCGTGTGACGCGATTGGCGGCTTCGGCGAGGCTATACCAGCCGACGTTACGGATCAGCCGGTCACCGAGCAGGCGGCGGATCGGTTCGGGCAACCAAGCCATCGCGCTCGATGTGCTGGCGGTCAAATGGCTTTGCGGTTCCATTGGGTCAGGTCCGCACAACGACGTGACGCGGGGCATCCGCTGGGGGTGTCGCGGCTGCCCGGTGGCCCATGGCCCAGGCCTCAAGCGGGGTAAACAATGACTGCGGCAGAACTGTTTGAAGCCCCGCAGCTGCAATGGTCGTCAGTGTTCGGGCAGGTTCTTCTAACAGGATGCGCGGCGACGTTGCGACGGCTGACAGCGCCATGCGGAGTGCGGCGCTGCCGGCAGACCCGCGCACGGCGCGGCGAGCCAGATAGCGCAGCTGATAGGCTTCGGCGAGCGCGCCATGGTGGCGTTCGAGATCGGGGGCGTAGTCGGCGACCTTGGCCCGGAACCGCCGCCACGTTTCAAGCTGGCGCGCGGTATTGGCCGATAACCCGGTGCTGGTGACGCGATAATCGGTCAGCGCGGCATCGATGTAGGTGAACCGCCACGCGGTGAGCGCGGCCAGGCGGGTCCAGCACTCGATATCTTCCGACTGTCGGAAGCTTTCATCAAACCAACAGACCCGTTCGTACCGGGCGTCATAGAAGGCGATCGCATCGAGAGCGGCGCGGCGAAGAACCGGTGCAGATCCGTTGCCGACGGGGTTGCGGCAGAAGACATCGGCGGCAGCAAACCGTGGCCGTTGCGGGCGCTGAATAAGGCCAAGTGGAGCGCCGTCGTCATCAACGAAGCGGGACGCTGAGAACGCGATGCCAGCCGATGGCTGTTGATCAAGTGCGGCAACGAGCAAACCGAGTTTGTCGCGGTGCCAGGCGTCATCGGCATCGAGTAGCGCGATGTAGCGACCCCGAGACTCGCGAATTCCGGTGTTGCGGGCGCCAGCGAGGCCCCGGTTGGCTTGCGATACGACGCGCAGCCGCGGGTCGGTGAAGCTACGGGCGATCGCAGGGCCGCCGTCGTTTGAGCCGTCATCGACAACGATGATTTCGTAATCGGTATAGGATTGGTTCAACACTGACGCGACCGCGTGCGCGATGTAGCGCTCGGTGTCGTAGAGCGGGATGACCACGCTGACGGTCGCCATCGGCGCAACCTTTGATTTACGTTTCGCTGAGCTTGACGATCGCTCTCAATAAAGCGGTAACCGACAAAACTTGAAGGAAGCCTAAGGGTCGGCCCACGTCTGCAAATAGTTTAGACATTCGATCGGTGCTGGCTGACGGCAATTGCGCAAATAGCTAAAATGCGAAGCTATTCCTCAAGCCGCCGTTGAGCGAACCGGACCTACAACACCTCTGGGAACATTGAGGTGGGTTGAGGCCGATGGTGATGGCAAGGGGTGCGCACGCGGCTGTCGTTCAGCCGACCGGTAACGCTGTAGCCCGTTATCCTGAGGCCCGTTATCTTGAGGCCAACACAACTGCAGCGCGCGGCGTGTTGGCGCGCAGTCTACTTGGCGCAGCGCCACCATCGGGCCGACTGTGGCAGGGCACGGCGGGTCGGCCACACCACATCGATTTGTTCGACCTGCCGATTGAGAACACGACGCTTTTAGAAGCGGCTCGCGACATGGCGCGTGCGGCTCGTGATGGTCGGCGCATGCGGGTTGTGTTTGCAAATGCCCATGCGATCAACACGACCTATGACGACGTTGGCTACCGCCGAACCGTGGCGTGCGCCGATCGTATCTTCGCTGATGGCAGCGGTATGGCAGCAGCAGCACAGATCGCCGGGACGCCGCTTGCCGATAACGTCAACGGCACGGACCTGTTTCCACTGCTGTGCCGCGAGGCGATCAGTGCTGGCACGACGATCTTTCTGCTGGGCGGCAAGCCTGGTATCGCCGCGGCGGCGGCCCAAACGATTGCCGACTTCGGCATGGGGGCATCGATCGCTGGAACGCATCACGGGTTTTTTAAGCGCGGCTCCGATGACGAGGACCGCGTGATCGGCCTGATCAATGGGAGCGGGGCTGGTATCGTGCTGGTCGGCTTTGGCGTACCGCTTCAAGACCAATGGGCGGAACGGAACGCGACGCGGCTGGATGCCGCCGTAGTGGCAGGTGTCGGCGGTTTGTTTGACTTTTTTGCCGGCGTGGTATCGCGGTCGCCCAAAATCATGCGCTCGTTTGGCTGCGAATGGATGTGGCGGCTCGCGATGGAGCCACGGCGGATGGCCTACCGGTACTTGATCGGAAACGCGGTGTTTCTGGCCCATGCGTACGCCGTCGCTCGGAGCCGGGCTGCGGGCCGTAACCCCGCCGCGACTGCCGAGCGTCAAGCCAGCCGAGCGCGTCTCGTGCCGCGTCTCGCCGGGCCTCTCCATCCAGCTCTCGGTCCACAACTCAATCGGACGCTCGATCGGATAGTTGGCTGACACGGCTGGTCCTTGGTGGGCTTGCTTTCGGTGGGCTTGCGCGCCGTCGAAGCCCTGTTACACCGGCGCGTCCTAATCAACGCACTGGAACGCGCCATGACCCCACACCACCTTCTTCTTCTCCCCGGCGACGGCATCGGCGTCGAGACGATGGCGGAGGTTGTGCGGCTGATCGGCGTGCTGAACGCGGCAGGCGGCAGCGATACGTTTACGACCGAGAGCGACCTTGTCGGCGGGGCAGCGATCGATGCCCACGGCACGGCGATCACCGACGCGGCGATGGCGAAAGCTGTTGCGTCCGACGCCATCATTTTTGGCGCCGTCGGCGGTCCGCAATGGGACGACGTGCCCTATGATATCCGCCCGGAAGCTGGCCTGTTGCGGCTGCGCAAGGATCTCGATCTCTATGCCAACCTGCGACCGGCGATTTGTTATCCAGCGCTCGCAGATGCCTCATCGCTGAAGCGGGAACTCGTCGAAGGGCTTGATATCCTGATTGTCCGCGAGCTGACCGGGGGCACGTACTTCGGCAGCCCCAAGGAGATCGTGACGCTTCAAGATGGGCAAGTGCGCGGTGTCGATACGACGACCTACACCACGTCCGAGATCGAGCGGATTGCGAAGATGGCGTTCGATCTGGCGCGGGTTCGCGGTAAAAAAGTCCATATGGCGGCGAAGTGGAACGTCATGAAAACCGGCGTCGTGTGGCGCGATGTGACGGCTGCCGTCCACAAATCCTATGCGCCAGAGATCGACTATCAGCCGATCCTGGCTGACAACTGCGCGATGCAGCTCATCCGCAACCCAAAACAGTTCGATGTGATTGTCACCGACAACTTGTTTGGCGATATTTTGTCAGATGAGGCGGCGATGATGACGGGCTCGCTTGGCATGCTTCCGTCGGCCTCGCTGGGTGCGCAAGATGCCACGACCGGCAAGCGCAAGGCGCTCTATGAGCCTGTCCACGGGTCAGCGCCCGATATTACTGGCACCGGCCTTGCCAATCCGATCGCGACGATTGCGAGCTTTGGCATGGCGCTGCGTTATTCCTGCGGGATGGCGCTGGTCGCTGACCTTCTCGACGCGGCAATCGCGGCAGTCCTTGCACAGGGCCTGCGTACCGCCGACATCATGCAACCGGGCATGACGAAGGCTACGACCAGCAGCATGGGCCGCGCGATCGAGGCTGAGTTCAAGCGACGACTGGTGGCAGCTTAGGCCATTTGGGTGGCGTTACTGATCGACGCGACTGAGGTTGCCTAGGTTAGGCGATCGATTTCGGCGAGGGATGCGTCCATTGCCTTGCGCCAGCTGGGGCCACGGCGGCGCGCATCTGCCATGGCGTCATCGAGGGAAGCAGCGTCACCATCTCGAAGGGCCGCCATCAAGTCGCGCGCTTGGATCAAGTCCTTGCCGCGCTTGGCTATGAATTTACCGCGACGCTCTTGCGCTACCAGGAGCTTGTGTACAGCGTACCGCGCTGGCGGAGGCACGCGTGCCAGCACGCCTGCGCCATAGAGTACCGCCGTTTCCGTCGCTTCATCGGCCAAGTATTCCATGTACGTCAATGCCTCGGCGGCGCAGCCCAAGCCTCTGATTTGGACTGGACTTTTGCGTCCTCGGCCATACTTTGTTACGACGTCGACAGTGACGCCAGGTGCTGATCGGAACAGTTTCGGCAACTGGTCATCTCGCGCAAAGTCGGCGTGGAAACTTGCATCGGCCCGCTGCAACACGGCTCCAAGATCAACTTTGTCGGAAGTCTTCGTGAAATTAGCTGCAAGAATATCGGCATCGTTCGTCATCGCGGCAGCCGATGGCAGATAGACACCGAGCATCGGTCCATAGGTCTGAAACGCAATCGTGCCGATCAAGACGAGGCCGCGGTCAAAAAGGCCGGCACTGGATATAACCTCGACCACGCGACCCAGCGGCAATGCCGGAGCTGGAATGCGCGCTCGCTTCAGCGCCGACACAGCTGTCCGGTTTGCCCGCGCTTGATTGGCGGCCGAGCGGACCACCGCTGCGGCCGCTTCGGCGTCTGGATTGCCGGACGGGCCAAGGTAATGTTCGGAGCGATGGTCGCCATTCTTATAGACAGAGTAAAGATACGCGCGGTCGCCCCGCCGTCGCACCACGATTGATCCGTGCTCTTTGGTGCGCGCGTGGACGTTCTGTGACAGCCCAGCGTAGAGCGTTACGAGTTCAAGCGAGATACGTCTGAGTGGCATGGGTTGCCCACGAATATGCGGTTTCGTGGGCAGTATCAGGAATCGCCCTGCTTGCCCACAAATATGCGAAATCGTGGGCAAGGTGGTGCGGTAGGTAGATCCATCCGCCACACGCTGGCCGCGCTACGCGCGCCCGAGCGTTGCTCTTGAGAGGGGGAATGGTGGAGTTGATTTGGTGGAGTTGATTTGGTGGAGTTGATTTGGTGGAGCCGGTTTGGTGGAGCCGGTTTGGTGGAGCCGGGCGGGATCGAACCGCCGGCCTCGTCGTTGCGAACGACGCGCTCTCCCAACTGAGCTACGACCCCACACCAGGGGCATCTACGAGCCGGGGTTGCAATTTGTCAACGGCGCGGCGTCGGTCCAGGACACGACGGCAGTTAGTCATTGAAGGGCGGCCGTTCGACAGATGTGTAACGGCCCCGCAACGCAAAACGGCGACCGAATACCGGCCGCCGTGTGTCGCCAAACTAGCCTCTCGGCCAAATGCGAGACGTATGACCTTAGATCAGGTCGATGTCGGCTGGGAGATAGGCGGTGACTTCCATGCCAACGGCCTGCTCGCGAACCTGCGGCTTGTTCCAAATCTTCATGGCGTTCTCTCCGAAGTTGATGATGCAGTGTCATTCTGCCCCTGAACTATGTCGCAGTGGAGCGATAAGAACAACCGAGTTCGACTTATCGAGTATGCTTGAGAAACTTATCGTTAAGATTTTATCAGTCAATTCAGGGCTTTGCTCGAGTAGTCACGGCAAGGTCACAGAGTGTTGTAAGCGCCGTGCGTTCGCTAGAGGCCGGTCAGGAGTATTTTGCAGCTGTTATGAACTGGCCGAACGCTTCGCACCAGACGACGATCGTATCGTAAGCGCCAATATCGACGCCTGCTGGCACGGTTGCAATGAAACCATCGAATGTCTTGACGTCGCCGATGCGCACCGCCTTGTCCTTGACCGACAAGAACCCTGCTTTGGTGTCGACGAACCCGCGCACCAAATAGACCTTGTAATCTGGCCCCGGCGCCAACTTGCCGGTGTGGACGATGCGCTCGCGGCCGACCATCACATCGCCCTCGCCCCAATGGAGCGTATCGCTGCCTTTCAGGTTTCGCTCAAACCGGCCTTTCAGGATCGCGCCTTTACTTGCCATCGCGATCTGTTCAGCCGTCGGCCCCGGCGGCGCGGTGATGATCGGCAGGAAATAAACGCCGAGCGCGAAGCCAATGACGAGCGTTGCGGTGTGGGTCGCCAGCAAGATCAGGTTGCGCACTGTCGCCTCCGGTTGGGTGATACTCCCGGATTACGCGGGCTGTGTGACGTCTGTTACCCGCGTTGACATGCGGCGGTTGCGGTTAGGTCGGTTTGACCATGGCCCGCGGCATCGTCAAAACTTCAGGGCGCATGATGTCGTCGAGCTGGGCTTTCGTCATGAGGCCGCGCTCAAGGACGATCTCGGTAACGCTGCGACCTGAGGCGAGCGCCTCTTGGGCGACCTCGGTGGCGTTGACGTAGCCAATGTAGGGGTTGAGCGCGGTAATCATGCCGATCGACCGTTCAACGCCAGCGCGCAGGTGTTCGCGGTTTGCGGTGATTCCGGAGATGCAGCGGTCGGCGAGCGTGAGGCAACCCGCCTTGAGATGCATGACGCTCTTGAAAAGGCTGTGTGCGATGATCGGCTCGAACGCGTTGAGTTGAAGCTGCCCGCTTTCGGCAGCGAAGCTGATCGTCACGTCATTGCCGATCACTTC
>JBBQNE010000158.1:0-6742 GCA_038329675.1 Hyphomicrobiales bacterium | reverse complement strand
GAGGATACGGCGTTCAAATTGGAAAATTAGTCGTAGGTCCGGATTCTTTTTGCGCCGCTTGCAGACGCTGAGTGTGGCGTAGACTGCGCCGACACGGTCGGTTCGTGAAGATTTGGAACACCAGTAATCGAGTAACCAGCCAGCCTCGCCCGCAACCTCAACCGTCCAGATGGCTCCCGACGTATACGTCAGCCATTGGTAGCTTCAGCCCAGCGGTCTCCAGGTCGATCATCCCGCCCGTCCCGATCACCGTCGGGTTCGCAGGCCAAACGTTCCCCGCGCTGTTGCGCAACATCTCAACGTCAATCCGCGTCGAGTGCACGACCAACAATTCCTGAACCGACGGAAGTGTCGCGTAGGCTCGGATATTTTCGTACGTATCAGATGCGTTGCTGGGCGACAGCACCTCGATCAGCAGGATTGGCTCGGATAGAATCCGCTGGCCCTTACGGTCGGCCTCAACCGTCATCATGCCGGTAACTTACGGGCAGCCGTGATGTTCGCTCGTCTTTGACCACTGGATCAGCAGCCTAGACGCAACTGCACCGCACTGCCAAGCCTGCCGCCGCCTCGTCAGACGAGAGCCCCTGCAACTCAGGCGACGGACTTGTTGATCCACGCTTCGATTTGCGCCTTTTGAACCATCGCGCCGGTGTGCTGGGCGACGACCTGTCCGCCCTTGAACAGCATCAGCGTTGGCATCGCCATAATGCGGTATTTGCTGGCCGTGTTCGGGCTCTTGTCAACGTCGACCTTTACCACCTTAACCTTGCCAGCCATCTCTCCGGCCACAACCTCAAGTGCCGGCGCCATGGCTTTACACGGGCCACACCATTCCGCGAAAAAGTCGACGAACACGGGTTCGGTCGACTTCAGCACTTCATCTTCAAAGTTCGTATCCGAAACGATCTGGGTCATCGGCTGGTCTCCTGATTGCGGCCGCTTGAGATTTGCAGCCTAGTACGAGGCTTGAGGGCAGACGCGTCCGATCGTGGATTTGGTGCGCGAGGGTCCAGCAGCCGGTTCGGCGAACTGGGCGTTAGTTAGGAAGCCAAGCCGTCTAGGTCAAGCGGCCGCGAGGCAAGCTCAAACAGCCGACTGCCATAGTTGTCGAGCAGCGCACTTGGCACTTCCATCAGCCTTGGCGCCTGCGTCCACAATAAAGCGGCCCGAATGTCGCGCCCTGGAAAAATCAGGCCAAGTGCTACGCGGTAAGCCGCGAGCTGAAAAATATAGGCCTCCTGAACGTCCTTAATGTCACGCGGCGGAGCACGGTTGGTCTTATAATCCACGATCATCACCTGGTTGGCATTGACTGCCAACCGGTCGATCTGGCCGTTGAGCATCAGCGGCGGGCCACGCCCCGTCGGGTCCTCGATCTCAGCGATGATTGGCACTTCTGCTCGGCTCCCCGGCGCAAATAGGCCAGCAAACACCGGGTCAGCGAGCACCTTCAGCGTCTCCTCGACGATGTTGGCGCGCACCCCGGCTGGCAAACCCACACCGCGCCGCTCAATAAACCCGCGCGCCACTTCGGCCCGTTGCGCGTTGGCAACTCCAGGCAAATGCTCCAACAGCGCATGCGTCAGCGTCCCCCGCACGAACCGCGCATCGCCGTCGGCGGTAGTGGCAGCTGGGGCTGGCGTTTGAGCCGCAATGGCTTGGCGCAGGGCGCTCTCTCGCTCAGGGCTGTGGGCTGAAGGCTCGCCAGCCGCGTCGTGGTCGTAGGGCGCGATACGCGATGGCGCGAACGGGATCACCGGGCGTACTTCGCGCGGGGCCGGTGCTGACAGCCAGGCTGGTCGAGCCGCCGAGGCTACAACGCTGGGGCCAGCGCGACGACGCAGCGCGGGTGGATCGGCCTGCCGTGCCCTCAACGTCCGAATACGGCGCCCGCCATCAGCCTCATCTTTCTTGGTCGGATCATGTTCCACCCGCTCCTCGACCCGCGCAGAAATCGCAGGATCGTCGAGCCCGGCTTCAATCAGTCTATACCAACACGTGACGGGCACGGTTTTGCCATTGCCTGCCCCCACCACATAAAGCCGGTCACGCGGCCGGGTCATGGCGACATAGAGCAGCCGACACGACTCCTCAAACTCCGCCACTTTCATCTCATCGCGCGCCGTATCGATCGGCGCTAGCCCTCGACCCATGGCGATCGGCCAGATCGAAATCGGCAACGCGTCGTCCGGTAAATTCCTAGGCGAGATCGGCAGCAATATCGATTTGCTGCGGCCGCCGCTCCAGCATTGGTCGGGCAGAAACACGATCGGCGCTTCAAGCCCTTTTGCGCCATGCACCGTCAACACGCGCACTTCGTCGCGACCCTGTTCCATGTCGCGCTTCACCGTGCGGTCATCATCGCGTAGCCACGCGAGAAAGCCCGTCAGTGAGGGTGGTGCCTCGTCGTCAAACGACAGCGCAAGGTTCATGAATTCATCGAGCGGATCGGCGGCCTCAAGACCAAGCCGCGTCAGCAGCTTGTTGCGACCACCGTCGCGGTCGAGCACTTGGGCAAAGAACTCGAACGGCGGCAGGAAGTCGGCCTGCTTGCGCCAGCGCTTGAGTTGCTCAACGGTCGTCGCGAACCGACCACGTGTGTCGTCCCCACGACCTGCATCCAGAAGCGCCTTCCACAACGTGCCCCGCCGGTTGTGGGCAAGCACAAGCAGGTCATCATCGTCATGGCCAAACAGCGGGCCCTTCAGCACATTGGCAAGCGCGAGATCATCTTCGGGCAGCGTCAAAAAATCGCCGAGCGCCAGCATGTCTTGCACCACGAGCTGGTCGGCAAGCGTAATGCGGTCGGCACCAGCCACGGGCACGTTGTGTTTTTTGAGTGCCGCGACGATCGCTGGAGCAATGGCCCCCCGCTTGCGCACCAGCACAATGATATCGCCAGGCGTGATAAGCCGGTCCTCGCTGTCGAGCCGTTCGCCACCATCGAGCCAACCACGAATTGTCGCCGCGATCCGCGTTGCCAGCCGCACGGTCGGCGAGGTCCAGCCTTCTTCGTCAAGTGGCGACCAGGCGTCCGTAGCAGTCTTCTCGTCAGGCTGCTCGATTGGCCAAATTTCAACGAACCCCGCCTGCCCACTCCGCCGCGCCTGATGGTGGATCGTCGCTGTCGCGTCGTCGCCATCGCGAGCCATCGCCGCATCGCGCGCGATCGTTGGCGGCCGCAGCCCTGGCGTTCGCGCGGCGTTGGCAAACGTCGCATCGACGAGGTCGAGCACCGGCGACACTGACCGCCACGACAGCGTCAGCGCAGCCGGTTGCCACCCTCGGCCAGCGCTCCGGACCAGCGCTTCGAAACGGCGACCGTTGGCCGCAAACATTTCAGGCGCCGCGCCCTGAAAACTATAGATTGATTGCTTCTCATCACCGACGGCAAACACGGTCCGCGCGAGCCCGTTGCGGTCTGAGCCAGCCCCGGCATCGCCAAAGAACTCCGTGACGATTGCGCCAATAATTTGCCACTGCGTTGGCGATGTATCTTGCGCCTCGTCGACCAACACATGGTCGATCCCGCCATCGAGTTTATACAGCACCCAGGCCGCGCGCGAGGCATCTGCAAACAGCTGCGAGGTCCGCGCGATAAGATCCTCGAAATCGAGCGCGGCCCGGGCTGATTTCAGCTCAACAAATCGGCCATACACGCCGGCCGCCAAGCGGTGCAATGCCATCGTCGCGCAGACCACGTCGAGGCCGCGAGCAACAGTTCCCAGTTCCATGAACCGGCGTTGGGCCTGTCCAACCGTTGAGGCGAGTTCGGGATTCTGCTGTTGGGTCGCAACCGATAACAAGCGGTCTCGCCGCTTCATCTCGGCCGTCAAGAAGTAGTCCTGCATCGCCGCGATCCGCGTCCGGTTTGACGCGCCGATTGCTACTTTAAGCTTATCGGCATTTTTTCTTTCGCTGGGCAAACCAAGTCCCAACACCGCGATGAGCCGCGTCAGCGTCTCATCATCAAGCACATCTGCGAGTTCTGCCTCAAGCCGCACTGGATCGGCATTTTGCGGCACACCGAACACCGCACGCAGCGAACGCTCCAGTCCGGCAAAGGCCTGATCCGTTTCGTCCGCCGCACTCAAGCTCGCGACGAGCGCCCGATTGCTCAGCGCGGCAGCCAAGACGGCGTCGAAGGTTTCATCAGCGGCGTATCTAACGACCGTCAACAAAGCCATCCCGAGTGCACAATGACGCGCATCGGCCGCCGTTCGCAGCGTTGCGTCGGTCGCCTCACGCATCAGCGCTTTCGTTGCGGCCTCGTCCAGGATCGTGAACCCCGGTGCCACGCCCGCTTCCAGCGGGAAGCGCTGCAACAGGCGCTCGGCAAAGGCGTGGATCGTTTGGACCTGGAAGCCGCCCGGCGTCTCGATCGCGGCCGTAAACAGTGTTCGCGCCAGTTGAAGCGTGCGAGCCTCGATCCGCCCGTCGCCGCGCGCCCCCGTGATCGCCCGCAATTTCGCCTCGAGTGCGTCGTCCGGCAGCCCCACCCAACTGGCCAACGTGTCGAACACCCGCGTGCTCATTTCAGCCGCCGCCGCTTTCGTGTAGGTCAGGCAGAGAATGCGCGATGGCGGCGTACCAGCTAGCAGCAATCGCAAAACGCGCTGGGTCAGCACATGCGTTTTGCCAGTGCCCGCGTTGGCGCTAACCCACGCGGACGCTGTCGGGTCAGCGGCACGGTGCTGCAGCGCCGTCGTATCGGCAACGAGGCGCTCCATCTCCAGCGATGTAATCGTGCCGGCCGCGTGTCCCGTGCCCGCCGCATGAGCAATGACGGTCGCCCGCGCCGTCGATGATGATGATCCCATCATGCGGTCTCCCCACCGGTCACGTCATCGGCGCCGCCATTGCCGTTGCCGTCCGCGCCATCCTCGGTATCGTCCGCCGAAGCCGTTCCAGTGGCCGACCACTCCGCCACCCGGGCCAATTGCGCGTAGGCGTCAAAATCATAGCGAAAGCCCCCGCGCCGGGTCACAGCATAAGGCGTCTCCAGCTGGTCAAAACGCGCGATGTGCCCTTCAAGGGCAGCCATCGTTCGGTCGATCAACGCGGCAAGATCGCTGAACTTGAGATCGACGGTCACGCCAGGCGGTTCGCCGCCGGTCGCGTTGATGTATCTCAGTCCGCTGACCGCTGTCCCGCTCGCATCGCCAAAGCCGCCGCGCGCCAAAATCGCGCCGTCGAGCGGTAACTGCGGTTTGCGCCCCGCCTCCAGCTCCTTTTTCAGCGGCGGCGTCCCGGTTTTATAATCGGTGATGATCACCCCGCCAGGACCGACATCTAATCGGTCGGCGCGCGCTGTCAGGATGAACGGCTTGCCCGACGAGGGAGCCAGCGAGATCTCGCCCTTAATTTCGGCGATCACGCGCCGCCCGTTCCGGCGGGCCGCTTCAGTTTCGGCAAACCACGCCGCAAACCGCTCAAAACGCGGCTGCCAGAACGCGGCAACGCGCGGATGCCCCGTCCAAACTTCCAGCACGTCGCGAATGATCTCACCGAGGCGCTGCTCAACCTGGTCTGGCAGTGCGTCGGGATGCGCCACAGCAAACCGCGCCATCGCATCGTGCAGGATCGCCCCGCGGATGCTCGCGTCGGGGGCAGCACCCAAGTGTGGCAACTGTTCCAGCCGCAAGATGTGTGAGGCAAACACCGCGTACGGGTTCCCAATCCACGTCTCTACCGCTGACACCGACAGTTGGCGCGGTCTGACCTCAACGGGCGGTTTCGGCATCGGTCGCCCTACCGGCGACCACGGTCCCGGACGGTCGCGCTGGCGCGCCCACGCCAAGTAATTTGCGTGATCCGTTCCGCGTTGAAGCCGGTCGGCCATGCCAAGCCCACCAAGCAACGCTTGCAGCCGCATCAGCCACCGCGACGGCACGGTCGGCACGCCATCAATCTTCTGCGCGCGCGTCAGAATGACCGTCGGCGCCCCCATCAGCATCGAAAAATCGTGAGCTGCGTAGCCGATCTTTTCTTCGGGCGCCGGTAGGCCTAGTTCGGCGCGCATCGGCCGGTTGAGCCACGGCCCCGGATCGGCCGCTTCTGGCCAGGTGCCGTCGTTGAGCCCGCCGAGGATGACGATGTCAGGCTGCTGGAGGCGCGCTTCAAACGGCCCCCAAATCGACAATCGCGAATGAACCGGCACGCGCGGGCGAACGGTCTCTGAGATTACCAGGGCGCGATAGACGTCGGGGTAGTCGGCCGCCGTTACATCAGGCGCAGGCAGCCCCGGCCGGGTCAGTCCGTCGAACACAGCGCGCGCCGCCGCTCCAGCCTCGCCCTGCCACATCGCAGAGGCAGAGGCTTGTCCGGGGACTTCTGCCAACCCGACTTTTTCGACCCCGACGTCTGCGACGCTGTCGTTTGGCTCTGAGTTAGCGATCGGGACAGCCGTGCCATGTGCACCGGCGCCATCATCTTCGGCTTCTGGCATGGCTGGTAGCGCCGCGAGTGCCTCAGCCGTCGCGGCGTGGGCGGCAGCGTAGGCCGCAAGTGGCGCCTCGTCTAACGTCGCAAACAGCTCCAAGAGCGGGCCGTAGGCGACCTCAAGTTTCGCAATCAGCTCACGCGCTGCATTCCAGTCGTCGGGAAACAACCGACCGGCAGCTCGCGTCCGTCGATTGGCGCGCTGCTCGGGGCCAAGCGCGGTATCGCGTTCGGCAGCCTCAAGTGCCGCCCGTATCCCGTCCAACCCCGTGCCAAGATACGGGCCGCGGAACACAGC
>JBBQNE010000157.1:0-6764 GCA_038329675.1 Hyphomicrobiales bacterium | reverse complement strand
CCGACCACGATATCTTAGCGGTTTCGGCAGTATAGAGCCAGCCGCAATGTGTGGTGCAGTCTACGAGACGGCCATTCAAACCGCCCACGCAAAACCGATCACGGCAGGTCATCAAGAGCGCTGGTAAATCCGGTCGAATTCACCACCGTCGTTGAAGTGTACGGCCTGCGCCCTATCCCAGCCGCCAAACGCGTCATCGATCGTGAACAGCACAATCTTTGGGAACGGTTTTGGCGCCGCGCCAAAAGCCTCAGCGTCATACGGGCGAAAATAATGCTTTGCGGCGATCCGCTGGCCGTCCTTGGAGAATAGATAACGAACATAAGCTTCCGCCACCCGCCGTGTGCCCCGCCTGTCGACGACGGCATCAACGACAGCGACTGGCGGCTCTGCCAGGATCGAGATTGGCGGCACCACGATCTCGAACTGACCAGGGCCGAGTTCCTCCTTAGCCAAGATCGCTTCGTTTTCCCAACTGATGAGAACATCGCCGATGTCGCGCTGGCCAAACGTCGTCAGCGCCCCGCGTGCGCCGGCATCAAGAACCTTTGTATTTTTGAAAATCCGGCTCACGAGATCGCGCGCCTTGACCTCGTCGCCGCCGCGGGCGGTGACGGAGCCCCACGCAGCAAGATAATTCCAGCGCGCGCCGCCCGAGGTTTTCGGGTTCGGCGTCACGACCTCCACGCCCGGCCGGCCAAGGTCGTCCCAATCCTTGATGTTCTTCGGGTTACCCTGGCGGACCAGGAACACGATCGTCGACGTATAGGGTGCCGCGTTGCCCGGCAATCGGGACTGCCAGCCGTCTGCGATCAGCTGACGCTTCTGGCGTATCTGGTCGACGTCATACGCCAGTGCCAGCGTGACCACATCTGCTTCCAGACCGTCAATTACGCTGCGGGCCTGCTTACCTGAACCGCCGTGCGATTGACGGACCGTTACGGACTGGCCGGTTTGCGCTTTCCAGTGCTTGGCGAACGCCGCGTTGAACTCGACGTAGAGTTCGCGCGTCGGGTCGTAGGAGACGTTAGTCAGTGTAACGCTATTGGCGAGGACGGCGGCGGGCTGCAGCGCAATTGCCCATGCGGCGACGGCCCACACGATCGTCATCCGTTTGCTCGGTCGCATAAGCGCTCCTCCAGTCAGCCAAAAACGTCAACCATAGGCGACCGCAAGGCTGCAGTGGCCAGGAACGAAGTTGACATCACATGGAAATCAGCTCGGAAAATGAATGCTTTTCAGAATTTGCAATCGCATGAACCGCTAATATCAGTTCACAGCCCGTAGCGCGACCAGATCAAACGGGCTTCGATTGCTGCAAGGACTGCGGATGGATCGATGAGGCCGTTATGCCCATGGCCGCCGTAACCATCGAGGGATGCCCCCTGTCCCGAGGCCGATAATCGACGCAAACGTGAAAGCAATCCGCCAGCGGCCAGCGGCACGAGTTTTAACTTGACCTTGGGCCCGTGCAACGAGCGCATCTTGGAGCGAACATCGCCGATCCCATCGACAAGGCCAAGTTCAAGCGCTTTTGGTCCCGACCAGAACGCACCCGAAAACAAATCCGCATCCATGCCCTTGAGCAACGCACCGCGGCGCTCTTTCACGACGCCGATGAACACGTCGTGGACATCCTGCTGCAACGTCTTCAACCGTTCGATGTCGGCTGTATTTTCCGGCAAAAACGGGTCCAGTGCATTTTTTGAATGCCCAGCCGTATAAACGCGCCGTGTAATGCCAAGCTTTTCGATCGCGCGCTCGAAGCCAAACCCCGATGAAATCACCCCGATCGAGCCGACGATGGAAGCGGGATCAGCATATATTTCATCACCCGCGACGGCGATGAAGTAGCCCCCGGACGCGGCTAAGTCCTCGCAGAACACGTAAACGCGTTTTTTGTTCTCGGCGGCAAGTTGCCGGATGCGCTGAAAAATCAAATGCGATTGCGTCGCCGACCCGCCCGGCGAGTTGATGATAATCGCGACCGACGGCAGCTTCGACATCGTAAACGCCCGTTCGATCGGCCCAGCCAATCCGGCGAGCGACAGCGACTGGCCGCCAAGCGGGCTACCCGATGACATGATCGTCCCCGTTAGCCGGAGGACGGGAACAACGGCAGGGCGGCTAAACGGCCACATGGTGGGCTTCCTAAGCGGTTAGTTGAAAGTTGTATCAGGACTTGGCCAACGGATGCGGGTGCCGTTCTAGCAAACCATCATCGATCGCTCTTGCCCGGACCGCCGCAGGTCGGGCCTGCAACGGTTCTAGATAGGCCATAAATTCGGGTTCCTTGGGAAAAATGCCGAACTCCATCATCCATCCGATTACGGCTGCCACGTAGACATCGGCGGCAGAAAACCGATCTCCGGCAATGTATTGTCGGCCCGATAGTAGTGTCTTCAAAGTCGCGATCACGAGATCGCGGCTGCCATATCCAGCCATGCCTGCCCGTTCTTTCGGAAGCTCAAATCCCATCGCGGTGTTGACGGCCACGGCCTCGATTGGGCCTGCTGCATAAAACATCCAACGATAGTAGTCGGCACGTGCTGGTGCACCAGGATCGGGCGCCAATCCCGCTTCAGGGAACACGTCGGCCAAGTATGCACAGATCGCGGCTGTTTCGGTCACGATCAGCTCGCCGTGCCGTATCGCTGGGACTTTGCCCATCGGGTTGACGGCGAGGTAACCGGCACTCTTCATCGCTGGCCCAAAATCGATGATCTCGGTCTTGTAGGGTTGCCCGACTTCTTCCAACATCCAGCGCGCGACGCGCCCACGCGACATTGGATGTGTGTAGAAAATGAGCTCATGCATTGATTTACTCCGCACAGAAATGTCGGCCCAATGCCGTAGCGCCGCCCGCGCTTGTCTACAACGATCAAACGGCCTGCGTTTGATCGAGCGATAGCCCCGCCCCGTCGCGCAATATCGCCGCGATCGGCGCGCAATAGCCACCTGAACGATCGTGCAGCACGAGCGGTGGCAGCAACGACATCGGCGCACGGCTTCCTTTCACGCCGCGAATGATAATGCGGTTAGCCGGTTGGTCGGCGAACGGGTGGATGGGAAGAATGCGCAGGCCGCCGAAACGATCTTCAAACGCCGCTAGCGCATCACCCAGAGCCGTCGCCGTGTGGATCACCGTCGCCTCCCCGCCAGGCTTTGCCATGCGCGCCATGAACCGCAGCCAATCATCAAGCGCGCCATCTGGCATCGCGTTGCTGGCAGCCTTCAATGGATCAGCCGCCGACGTTCCCCGGCCATGCGCAAAATAGGGCGGGTTTGCCACAACGCGGTCAAAGCTGTCCGGCCATAGGCCAGCCGCCGACAGCACCTCGGCTGACGCGCCGACTTCGGCCTCAAACACACGAACCCGGTCAGCGAGCCCGTTCCGACCGACATTGATCCGCGCCAAGGTCGTCAGTTCGCTCTCGCGCTCAAACAACACGACCGTCGCTGATGCGATCCGCGAGGCGACCGCAAGCCCGACCGTGCCGACGCCTGCCCCAACGTCGAGCACCCGGCACGGCGCGGCGCCAGCCATTGCTGGAATACAGGCGGCCAGCAACACCGCATCGATTCCTGCCCGGTACCCTGTCTCTGGTTGGCAGATCGTTAAACCGTCACCCAAAAAGGCATCAAACGTCACACCCGTTGAAATCGCCGTCATGGAGCCCCGTCGATGGTTGCGAGTTCCGAACCGAGCCCAGCTTCGCGCAACACGTAGCGTGCGCGATCTGCCGCCTCGTCCGCAACCATCACGCGGCGCGGGAAAATGCCAATCGACCCTTCGACGGCGCTTATGTTTTGGTCCAGGATAATTGCCTCGATACCGGCGTCCTCCAACAGGCTGCCAACGTAGCTCAGCAGCACGAGGTCATTCGTTCTAATAAGAAGTGTCATCGCCCGATCGTCCTAAACACGTAAGGGTGTGCGCCAAACTGAGAACGCCTGCGAGATACGTATGCGGCAAAGTGCCTTGAAAGCGGTTCCGGGCCAACCCGTATAAGTGATGTCAACCACGTGCAACCGCGCTTGGACCGGTCAGACCGGCCCCCGCCGCGCTCCTTTACTCGAACCGCCAGGGCTTCATTTTGGGTCTCGTTATACCATTGGAAGGCGCCCGCGATCCAGCAGACCGGTTGCGGCCGCTGCTCGATCTCGTTGCTGAGGATATGCAGGGGATCAACCGGATCATCCTCGACAAAGCCGTATCCGACGTTGAGATGATCCCTGAGTTGGCCCACCATCTCATCGACAGCGGCGGCAAACGGCTGCGGCCAATGCTGACGCTCGCAACGGCGCGGATGGCAGGATATCGCGGCACCGGACACATCCGCGTCGCGTCCGCCGTCGAATTTATGCATACCGCAACATTGCTGCATGACGACGTTGTCGACGATAGCGACACGCGGCGCGGCAAAAAGACGGCGCGGCTGATTTGGGGCAACCAAGCCAGCGTCCTTGTTGGTGATTTCCTGCTCGGCCACGCGTTCAGGATGCTGGTCGACGTCGGCAACATGCAAGTACTGCGCATCTTGTCGAACGCCTCGGCCATCATCGCGGAAGGCGAAGTGATGCAATTGGCGGCGGCGAAAAAAACCAGCACGACCGAGGATGAATACCTCGCCATCATCAACGCGAAGACGGCGGCGCTATTTGCCGCTGCAGCTGAAGCGGGCGGCGCAATCGCTGAACGGCCGGCCGAAGAAGTGAACGCCCTGCGAAGCTATGGCAAAAACCTCGGCATTGCCTTCCAACTCGTCGACGATGCGCTCGATTATGGCGGCGATAGCTCACGCTTAGGCAAATCGACCGGCGATGATTTTCGCGAGGGTAAGATCACGCTTCCCGTCATCTTATCCTACCGCCGCGGGTCGGAGGATGAGCGCGCGTTTTGGCTGCGGACGATCTCAGATGGCGAGGTGCGCGAGGGCGACCTTGAGCAAGCAATTGGCCTGATGCGTAAGCATAAAGCGATCGAAGCAACGCTGGAGCGAGCACGTTCGTATGGATCAATCGCGCGTGATGCGATGGGTATTTTCCGCGACAGCCCACATAAAACGGCACTCACCGACGTGATCGATTTCTGCATCGACCGATCGAACTGACGCGATCTATGCCAACGGCAGCAGGTCGGCTTCAAGAACGCGACGGTAGAGTTTGAAATCAGACACTGTCATCGCCGCAAGTTCTGTCGCGAGGCGCACAATGTCGGTGCAAATCCCGTTGGCGTTGGCCGCGGCCGCGAGCTCCCTCGCAGACGCTGCCCCGTCCACTCCCGCCGCTCTCAGATGCCCCCACGCTGCAAGCCGCGCCATCGCATCTATCGTTTCGGTGAAGACACCCGCATCCCTAACCACAGCCTCGATGTCGAGTTTATCGGCTGATGGCTGGAGTTGTTTATAAATATGGGCCTCGCTGCCAACCCACACGGCTTGCAAGAGCGCGGGCGGCTCAGCCTGAAATCGGGTTTGCACACAGACGACTCGCTCCGCCTCGTTTGCATACGAGGGCTGGGGTCCAGCCACCGTGAGCGCTGCACTCGGGCGCGCCGCCTTGATGTCGAGCAGCCACGGCGTTTCGGGCAAGCCTTGTCCTTCGGTCAAGACCACATTGCGCGCAATACCGAGGCTGCCGGTTCCAGCAATCCGCCGGGCCGCATCGACAAACGCGAACGCTCTTGGATAGTCCGGCGGCGGCTCGAGCCCGGCAAGCATTGTAGCGATGGCGCGCTTAGCGGCGATATCAAGCGGTAGTGCCTTTTGTCCATCGATGTTGAGGCTGAGTTGGCCATCGTTATCGACAATACGTTTTGCAAGAAACCGCCGGGTGTCGCGTTGGCGCAATTCGCCCATCATATCCTTAATCGCACCTCGGGCCGCACCGACATCAAGCGTGCGCGGTTGCGCCGACGACAGTTCAACCAAATACGTCATGACAACCCGGCGGACGGCCTCGCCTGCGGCTTTGTCAGACTGCCCGTTCGTCTCAGCCGCCACCAGCACACTCGTTGCCAAACGAAGGATGTCGAGGCTGAATGGCGCCAAGACGGCTTCGTCAAAATCATTGACGTCGAATACGATCCGGCCCGGACCTGAATGACGATGTGGGCCGCCGCCACCTTGGTCGGCGCGGGTTACAACGCCGACGCGATCCCCGGCCTGTCCAGCGTCAGATTGGCTATTTCCAGCAAGTCCGTTGCCCGTGACATACGTCCCGAAATTTTCGAGGTGAAGGTCGCCGCACTGCCACGCGCGCGGGCCACTCGTCGGTCCAACGCCAAGGTGCCCGACACGCTCATAGAAGAGACGGCTGGTACCACGCAGAAAAACAAACGGGCTTTTGGCCATGGCAACGTACTTGAGCCGTAAGCGCTCAAGCTCACGGTCTGCATTGTGGGCAGTCATTAGCGCGGCGAATTCAGCGACGGTTTTGTCTGTCATGGGTTCGGTTTGTCTCGCATCGGCTGACCAATGCAAGCATCTTAATCGTGTCACAAGAAATCGTGGTTTTGGTCAGTCGCGGCGGGCGATACCTTGAAGCGGAGAACGGCTTTGCCGGTCTTCGATTGTCACATCACAGCGTGCCCATGCCGCGCTCGCGCCATGTTCAGCTCAGACGACAGTACGCACCAAACAGGTCACGGCTTCTTGATCGTCTTGGAGATTGATTGATGCGTTGTCAGCGACCTGCAGTGTCCCGACCCGCCCGGATGGCCGGTCGATTGTTTGCGGCCAGCGTCGTTTTATTGGCTTTGA
>JBBQNE010000156.1:0-6765 GCA_038329675.1 Hyphomicrobiales bacterium | reverse complement strand
GGCACGACCGACGCGATGCCACGGGCGAGCGCGGTGGTGTTAGCCAAGGTGACCGGCGCGGGGCGGACAGTGAGCCGCGCAGTGGCAGTGACGGGCCAGGCCGTTGGCGGCAGGACCGGTCCCGAGGTGCGCCCGGCGGATTTTCAGGCGGGAAGCGGAGTTGGGGGGGAAAGGCTGGCGGGTTTCGGCCGCGGCCCCATCGCACCGCCTCGCTTGATCTCAACGACGGCATTATCCGGTTGTATGGTCTCCACGCCGTCGAAGCTGCGTTATCAAACGCTGCGCGACCTATCACGCGGATCCTCGCAACGGACAATGCCGCGCGCAAGCTTGAGGCCGCGATCACCGCGCGCGGGCTGACCGTTGAGCCAACGACGCCGCGTGATCTCGATAAACTGCTCGGCTCCGATACCGTCCATCAGGGGGTGATGATCGAGGCCGACCTGTTACCGGAGCCCGAGCTTGCCGATTTGGCGGCAGCTGCACTGGCTCAACGCAAGCCGCTGATCGTTCTCGATCAGGTCACTGACCCGCACAACGCTGGGGCCGTGATGCGGTCGGCGGCGGTATTTGGCGCGGCTGGCATCGTCATGACGCGTCGGCATAGTCCCCCGCTGAATGGAACGTTGGCGAAGGCCGCATCGGGCGCGCTGGAACTCGTTGAGATTGCGCTTGTGCAGAACCTTGCGCGCGCGCTGGCTGAATTACGCGAAGCGGGCCTGCGGATCGTGGCACTTGATAACGATGGTACTGGATTGCTCGAAGATGAGCCGTTCGACGCTGGGATAGCGATCGTCCTGGGCGCTGAGGGGCGCGGCTTGCGCCAGTCGACGAAGGAAGCCGCCGACGCCGTCGTAAAAATTGCGACTGGCGGTTCGCTTGACAGCCTCAACGTCTCGAATGCTGCCGCGATCGCGCTCCATCTGTCTGCAATGCGGCGCCGGAAGAGCTAGGGCGCGACATGTCTAACCCGTTGATGAACAATAATAAAACGGGCGCTGCAGCTGCCTGCAACGCCCGTCGATAAGTTACACTAGGCGGCGAACGGATCAATCGCAGATCGTCGGCCGCTGACAGGTGTACCGCCCGCCGCGGCAAACCTCGTCGCCGTAGCGGTTTTCAAAGCAGTGACGGTCCTTCCAGTAGCAACGCTCCGGACCTGGGTAGCAACCACCGCTGCGGTGATAGCCACGGTCGCGGTCGCGAGCATTGGCATAGGCGCCGAGAATACCGAGGCCGATGATGCCAGCGGCAATGCCAACACCGACGTTACGGCCGCGGCCGGCTTCGGCGACGTTGGTCGTGGCCATGGTTGCGCCGAAGAAGGTCGCCGCGGCCAGCGTCATGGTCGTGAGGGTCTTCATCATGGTGATCGTGTCTCCAGCTACGCAATGTCTAATCGTTCAGATATTCGGTAGAGCCGTAATCTCTGCGTGCCGCGTCCAGGATAAGCTCATCGCGGCCCCACTTGAGTTTCGTGTCCCAGTGTTTCATCGCACAAACCTAATGAATGCGGCCTGAACACGACAAACCACGCTTGGCTGTTCGAAAACTTGGCTGTTTTAAAGCATGGCTATTTGAAGAAACGTCACGTCACCGATTTCAGGAACGAAATTACCAGTGGCCGTGCTCGTGGCGGCCGTGGTGCTGGCTGTGCCACTTATTGTGCGTGTAGTGCTTCCGGTTGGCGCCCCACGCTTTGTAGTAAACGGGGTGCTTGAAGTTCGCGCGGTTCTTGGCGACGTGACGACGTGCCTTCCAGTAGCCCGAGTTGTAGTAGGGATAATAGCCGCGCGCTTCCGGCTTGTAGGCGTATGGGTCAGTTGCCGAGTTTGAGTAATACACGTGCTGGTAGCGCGGATAGTAGACCCAGTGACGGACGAGGCGCTCGTGGGCCCAACCGTGGGGTACGTCGGCGCGTTGGAAGTCGGTGGCGGCGGCTGGTGCGGCGGCGGCAAATAGGGCCGAGATCAGCCCCGCGATGAGGGCGAAGGTGGTGCTGTGACGCATGACAGATACTCCGATGGCAGGTCACCACTTGGTTAATGGCGAAAGGCTAACGAAGCGTAACCAAGGCACGTTTCCAACGCAAATTTCGCGCCTCATCGTCGACAAGATGCGCGACGTCGCGGATTCGGGTCAACTACGTTTGCCCCATCAAAACGCGTTGCGGAACGCTTTGCGGGCGAGCACGGTTGCGATCAAGATGTAGACGTCGAACCAGATCGACCAGTTGTCGATATAGTAGAGATCGTGCTCAACGCGGGCTTGCATTGCCCCATCGGTATCGGTCGGCCCGCGATGGCCGTTGACCTGGGCCCAGCCCGTGATCCCCGGCTTGACGTTCAAACGCCGCTGATATTGGTCGATGCGGGCTTCGAAAAACCGATCATGGGCAACGGCATGGGGGCGAGGCCCGACGAGCGACATCTCGCCGGTCAGCACATTGATCAACTGCGGTAACTCGTCGAGATTGTAGCGACGCAGAACCGCGCCGATGCCGGTTATGCGATGGTCACCGCGGCTGGCCTGCTGGACGCTGTCGCCATCATCGAGGCTCGTCATGGTTCGAAATTTCCAGATGCGAAACTCTTCGAGATTATAGCCGCGGCGGCGTTGGCGGAAAAATACTGGGCCATTGCCCTCCCGCGCGATCATGATCGCGATAACCAGGAACAATGGCGACAACAGCGCGAGCGCTGCGGCCGAAGTCGCGACGTCGAACGCCCGTTTGAGTGCTGCTTGTGCTTGCGATAGCGGCGGGGAGGTGAGCGACAACGCGCGCGTTCCGCCAAACGATGTGATGCGCGCATCCGATACGCGGCTCAACAGATCCGAGACGCCGAGATGGACGGTCATTGGCAGCTTACCGAACAGGGCGAGCACGTCGCTAACGACGCCATCGCGCGTCCCATCGCTGATGATCATGACATCGTCGATGTGGAGGCAGCGTGCGCTGTCGGCTGCTGCCTGCAGTTGATTGCGCCGATCTCGGGTCGACTGCGCGGTGTCATACGCGTCGGCCAACACCGCCGTTGCGACGATCCGAACGCCAGCCCGTGAGGGGTCCATTGCATCGCGGGCACGGGCGATGTCGGCTGCGGTGCCGATCACCATCAAACGCCGCAGCGCAATTCGTCCGTTGAGCGAAGCGGCGGCCAATGCGCGGGTAATGCCGCTTTCGAGCGCCATGAGCGACAGCAGGCCCGTTGCGTAGAACACGACGAGCCAAGCGCGTGAGAAAATACCGGTGGTTTTCGTCATGAGACCAACGAAGGCTAGACACAAAAACGCGATGTTCCAAACGATAAAAATTCGACCGTGGGAGCGCTTGCCTTCTAAGAACGCTTGCGCGCGAAGTTCACCGCTGGACAGCAACGGCAACAAATACATCAATGCCAGGAGTGAGCCGACCGTCACGTAGTTTGCGATGTCGCCAGCTTCGCCGTACGCGGCCGCGTGGTAGGCAACGCCGGTGACGACAGCGACGGAGACGATCAGCGCCGCTTCGGCGGCAACGAGGGCGGCTGAAAGCCAGTCCCGGCCAATACTCCAGGATCTTTCCCGGCCCTCTTCGGCAGACACTGTCTGAGACCTGCCGTCGACGCGATTACTCACGGTACCACTTGCCCCTCATTGCAACGAAACTGGCCAACAAACCCGCCAAATTATTGAACCAACTGAGCGATCCGGGCGGTGGAACGTGTAAACTTTCCAATAACTAAACGTATGCTCTTCAGATCGCGTGCCAGCTTTATTCTGTTAACGCCCGACGCAGTCCCCGTCGAGGGCGGATCGAACCAAACCTGCGCGAAATCGCGCCACGGAATTAACCGGCATACGCCTTGCAGCTTCAAGCCGCATGACCGCATTGCGCCAGCAAAACCAATACGCTCGTCGGGACCTGCCACGAATGGCACGGCAACGGAACGGCGACATTTTAACGAACGCCGTCTGCGACTTGGCGAAACAGGCTCCTTCGATTACGGTATTAAGGAGCGAACCAAGATGAGACAGTCGGCACTACGCCGATCGCCCCGGAACGGGACGCTGCGATCTGGAACTGCCAACCTCGACCAGAACCGGGTTGACCGGAACTGGGTTGACCAGACCCGAAGCGATCAAAGCCGGGGCGATCAGAGCCGGGGCGATCAGAGCTGGGTTGACCAGCAGTTGATTGATCAGCATCGGCACCGGGTCCGATCAGGCAAGCCAGAGGCTAAGGCGGGTCAATCGGCTGCCAAGCCGACGATCCATCGCCGCGTTTTTGACGAGACGGTCGCGCCGCTGGAACATCCAACGTCGGTAGCGGGATCGCTCGGTGTTGCTGGCCGGACGCGGAGTGACATGTTGCGTCAGTTACCACTCGATAACGACGATACCCTGCGGGCAAGGTCGCGCATGGGTGGCCCGCCGCTGCCGTCGACTGTGACCGACCTTGCCGGTTTTTTTTCGATCCTCGCTCGGCATTGGCTCAGCATCGTGCTGCTGACGTTGCTTGGTCTGTGCGCTGGTATTGCCTACTTGGCGCTGGTGCCGCCGACGTTCACGGCCAGCACGACGCTTTTGATTGATCCGCGCTCTAAAAAAGTCGTCAACGATGAACTGCCGCAGGCTGGCGGTGGACCAGACCTCGGGCTGCTGGAAAGCCAAGTCGCGATCATCAGGTCGGATGCCGTGCTCGGCCGCGTGGTCGATAAACTCAAACTGACGAGCGATCCCGATTTCGTTTCGTCCGGTCAGGGCCTTGGCGCCAAGATGCGGACAGCCTTGGGCATTCCCAACCGGCGCCCCGACGCGCGCACGCAAGCCATCGCAACGCTGGCCGATATCGTGACAGTCCGGCGAGCACAGAAGACCTATGTCGTTGAGATCGATGCGGCCTCGTCTGAACCAGTTCGAGCAGCCGAACTCGCCAGTGCGGTGGCCGGCGCCTATATTTCTGACCAGACGACGGCGAAGTCCGATGATGCCAAGCGCGCCAACGATTTGATCGAGGGCCGCCTTGGCGAATTGCGCCAGCAGGTTCGTGCTGCCGAGACCAAAATTGACGAATTTCGCAAGCAAAACAGTATTTTAACGTCAGAGGGTGGGACCGTCGGCGAACAGCAGCTGACGCGGCTGAACACCGAATTGATCTCCGCCCGTTCGCAGGCCTCCGAAGCTAGGGCGCGCGCTGATGAGGTGACGTTGGCCTCGCGCAGCGGCAACTTCGATACGATCACCGATCCGGCTAAAACGAGCCTCGTTCAGCGGCTTCGAGAGCAGCTTGCGCAGGTGTCACGGCGCGAGGCGGCGCTATCGGCGCAGTTGCTGCCGCGCCATCCGGTGGTGCTCGACATCCGCTCGCAGGTGACGGAAATTCGGTCGCAAATCAACGCTGAGCTCCGGCGTCTTGCGCTGACGGCAAAATCTGAGCTGGCGGTCGCCGATGCGCGCGAAAGGGAGCTGACGAAGGCTCTGGAGCGAACGAAGTCCGAGGTTGGGCGCAACAATACCGCTCAAATCCGCCAGCGCGAACTTGAAGGGGAATTGAACGCGAGCCGGGAACTTCTGCGCGTGTTTCTTGCCCGGTCAAAAGAAACCGAAGAACAGCAGAAAATCTCGACGCCCGACGCCCGCGTGATCTCGCCGCCGTCGATCCCGTCGCGGCCAACGAAACCAATTCCAGCGCTCGTGCTTGCGCTTGGGCTGATCGGCGGGCTCGCGGCCGGTATCACGCGGGCGTTGCTTGGCGACATGTTTGACCGGCGCGTGCGAACGCCAGCGGCAGCATCCGCGATTACGGGCTTGGCAACGCTTGCCGCCCTGCCAATGGTCGGGGCTGGCGCGTTCCGACCGCCGCGTCGGCGTCGGCTGATTGGCGGGCGGTTGAGCGAGCCCGCGCCTTCGCTTGTCGAACGCTCGCCGTTAGCTGGGATCGCGCTTGCAGCCAGTGGAGAAGCTGGCGAAGCTGGCCAGGATTTCCGCCGGGCGATCGTTATCGTGCTCAATCGTGTTCGCCGCCGCAGTCTCTCGCAGCCGCCCCACACGGTTCTGTTTACTGGGACGAGCTTTGATGCGGGAACGACGACGACGGCCTTTGCGATTGCTTATGCGGCCGCCGCGCTCGGCGACCGCGTACTGCTCGTCGATGCGAGTTCGGCCGACCCTGGGCTGACCAACGCGCTCGATTGCCCGATCCCGTCAGACCGCGTCGTTGCGCTCGATCGCGCGGACGATCTGGCGTCGATCATTTCCCATGATCGCCGCAGCGGTCTCGACGTCTTGCCGATCGCTGCGGCGGATTTGCGGACGCTTGCTGCCAACCAACGGGCGCGTTTGATGCGCGGCCTCGAGGCGCTGTCGGCCGATTACGACCTCGTCATTATCGATGCCGGGCCCGGGCTTGAAGATGCGTCGGCCCACATCGTGCTGCCGGTTTGCAACGAGGTCATTCTCGTCGCCCGGGCTGGCACCACCGACGTGCGCGCGCTGTCGTCGCTCGCCCAACACATGGACGTGGCGCGGGACCGCATTTCGGGCGTGGTGCTCAACAGGGCGTGAACGGACGCGGTGAGCCGTTGTCGCAACGCGGCACGACCGTTAGAGGTTTGTTAGGGCGATGTTATCGCCCGGTCGTCGCCACGTCGGTGTTGGAGTTTGAGCGTTATGGCGCAGTTGCTGGCAAGCGTAGACATGGACGCAGGACCGTTCGGAGACGCTGCACCTGTTGGTCGTCGCGCTCGCGTTGTTGACGATGCCGTCTTAGCCGCTCCGGTTATT
>JBBQNE010000155.1:0-7068 GCA_038329675.1 Hyphomicrobiales bacterium | reverse complement strand
AGCTAAGTTCTGACGTCATCACCACCGATAAGCTCGCTCGCATCGAACGCGCTCTCGATGATCTTTCGATCAAGGCCGCTCGCCCGGCCATCGGTGGCACGGCTCCCACCAATCAGGCCGCGCTCGCCCACAAAAGCGCTTTCCACGGCTACGTCCGCAAGGGTAACGACACCGCACTTCGCGCGATGGAGCAAAAGGCGCTCTCGGTCGCGTCCGACCCCGATGGCGGTTTTCTTGTGCCAGCTGAAACGGAAGCCGAGATCAATCGCGCACTTCGCGCCATCTCGCCAATCCGCTCGATCGCTGGAGTTCGCCAGGTTTCCGGCATGGTCTACAAGCGCCCCTACGTAACAACTGGCGTCCAAACCGGGTGGGCTGCTGAAGCGGCAGCCCGTCCGCAAACCAATACACCCGCGCTCGCCAGCCTGTCGTTCCCAACGATGGAGCTCTACGCAATGCCAGCCGCAACGACCGCCATCCTCGATGACGGCGTCATCGATATCGATGCCTGGCTCGCCGAAGAAGTCCGTATCGCGTTTGCCGAACAAGAGGGTGCAGCGTTCGTCACCGGCGATGGCGTCAACAAGCCGAAAGGTTTCCTGACCTACCCGACGGTCGCCAACGCCAGCTGGACATGGGGCAACATCGGCACCATCACAACTGGTATCGCTGGCGGTTTTGCCGCGACGAGCCCGGGCGATAAACTGATCGACCTCGCCTACGCCGTGAAGGCGCCTTACCGCGCCAACAGCACATTCGTCATGAACCGCGCCGCACAAGGCGTGGTTCGCAAAATGAAGGACGGTGACGGCACGTACCTGTGGCAACCAGCGACAACGGCAGCTCAACTGCCAACCTTGCTTGGCTATCCCGTCGCTGAAAGCGAAGATATGCCCGACATTGCGGCCAACTCGCTATCGATTGCCTTCGGCGATTTCCAGCGCGGCTACTTGATCGTCGATCGCGTCGGTATCCGCGTTCTTCGCGACCCCTACAGTGCCAAGCCCTATGTGCTGTTCTACACCACCAAACGCGTTGGCGGCGGCGTTGCTGATTTCGACGCCATCAAATTCTTGAGGTTCGCAGTCTGATGATCGCGACCTGATACCCGTCACCCGCAGGACTTCTCCAGCCTGCGGGGTCTGCGGGGCCGCCTTTGCCCGTGTCCCTCCCACGCCCCATCGGCGGCCCCGCCCGTCTCCCTAACATCGCATCCACCCGCGATTTAGCCCCGCGTGCGGTGCGCTCGCGCTGACCTCGCCAGCGTCCCCGCATTCGATTGCCTTTGCCCCTGCTTCCACAACTTCAGAGGTTTCCCATGGCGCTCGTGCTAACGAGCGGTCCTGCCGTCGAACCCGTGTCTCTCGGCGACGTCAAGGCCCACCTTCGCATCGACAGCTCCGACGAGGATCTCTACCTCGGCGGCATTATCTTGACCTCGCGCCTCCAGATTGAAGCCGCACTCGGCCTCGGCCTGATCACGCAGTCCTGGCGGTTGACGTTGTCGTCGTGGCCGACTGGCCGGGTCCTGCCGCTGCCGCTCCGCCCGGTCACCGCGATTAACGGCCTCGCCACGCTTGATGCTGCTGGCACGGCGACCGCGCTCCCCACGGCTGGCGTCCGGCTCGATACCGGTCCGCCGCCCGTCGTCATCGCCCCATTAACCGGATGGCCAACGTTGTCGCCCGACGCGACGCGGATCGCAATCGACTTCACCGCCGGTTACGGCGCCACACCGGCGTCTGTGCCCGCCCCAATCCGCCACGGACTGCTGTTGCTTTGCGCCCATTGGTACGAGCACCGCGACCCACTTGAACACGGTCCGACGGCCGCGATCCCACACACGATTTCCGATCTTCTCCTGCCCTACCGGAGCCCGCGGCTATGACCCGCAATCAACTTTATCACGACATCCATTTCGCTCGCTTCATCCACCGTTTGATGCTCGAAGCGCCGTCTGAAACCCCCGACGGCTTCGGTGGCAAAATTACGACTTGGTCGCTCGTCGCTGAGATCTGGGGTGAATTGCGCGCGCTGTTTGGTGACGAACAGCTCGACGGCGACCGGTTAGCTGCCAAGTCCACCCACCTCGTTGTCATTCGCCATCGGGACGGGCTCACCCCCGATATGCGGTTCCGCTTTGCTGGCCGGTCGTTTGCTATCCGCGCCATCCTCGATCGCGATGGGCGCAAACGCCACCTCGAATGCCGCTGCGAGGAGGTCGAGACATGAAAGTCACGCCCAACCTCACGCTCGGCCGCGGCGCGGTTCCAACGGCGCGAATTGCGCGTGTTCTCGAAGCCGCTGTTGCCCGACGCACCGCAGTAGGCGCCCCGCCATCGTCGTTATCCGCATCGGACCTTGCAACAGCACTGTCGCGTTCCGCCCCAACAGCCGAGCGCGAACCCGGCGATCAGCTGACCGATGATGGCAACGACCTTGCCCGCAACACCGTCATCATCCGGCGCGGGGGGTAGCCATGCCACTGCCCGATGCATCCCTTTCACTCCAAGCTGCGCTTGTCACCAAGCTCGGCACCGACCCATCGCTTCTCGCGATTACCGGTGGGGTCAATCGCGTGTTCGACTTCGTCCCGCCGCGCACGCCTTACCCTTACGTGACGATCGGCCAAACGCTTGAACGCGATTGGGCGACCGGCACCGAGCCGGGCAGTGAACACGTCGTGACGCTGCAAATCTGGTCGCGCGCGAATGGCCGCCGCGAGGCTGCCGTCATCGCCAACACCATCCGCGATGCTCTTCACGACGCGGCCCTCACGCTCAACGGGCATCGCCTGGTCAATCTTCGACACGAATTCACCGAAACCCGACGCGACGGCGACGGCGAGACCATCCGCGGCCTCGTCCGCTTCCGCGCCGTTACCGAACCCCTCTAAATTCCAACTGTGAAAGCCATCAGATATGCCTGCCCAAAAAGGCCGTGACCTCCTGCTCAAGGTCGATGACGTGCCGAACGGTACCTTCACGACCATTGGCGGCCTGCGCACGCGCACGCTGTCATTTAATACCACCAGCGTCGACATTACATCGTCAGAATCAGCTGGCCAATGGCGCGAGCTGCTTGCCGGTGGCGGTATCCGCACCGCGAAAGTTGCTGGCTCTGGCATCTTTAAGGATACGGCCTCTGACGCCATGATCCGCACGCACGTTGTCGGCGGCCTGATCCGTCCCTGGCAGATCGTCATCCCAAGCTTTGGGATCGTCGCTGGTGCATTTCAAATCCTCGCGTTCGACATCTCTGGTCGCCACGACGGCGAGGTGACGTTTGAAATCGCGCTCGAATCTGCTGGCGAGCTGACCTTCACCGTCATCTGACGCTGCAGTACCCCGTCCCTCGCCCTCCTTTTACGCCCTGGACCACCCCTATGCCTAATCTTCGCCGCGGTGAGATCGAGGCCGTCCTTGACGGCCGCGCCCAAGCCCTTTGCCTAACGCTTGGCGCTCTCGCCGAACTCGAAGCCGCTTTTGGCGATGAGGATATGCTCGCGCTCGCCCGCCGTTTCGAAGCTGGCTCGCTTTCGTCGCGCGATTGTATTCGCATCATCGGCGCCGGATTACGCGGCGCTGGAGCCGACGTCACTGACGACGCGGTGGCGCGGATCCAAACCGATGGCGGTGCGGCTGGATACGTGACGATCGTCGCCACATTACTGCGTGCAACGTTTGGCGCCGCCAGCTCCGAACCGCGAGGCGGCGCACCCACCGGCCCTTTCGTAACCCCAGAGCCGAAGCCGCCCGACAAGTGAGCGCCTCAATCGAGGCTCCGGTCGCCGCACCCGTCCCCGCTCCCTTCCCCTGGGACGACGTGATGACGCTTGGGCTTGGCCTTCTCCGCCTCGAACCACGCGCCTTCTGGGCCATGACGATCGCGGAGTTTTCAGCTGCGGCACGCGCCATCACCGGCGCTCCGCCGCACGCTGACCCGCTTGTTCGCGCTGACCTCACCACCCTCATGACCCGCTTTCCCGACTAACATCATCATGAACTGAACCCATGACCTCCGACTCATCATTTGGCAGCAGCGCGCCGATCGACACCTGGACCGTCGCCGTCGACGCCGATATCTCGGGCCTCGAAAATGGCCTCAAGCTCGCGACGGGCTCTGGCAAGCAATTTTCCTCTGCCCTCGTCAACGCGTTCGAAGGGCTTGTCATCAAAGGCAAGAGCTTCAGCGACGTCCTCTCCGGTCTTGCCACGTCGCTGTCCAAGGTCGCGCTTCAGTCCGCGCTAAAGCCGCTTGAACAGGGTCTCGGCAACCTCCTCTCGGGCGGCTTCTCCGGCCTTGGTGGCGGCGGGGCCTTTGGCTTTGCCAACGGTGGCACATTCCCTGGCGGCGTGCCCGTCCCGTTCGCTGCCGGCGGGGTCATCCAAAGCCCGATCGCCTTCCCTCTTGGCGGGGGCCGCACCGGCATTGCTGGCGAACGGGGTGCTGAGGCGATCATGCCGCTCTCGCGCGGTCCTGACGGGCGCCTCGGCGTCGCCGTCTCGGGTGGGGGTGGCGGCACCGGCCTCACCGTCAACTTCACCGTGAATGCCGGTGACGCACAAAGCTTCTTGCGTAGCGAAACCCAAATCGCCGCGATGCTGTCGCGCGCTGTGACGCTGGGCCAGCGCAATCTTTAACGTCTGCACGACCTCTGACGACCGTCACAATTTCCAACCACCGCCCCTTCTCCGTCCAGCCTATAGAGCCCCGCCATGCAATTCCATGAAGTGCGCTTTCCAACCAACATCTCGCTTGGCTCAGACGGTGGCCCCGAGCGTCGCACTGACGTCGTCACGCTGGGCTCGGGCTTTGAGGAACGCAACGCCCGTTGGGCCGACAGCCGCCGCTCATACAATGCTGGCTATGGCGTTCGTACCCTCGACGACCTCCACACCGTCGTTGCCTTTTTTGAAGAACGTCGCGGCCGCCTTACCGGGTTCCGTTGGCGCGATCCGAGCGACAACAAGTCGTGCCTACCATCGGCTATGCCCGCCGCCACCGATCAGCGGATCGGCACCGGCGACGGGACTAACACCACGTTCCAACTCACCAAGGCCTATGGCTCGACCTTCGCGCCGTATTCGCGCCGGATTGCCAAACCTGTCGCTGGAACGATCAAGATTGCGATCGCTGGCACGATCAAGGCGCTCGTCACGCAGGTCACGGTCGATATCACAACTGGCAACGTCGTGTTTCTGCCCGGCCACATTCCGCCCGCTGGCGCTGCCGTCACGGCTGGCTTCGAATTCGACGTTCCAGTTCGCTTTGACACCGATCGTCTCGATGTCTCGGTGCGTGGCTTTAACCACGGCGCCATCCCCAATATTCCAATCGTGGAGATCCGCCTTTGAGATCGTTTGATCCCGCGTTTACCGCCCACCTCCAATCGGGCGCTACGACGCTATGCTGGTGCTGGCGCATTACCCGCGCAGATGGCAGCCGCCTTGGCTTTACCGACCACGATCGTCGACTTATTTTTGATGGTACGACGTTTGAAGCGGCCAGCGGCTTCTCTGCCAGCGAAATCACTGAAAGCCTCGGCCTCTCCGTCGATAACCTCGAGGTTCAAAGCGCAATTTCGTCTGATGCCTTAACGGAAGCCGATCTCGCCGCTGGCATTTATGACAACGCCGAAGTTGAAATCTCGCGCGTCAACTGGGCCGACCCGTCTCAACGTGCGCTGGTGAAATCTGGCACCGTTGGCGAGGTTCGGCGCGCTGGAACGGCCTTTGCCGCCGAAGTACGCGGCCTCTCGCATTACCTCAACCAACCCAAGGGTCGCCTCTTTCAATATACCTGCGATGCCGACCTCGGCGATCCCCGTTGCGGCGTGAACCTCACCTCGTCGGTTTATCGTGGCTTTGGCACCGTTGCTGACATCGCAAGTGCGCGTCGCTTTACAGCATCGGGCCTGTCAGGCTTCGCACCCGCCTGGTTTACGCGTGGGCTCGTCACGTTCACCTCGGGCACAGCTTCGGGACAATCGATCGAGGTCAAGGATCACGCTGCCACCAACGGCATTGCCACAATTGAATTGTGGGCGCCGGCCCGTTTGCCGATGGCGGCTGGCCAGACGTTTCGCATCACAGCGGGGTGCGACAAGTTCGCTGGGACATGCGCTACCAAGTTTTCAAACATCGTCAACTTTCGCGGCTTTCCGCAAATGCCCGGCAATGATTTCATTGTGCGGGGTCCAACGTGACCACAACCGGCAACCACAACTCTGGCTCAACCAAACACGCCAGCTCCGACCAACTTGGTTCCAGCCATCCGACCACGGCCCAGCCACCCAACGCTGCCGTCGTCGCCATCTCCCGCCGCTGGCTTGGCACACCCTACCACCATCAAGCGAGCCTTCGCGGTGCTGGCTGTGACTGCCTTGGCCTCGTTCGCGGCGTCTATGCCGACTACACGGGCGAGGCGCCGGAAGCTCCCCCGCCCTATGCCCCCGATTGGGCAGAGAGCGACGGCCGTGAAACGATGCTTGAGGCGGCCGCGCGCCATCTCTTTGTCTGCCCACCCGACGATCTGACGGCTGGCCGTGTCGTCATCTTCCGCGTGCGCAATGGCTTCGTTGCCAAACACGCAGCAATCCTGACCTCGTCCACAACCATGATCCACGCGATCGAAGGTGCCCCCGTCGCCGAGGTCGCGCTCAGCTCGTGGTGGCGACGGCGCATTGCCGCCGTGTTCGCGTTTCCCGCTCCCATCGCGCTCGTGCCTCCCGCTCGCTGATCTTCAAAGCAAATTCAATTGCGCGCTTCCCAGACCGCGTCTCCCTCCATCTTGGCATTCGACAATGGCAACTCTTGCACTCGCAGCCGTCGGCTCGGCTATTGGCGGCGCGCTCCTCCCATCGAGTATCGGCGTCCTAGGCGTCACGCTGTCAGGCGCGGCCCTCGGTAGCCAGGTTGGATCATTAGCTGGGTCATACATCGACCAAGCGCTGTTTGGTTCGTCGGGGCGCACGCGAAGCGTCTCCGGCCCGCGTATCTCAGACCTCCAGGTCGTCGCCTCGACTGAAGGCGCTGCCATTCCGCGGCTCTACGGCCGTGCCCGATT
>JBBQNE010000154.1:0-7152 GCA_038329675.1 Hyphomicrobiales bacterium | reverse complement strand
ATGGCGGATGACTTTTGTGCCGTACAGATGACCCAAGTTGGCCCGCGCAGCTGGACGGTTGCGGGCCGTGGTGAGGTTCAGACGGTTCGGTTTGATGCGGCGCAGGGCGTGGTTGTCGATCTGGCGCAAAGTACGGGCGTCCTCGGCTCGACGCGGCATATCAACGGCGCACTGTATGTCAGCCTTGACGGTGCAGTCGCGTCGGCGACGGTGACGTTGAAACTTGCGCGTTCGCCGGACGCACTGCGGTCTTTGGCTGCCGCGGACGCTGCAGATGGTTCGGGTGCTCCTATTGCTACCAGTGCTCCCAGTGCTTCAAGTCCTTTAGAGCCGCCGGGTGAGACCAGCGGCAATCAAAATCCCATTCAGCTTGTCAGTTCCCGTTGGCTGATCCGGGCGATGAAACGCGAGGCATGTAGCTTTTCATTCGACGCTGAGGGGTTTGGCCAGGGCGAGCTGGTGTTTGCGACCGAACCCGGGAGGCGCTACGCACTCACCGCGAGCCGCGGCGGCGTGAAACTGGCGCGGGTGACGGCGGTCGCGGATGCGTCGGGTGCGTTTGAGGCGGTGGTCGAAGCCGACGCGATCGAACCACTGAAAGTCGATGCGGTGTGCCTTGAGTGATCTCAATACGACGCGGGCTCTACGGTTTGGCATCGGTCAATCCCCACCGCGGCGATGGTTTGATGCGGTTCCAGCCCACACGGTTGTGATGGCGCTGCTGTTTGGGTCAGCCATTGTGATCGCGGCATATTTGCTGCCGGGCGACGGCGAACGGATCGCGATGCTTGAGCGCGATGGAAAAACGCGTGAGGCGCGGGGCATTCTCGAGGCTTCATTTGCTGCGGGTGATCGCCGTCAGCGCAGCCTGTTCCAGTTGCAAGGGCTGTATGAAGCAACTGGCGACATCGACCGTGCGCGCGCGATGCTTGAAGAGCTCGCCGCTTTGAGGCCGCGCGACTTCGCGGTGCAACGCCAGCTGGCGCAATTTTATAAGAATGTTCAAGATGAGCCAGCGTACGTTCGAGCGCTGCTCAATCTGATTGATTTGCGCTATTCGGAGACGGCCTGCCGCGATGTGGCTGGCATATTGCGGCGGCGCGGCGAATACGGGCAAGAACAGGCCGCGCTCACAAAATGCCGCCTCAAAGGGTATCGTCGAGCCGACGATATGATCAGGCTTGCGCTGTTGAACGCAGCCGATGGGGATGCGCGCGAGGCAGCGGCACTATTGAAGGCCGTGGATGATTTGCGGCGGCTTAAGTCAGACCGCGAACACCTCCAACTGTTTCAGTTGTTGATCGAAATTGAACAGCCGCGTGAGGCGCAACGCCGGGCGGTGCGCTGGGTCAAAGCGAACCGCGACGACGAGATGGCGCTTGCGTTCATTCGGGGGCTGAGCGCGATCAATCGGCATGATCTTGGCATCGAGTTAGCCAAAGAAGTGTCGGTGCCGGGCGATGCGGTGTTTTTGGCTATCCCGGAATTGTTGGCCGATCAGTCGATACCCAAAGCGGCTCAAGACCTGTTGCGCGGCTGGCTTGAGAAAGCTCCGGTGTTCGATGAGGTGCTTGGTGCGCGTTTTATAACGGCAGCGCTCGATGTCGGGGCGCCAGAGCTCGCTTACCGCGGTGCGGAAAGACTAGGATTGCCACTGCTTAACCGAGACTTGGCCATCAATCTTGTCCGGTCACTGGAGGAGGCATCGTTGGACGCGCAAGCCAGCCGGATCAGGCAGGAGATGCAACTCGGCGCCCGAGCGATATCGAAGGCGGCGGCGACGAATGCCGATAAATTGAGACGATTTGGCAAAAACCAATCCCAGGCGAATTCTCAGGCCCGGCCCGAGCGATTGGCGGTCTGGCGCGCAGACCTTTGGAAACGGCTGCAAAAGGACAATCGGTCGGCCTCAACGACGCAGGCCGAGGCACTGAAGAAGATTAAGCGTGCAAAGCGCGTCCAATCGGCAACGCGACGGTTCAACGGCAAAGCGACGCCGCCGACGTTGGTTGCTCAACCCAACCCCGAGTTTCCCTAAAGGTTGAAACGAGTTGGGGTGTTTGTGTTGGTGTCCTCAGGGACAACAGTTGCACCGCAACGCGCTGGATTGCGCTTGCCCCAAGTTGGTTTAATCAGCGCAGCGGGCGCGTGACTTGCATAAGATAAATCGCTTACCGTTGCTGACGCTGCGGAATAAAAACGAGGTTGAGTGTGCAGGACGCCGCGCCAGGCACAATTGTTGATCCCGAAAAGCCGGGCAAGGCGGGCAAGGCCCCTGTGCGCGAGCGGGACATTATTGCGGTGGCGCGAAAAGCTGCCCGAGAAGGGATTATTCCCCGGCGTTCGGCCGTCGTCGAATTACTTGTGATCCTGCTCGCTATCGTCGCGATTGATTGGCTCCGCCCCACACTGGAAATCTACGATCTGCAACCCAGTCCGTTTTGGTTGCCCGTGCTGCTGTTGAGCGCCCAATATGGGACGGTCAGCGGCGCTTTGGCCGTGGTTGCGGCGATCGCGTTTCATGTTTCGTTCGCGACGTTCCCGGAACAAGGGGTTGGGGAGAACGAGTTCACGTATCGGCTGCGGACGCTGGCACAGCCAATATTGTGGATCGCAGCGGCTTTGATGCTTGGCCAGTTCCGCATGCAACACATTGCGATCAAACGCGACCTTGCCCGGCAGGTGCTCGATCTCGATCGTCAGCGAACGTCGCTGGCTGATTATGCGCAAGGACTGCGGGCCCGTTGCGACAAACTTGAGAGGGAAATCGCTGGCCGACCCTTGGATGAAGCCCGTGTCGTGTTGTCTGCGCTTGGTGCGCTAACGAAGCCGATGGCACACGCCGATCAGGCGCGGACGGTGGGTCGGGCGATTGCAGCGGCGTATCCGGGCGCTGGCGTGTCGGTTTATCAACTTGAGGATGGTGCATTGCGATGGTGGGCCGGCTCGCAGCCATTGGACCACGCGTTGTTTCTGGCCTCGGTACCGCTCGGCCACCCTTGCGCGAAAGCGATTTTAGCCGACCGCCGGGCATTACAAATTTTGCAACCGGGCGATGAAACGGCGCTGGGCAATCAAGGCCTCGCCGCCGTTGCGATAATGGCAGCGGGTGGTGACGTGATCGGTATGGTCAAGATGGAAACCGGCCCAGCGCGCTTCATTGGCGAAACGTTGACGATGGAACTGTTGGCGATCGCCCAGCTCATTGCCCCGCACATCGATCAGCGCGCTCAGAACCATCGCGCGAGGGGGATTGCGTGATGCGGTCACGTCGCGGTGAGCGGATGCCAACCGGTGCGCAAGTTGAGGCGCTGACGGCGCTGCTGCCTGCAGGCGGGGGCACCATATCAACCGCCCTCGATGACAGCACGTCCGCCCTTAAACTGGCGTTGGGGCTGGCAACGGCTGGTGTGATTTGGATCGTCGTGGTGACGAACTTGGGCACGAGCGTCTATCTTTGGCTTTCGGGCCACCTCGTTATGCTGGCAGGCGGCGTCCTTGTGACGACCTACTCGGCGCGCGACGGCTGGGACGTGACGGGGGACATCATGGTTCTGCTCGCCACGCTGGTGCTTGGACCGGCGGGCGCTGCGATTGCTGGTTCGGCCGTGTTGGCGGCGACGCGCATGCGATTTGACACGGTGACGTTGGCTGCTTGGTATCAGCGTATTTCGGATGCGGGTGACGTCGACCGCGTGACGCGATTGGCAACGGCCGTCGCTTTGGGCCGATCGGTACAGATTGATAGCCCGGTCCCGCAAAGTTTCGCCTCTGTGATTGCTGACGGCAGCATAGCGCAGCGCCAAAATGCTTTGGGCCTCATTGCTCGTCGGTTTGCGCCGCCCTATGCGTGCGCGCTGCGGGCCGCACTTGTCAGTAGCGAGCCGGTGGTGCGGGTTCAGGCGGCTGCGGTTGCGGTGAAAGTCAAAGCGGAGCTGGCAGGTGTGCTTGATGCGCTCTCCAATGTTGGCGTTGGAACTGAGCCGTCCCGCGCCATCGAGGCGGCGGCGGAACTCGATGCGATGATCTCGACCGGTCTGCTTGATGCGGCCGATGTGGAGCGGGCAAGGGCTGGCATGACGTCGGTGTTGGATCGTGTTTTGGCCGATTTCCCGTTGGACGGAGCCTCGATGGCTGCCTTCGGAGATGGCGTTTTGGTCTTTGAAGAGGCTTTGCCATCGTGGCTGGAGACGGCGAGTTATGAAGCGCGGCACTTGATTGAAACCGAATTATTGAGGCAACGCCGGTTTAGCGCGTTTCGTGCCTTACGAGCCAGGGGTGCAACCACGGCGGCCAATGCCGCGATCTCTGCATCATTCGTGCCGACTATCGCATCATTCGTGCCGGTTCGGCTGAGCGAATGAAACGCCATTGGCATGGACGACGGTCGCAGTGGCGGCAATGGGCAGCAGCAACATGAGCGCGGCGCAAACTTTGGCGCACGGCGCATCGGCGTGGAGTGAAGACACGCCGAACAACCCAGCCGACATTTGTATCATCGTCGAGGGCGCCTATCCCTACGTGCCGGGCGGGGTTTCGGGGTGGATTGACTGGTTGGTCCGTTCCCAGCCAGCGACCACGTTCTCCATCGTGTCGCTGATGCCAAAGCCCGGCGTGCACCAGCCGCGGTTCGCCCGGCCAGCTAATGTGGTTGGCTTTTCCAATATCTATTTGCAAAGCTTCGGGGCGCCACCGCAGAAGCGGCTCCGTGTGCCGCCGGGCACAGATGCGCTCGCCGATGCCCTGTCGCGGCTGATAACGGTCGGCGGTAAGGAGCCCCTGCGCGAGGTGCTGGCGCTCATGACAGACATGCGGCGGCGCCACGGATTGCCGGTGCTGTTTAATTCGCCGATCGCTTGGCAGATTGTGCAACGCATGTATGCGACGGAGATGCCGTCGGCGTCCTTCCTGCATTATTTTTGGGGGTGGCGGGCGTTGCTGGGTGGGTTGTTTGCAAGCTTGGAAGCGCCACTGCAGCCGGCCCGGATCTACCATACGATTTCGACGGGTTACGCGGGTATGCTCGCTGCCCGGGCGACGCTTGAGGCTGGACGCCCATCGCTGTTGACCGAGCATGGCATCTATACGAACGAACGCCGCATCGAGCTGTTGATGGCCGATTGGGTCGCCGATACCGTCGATAAGGGCCATGCGCTGGATGATCCGCGATTTGATCTGCGCGACATGTGGGTGCGCGCGTTTGAGGCTTACGCGCGGACTTGTTATGAGGTCGCCGCCGAGGTGACGACGCTTTATGGCGACAACCAACGGGTGCAGCGGGCGCTTGGCGCGGATCGCCAAAAGTTGACGGTGATCGCCAACGGGATCGACGTGGAGCGTTTTGCCGGGCTCGATCGGGCAGCTGATGCCGCGCCTCCAGCAATCGCGCTTATTGGCCGCGTTGTGCCCATTAAAGATGTGAAAACCTACATTCGTGCAGCCAACCTGCTGGTCAAGCGCTTCCCTGATTTAACCGCCTACGTGATCGGTCCCGACGATGAGGACGTGGCCTACGCTGCCGAGTGCCGCCAGCTTGTGGCAGACCTTGGACTTGGGGCGACGGTGGTGTTTACGGGGGCCGTCAACATCGTTGATTACTTGCCAAAGCTCCATGTCGTTGCGCTGACAAGCTTGTCGGAAAGCCAACCGCTGGTTGTTCTTGAAGCGGGCGCGGCGGGATTGCCGTTCGTTGCGACCAACGTTGGCTCGTGCCGCGAAATTCTTGACGGGCGGCCCGATGAGGACCCACCGCTTGGACGCGGCGGACTTGTGACAGACGTCGTCGACCACACGGCGATTGCTGAGGCGATCGCGTCGTTGTTGTCGGACCCGGCCAAACGGCACGCCTACGGTCGCGCGCTCAAGGCTCGTGTTGAGCAGGTTTATACGTCGCCGATCGCGGTTGCTGCCTATGAAGCGCTGTATCGCCGTCACGGGGATGAGCTGCTGCTCAGACTTGAGCAGCGCGCGTCTGGAGGCACCTGAGATGGCCGGCATTGGGTTTGCGATCCGACAATTGGCGCGCACGGAGAGCATCAGCTCGATCCTGTCGGCTGGCAGCCATGCCGCCATTATTGCCGCCGGTCCGTGGCTGTTCACAATTTTAAGCCTCGCTGCGATTTCGGTCAGTGTCGAACAGTTGATCGGGCTTGAAGCGCTGGCGACGTTTCGAGCGGTCATCATCTATGCGTTTGCGATTTCGCTGGTGACGACGGCACCGGTGACGATCGTCGCGACACGGCTCGTTGCCGATGCCCTGTGGTCAAATCAACATGACCGCGTTCGGCCGCTGCTGTTTGCGACGTTTCTTGTGGCCGGATCGGCTGCAGCCATCGGAGCGATGGTAACGGCGCTGGTTCTTGGCGTGCCGATTGGGCTGACGCTGGTGTTGTGCGCCAGTACGGTGACGGTGGCGATGATCTGGGTCGCGCTCGGTTTTTGTGGCGCGGTGCGCGACTATTGGTCGGTGACGGCAGCGTTTGCGATCGGGCTTGCGGGAGCGGTTGCGCTATCGGTTGGTGCAGCGGCTGTGACAAGCGAACCAGCGCTGATGGTGCTGGGGTTCTCGGCAGGTTTGATGGTGACGTGGCTAGGGCTGACTCTGCGGGTTCTCGCAACGTTCCCACATGCCGTCACACTTGGTAGAGGGCCGAGCAGCATTGCCCTGGCGCTGGTGAGCTTACGCGATGGATCGCGCGAGTATCGCGATTTGGCGCTCGGCGCACTTGCGGGCACGACAGCGGTCTGGATCGACAAGTTGGTGTTTTGGGTCTCGCCGGTCGGCGAGCGCGTCAGCGGTGGGCTGATCCACGCGCCGCTCTATGACAGTGCGATGTTCATCGCTTCGCTGGTTATTATTCCCTCACTTGCCTCGTTCGTATTTAGGCTCGAGACGGAGTTCTTCGAGCGGTATCAGAAATATTACGGCAGCATCAAAAATCACGGAACGTTGAGCGAGATCGAGAGCGCGCGGGTGCGGCTCGCATCTGATAGCCTCGAAACGCTGGTGCTGATCACGATTGCGCAAGCTGGCCTGTGTGCTGTGCTGATCATGACCGCGCCACTGCTGGTTGCGGCGCTCAATTTGCAGTTTGGCCAGATCGCGATTTTGCGGTTTGGAGCGCTGGCTGCCGTGTTTCATTTCATCTTTAT
>JBBQNE010000153.1:0-7242 GCA_038329675.1 Hyphomicrobiales bacterium | reverse complement strand
GGACCTCGCGGGAAATGTGATCGCGCAGGACTTAGCGCGCTCGCCGCTTCAATCGACAAATCGTTGTCGATCGACCGCTGCTACGCAGCGACTGCTTTGCCGGGGGCCCGGCGCCTTCGGCACCTCCCCGGCGTTCGCAGCCTGTCATCGTGCCACCGGCACGATGACTTCGCCTTCGGCGAACCGGCAGCTCACTCCCACTCGATCGTGCCGGGCGGCTTGGACGTCACGTCGTAGACGACGCGGTTGATGCCTTTGACCTCGTTGATAATGCGGGTTGCCGCGCGGCCTAGGAACTCGTGTGGGAACGGAAAATAATCCGCCGTCATGCCATCAACCGACGTCACCGCGCGCAACGCGCAGACGTCGTCGTAGGTGCGCCCATCACCCATGACGCCGACGGTTTTAACGGGCAGCAGGACCGCGAACGCCTGCCAGATTGTGTCGTAGAGGCCAGCTTTACGAATTTCGTCGAGGTAGATCGCGTCGGCCTTGCGCAGGATATCGAGCTTTTCGGCCGTGATCGCGCCGGGGATACGGATGGCGAGGCCCGGCCCGGGGAACGGGTGGCGGCCAACGAAGGCGTCGGGTAGGCCGAGTTCGCGACCGAGCGCGCGGACCTCAACCTTAAACAGTTCGCGTAACGGTTCGACGAGCTTCAGGTTCATCCGGGCTGGCAATCCGCCAACGTTGTGGTGCGATTTGATCGTCACCGATGGGCCACCGGAGACCGACACGCTCTCGATGACGTCTGGATAGAGCGTGCCTTGGGCCAGAAATTCGACCGGTTGGCCATCGGCCGCGATGCGTTTGGCCTCAGCGTCGAACACGTCGATAAACAGCCCGCCGATGATCTTACGCTTTTGCTCGGGGTCGGTTACGCCCGCGAGCTTCGATAAGAAAAGGTCTTGGGCTTCGACGTGGACGAGTGGGATGTTATAGTGATCGCGGAATAGCTGCACGACCTGGGTCGCTTCGTTCATCCGCAACAGGCCGTGGTCAACGAAGATGCAGGTCTGTTGCGCCCCGATCGCCTCGTTGATCAGCACGGCTGCCACCGCGCTATCGACGCCGCCCGATAGCCCGCAAATCACGCGGGCCGAGCCGACCCTCGCGCGGATCGTTTCGATCGAACGTTGGCGAACTCTGTCCATAGTCCATGACGGCGCGACACCGGCGATGTCGTGGACGAACCGCGAGATCAGTTTGCCACCGTCGGGCGTGTGCACAACTTCGGGGTGGAACATCGTCGTATAGATGCGGCGCGCTTCGTCGCTGGCGATGGCAAACGGCGCGTTCGGGCTCGCGGCCTTGACCGTGAAGCCGTCTGGTAATTTCGTGACGCGGTCGCCGTGGCTCATCCACACAGGATAGCGGCCGCCGACCTGCCAAAGTCCGTCAAACAGGGCCGATGGTGCGATGATATCGATGTCGGCGCGGCCGAATTCGGCGGCGTGCCCACCTTCAACAACGCCACCTAATTGCACCGCCGTGGTCTGCTGGCCATAGCAGATCGCAAGCACGGGTAGGCCGCGGTCGAAGATGGCGGTTGGCGCGCGCGGTGAGCCTGCGGCCGTGACTGAGGCGGGCCCGCCCGACAGGATCACAGCCTTCGGATTGAGCTGCTGCAGGGCCTCATCGGCGCGGTTGAACGGGTGGATCTCGCAATAGACGTTCTCCTCGCGGACCCGGCGCGCAATCAGCTGCGTGACCTGACTGCCGAAGTCAACAATAAGCACCGCGTCATTTGCCGGAGCGGTTTGGGCCGCAGGTGCACTCGGCGAGGTCGGCGCAGAAACGGCGGCTGAAGAGGAGCTGTGTGTTGTCATTGCCGCCGAATAGCCGCTGTCCAGCCAGTCGGCAACGGTAGAGCGCGTAAGCCTCAAAGCCTGACATTGGCGCAGCGATCGCGGGCTCTGCTGCCGGGCGCCTTTCAGTCTGCGCGCAGGTTGCGGGTGGCGACGGGGTAGAGGCCGTCCTGGCCGAGCATCCAAACGCTCATGCCATCGTTGCCAAATAACGGTTCGAAGGCATCGTCGAGCACGTTGAGACCGCCGGTGAACGCGCCGAACGCTGGCAATACGAGCCGCAACCCGTTGCCAACGAAGCACGGCCGCCGGATGTTGTGGCCGTGCCGCGAGAGTTTGGCTGCCGGGTGAAGGTGGCCCGCTATTTCATGAGTCACGCGGGCGTTGGCTGGTTCATGGCGCAGCGTAATGCCTTCAACTGTAATGTGATCACGCACGATGCCGCCGGCGCGCTCACTCAAGGATGTGTCATGGTTGCCGGTCAGCCAGATCCAGTCGCGGCCGTCTTGCAAGACTTTCAGCACCTCAACGTCTTGGTCGGCCATCCGTGCCGGTCCGCCGACGTCGTGGAAGCTATCGCCGAGCGCGATCACGGTTGAAGCGTCAATCGCATCCAGAACGCTTGCGAGCCGGGCTAGCGTCGCCCGCGTATCATAGGGCGGCAGCATCTGGCCGCTGCGCGCATAGGCGGAGGCTTTTTCAAGGTGGAGGTCAGCAACGATCAGGGCATCTTCGGCTGGCCAATAGAGCGCACCTGCGGCGAGCGCGACGAACGTCTTCCCGCAAATCGAGATGTCCTGTTGGCGGAAATCATCCGCATCGAAACGGGGCGGTATTGCACGGGTGGGCGTCAAACGGGTGGGCGTCAAACGGGTGGGCGTCAAACGGGCTGGCGTCGGTCGGGCTGGCGTCGAAGTTGTCATGGCGGGCTCGAAGGTTCAGATCGCGGGCGAGAAGATGTCCGCTGGCCAGATGGCCGTCGTTTAGTGGTTCCACGATCTGATACCGTCGCGTGGTCTTCGCGGCGAGGGGTCGATGGGCATGATCCACTGCTGCCTGTTGATAGGTGCCACAGCGTAGCGCCACGGCCGGGTCCCTAAAATTCGGGCCGGCTGGGCGATCGGCGCCCGCCGTACCCCGGTTCCCTTCCTGGGGCGACGTTACGAGCCGTATTTGACAGAGCAGCCATAAGCGCGCGTGATCGACGGGTCGACCGACTTCCCAGCTGCGACGGCGTCGAGGGCTTGGCGCACAAAGCTTTTGGCGGTTGCAACGTCGGCGGTATCTTTGGTTGGCTTATCGTCAATCGCGCCGTTGTAGGCGAGCGTGCCGTCGGGCTTTATCACGTACATGTGCGGCGTCGTCTTCGCATCATAGAGGCGGCCCAGTGCACCATCGGGATCGAGCACGACGGCGGACGGCGCGGCGTTCCGCGTCGTCGTGAGCGTATCGGCGGCGGGGCCGTCGACATGGCCCTGCTGACCCGGTGCTGACGATATCACTGTCAGCCAGACGATGCCTTGGGCCGCCGCATCCTTTTGCAGCTTCTGCATATTTCCGCTGGTGTAGTGCTTACCAACGTAGGGACAGTCGTGGTTGGTCCATTCAAGGACGACGGTCTTGCCTTTGAGGCTTGCGAGATTAACGGGCTTACCTTGGCTATCGACGGCGGCGAAAGCAGGGGCGGGTTTGCCCGGTTCGGGGGCCGCGATTGCACTCGTGGCAGCCAACACTGCGATGATCGAGGCGGCGGCCAAGCGGGTCACGTGAGCGACGTTATTCATGTTCATCGATCTGGCTCCTGGCGTTGAAAATTGCGGCACCGGTCGCGGACGACGTCGCGCGAGATTGCGACGACCTCGTGGTAAGAGCGTTGGCTGCGAGCCCGTGACCCCGCAATGTGATAGGCGGTCGCGGTAATACCGCGCGACAGTGCCACGAGTCGATCGCAGGTGCGAGACCCTAACGCGCCCGGTTTTGCGTTATGTCTGGTCCATCGCGCGGCATCGTTCGTTTTTATTCTGACGAGCAACCGAGTTCCACGAGGCTTGATCCTATGCGACGGCGTTCCACCATAGATCTGGGCCTACCGCTCGCCGCTAACGCGCGCAAATCGTTGAGGCTGGCGGATTTGGCGCTTGGGCTTGTTGGTGGTGTTTGTTGTCTGATTACAACGCCGACTTTCGCCTGTCCCGCCCCGGTCGCAGTAGCCCTTGCAGATGTTGTCAAAGCCTGTCGCGACCCATCTTGCGGTTCGGCTGTCTCTGTTGAAAAGCCGAAATCGGGCACCAGCGCTGCGATCCCAGCCGGTTGCCCCGCGCCGGGTTGGGATGGTTTGCTGGCTGCGATTGACACGACACTCGCTCAGCGCGGTTTTGTGCTGCTGGGCGAAATTCACGACAACGATACGCACCATGCCTTGCGTGCCGCCATCATTGCGCGGGGCAATTCGGCCGCCGCGGCGTCGGCGGGAACGGCAACAGTGCCGACGTCACGGGCGCCCAATTTACCTGAACCCAATTTGCCTGACCCCGTTGTTTTCGAACAACTGACGGCCGACCAGCAGTCAGCTCTTGCGCCCTACGCCACTCGCCCGGTCGCTAATGCTGGGCCGCGCGAGATCGGTGCGTTCTTGACGGCAGCCGACTGGGACAACTCCGCCTGGTCGAAGACTGGCAATTATAAGCCATTGTTTGAAGCTGCCCTGGCGTCGGGCCGCGCCATTGTTCCGGGTGATCCCGGTCGCAAAGAGATGATGCGGTCGGCGCGTGAGGGCGTTGAGGGTATTCCACTCGGCGACCGGGCGCGCCTGCAACTTGATACGCCGCTGGGCGCGGCGCTGGATGAAGCGTCGCTGATCGAGATTGAGGCCGCCCATTGCGGGATGATGCCAAAATCGGCCCTCGGCGGCATGGCATTTGCCCAGCGGTTTCGCGATGCTCACTTGGCCCGTGCCACGATCGATGCCGCTGGTGAAACGGGTGGCGCGATCCTGATTGCGGGCAACGGGCACGTTCGCACCGACCGCGGTGTGCCGTGGTACCTTAGCCGTCTTGCGCCCGGTCGGCCGGTGTTGGCGGTTTTGTTCAACGAAGCCACTGATCGGAGTACGACCGATCAGAATCCGGCCGACGGAGTTGCCGCAAACCCGATCGTGGCGAATTGGGTGGTTTTGACGCCAACGAACGCCGAACGCGATGCCGACCCGTGTGCCGCAATGAAAGCAGCCTTCGAGCGCTTGAAGGCACCCAAGAAGCCCGAATAGTCAGCCGTGTCGTTGCCAGGCCATTAGCCAGCTCACGGGCCGATCCACGGGCCAATCCACGGGCCAATCCACGGGCCAGCTCACGGGCCAGCTCACGGGCCAACCCGTTAGCCCGGCATCGCGTCGGTCCAAGGCTAGCAACGGACCGCCGAGCCCCCCGTCATGCCGACTGACATGGCGGCTGAACGCGGTAACCTTTCACAAGTTTAAGCGGCGAACCTGCAACTTTCTGCCTATATGCCACGGTTTTCGCGGGATGGAGATTACGATGCCACGGCTCAAGACGACGACGGCGGATCGAACCGCCGCGATTGCCCGCTCGAATGGGAAACTCGCCGCGGTTGCCGCTGCGGTGTTGGCTGGCGCGACGGCCGCACACGCCGCCGATGATTGCAGCAAAGACGTTGCGGCCGCGTTTGAAAAACAGCGCGCCATGCCGGGCTATCAGGTCTCGTCCCGCCAGCCGGGCTCGCAAGGTGAGATCACGAATACCTTCACCTTTCAGCAGCCCGACAAGATGCACAACAAGCTTGTGTCGCCAGACCAACCCGCGCCCTTAGAGACAATCGCCATCGGCCGTTGGGCGTGGGCCAATCAGGGCGGGGGCTGGCAGGAGCTGTATCCGCAGTTCGCCCAATCGGTGACGTCAGACGTCGCAACGACGCTAACCCGGCCGGCGGCGGTAACGCAGGTTTTTACGTGTGCAGGGCAGGTTACGCACGACGGCAAGCCCTACATTGCGTACCGCACGGCGGCACAATTGGCGTTGCCGGGCAAGCCCGAGGGTCCCGACAATCCGATGCTTGCGCGAACCGTCCTTGTTGATGGCGCGACGGGGCTCCCATCGTTCAACCTCGTGGGGCGGCTGCCAGCGGACACCAAGACTGGCGACACGAAAACTGGCGACACGAAAACCGGCGACACGAAAACCGGCACCAAAACTGCTGAAGCCCTCATGACGACGGCCTACTCCTACCCCGCCGACATCAAAATCGAAGCGCCCGACGCCGTCCCCTCCAGCCGCTCGCGCTGATTGAGCCGCACCGAAAGCACATCCACCATGGCCTCGAAAACATACGCGACCGCCGCCATCGCCGCTGCCGCCTTAATTGCCGCCAGCGCCCTACCGGCTTCGGCGTCCTGCAAGGAAGAAGTGCTGGCCTCGCTCGCCAAGCAGCGCAAGGTTGAAGCCTTCCGCATGGATAGCACCATGGTGAGCGAGCAAGGCCCGCTTAAAATGTCGGTTGAACTCGCCCAGCCCGACAAGTTGCGGCAGATCACAGCACTTGCGATCTCGCCCGACAAGAAGACTGAGACGATCCTCGTTGGTGGCAACGCTTGGTCGAAGGATGGTGATGCCTGGGTCCAGCTGTCGAGCGACCTCGCCAAGCAGCTGATCGCCCAACGCGACGACATCATGGGCGAGGAGGAGGGCACGATCGGAACCGTCGCGTGCCTTGGCTCCACCGCGATCGAAGGCCGGGAACTGATGGTCTACCGCATCGAAAACGACGCCCAGGTCGGCCCCAAGGACATGTCGCCCGACGCTAAGGTTAAGGCACAGCAAGCGCTCAGCGACGAGGCTCGCCCGCTGCGCATGTTTTATGTGGACCCGGGGTCGGGGCTGCCGGTTCGCAGCGTGTTTGCGCTGGCCAACAAGATCGAGCGGCCGATCTTTAAGGCGGACTACAGCTACACCGGCGATATCAAGATCGACGCTCCCAAGTAACGCCAGTTCAAAGTTGGGGTTCCTTGCTCGGCTTACGGGTTGGTCACCGGCATTCAGGGTTGGTTAACCTGTCGGGTTTTTCACGTGCCGTTTTTAGGTGGCATGCTAGCTTTCAAAGATGAATGACAGCGCTCCTGGGCCGTCCAGCCCCACCGCCCTCGCACGGGCCTTTGAACGCAAAGTCGCAGCCACGCGGCGCGCCATGTGGCTTGAACAGGCGTGGGTCCGGCTTTGGGTCCCATTCGGCGTTGTCGGATTGTTTCTGGCAACGTCCTTCTTTGGACTGTGGCCACGGCTCGGTGCCCTCGCGCACATGGCGCTCTTGGTCGCCTTCGCCGCAGCGCTTGTTGCGGCTCTAGGCTATGCGCTTTGGGTCGCGCCTCCGCCGCGGGAGATCGCGGTTCGGCGGCTTGAGAAAACATCTGGCCTGCCCCACCGCC
>JBBQNE010000152.1:0-7259 GCA_038329675.1 Hyphomicrobiales bacterium | reverse complement strand
CTTGAGGACGCCGTCACGATCCCGGGCGTCCATTTGCACTTTATGCACCCCGTTAAATCGCGTCTCGCGATCCGCCGCGCCTACGAACTCGGCGTCCGCACGTTTTCGCTCGACAGCGAGGACGAGCTTGAAAAGATCCACCAAGAGACCGATCGCGCGCGCGATCTCGTACTGTTCATCCGGATTGCCGTGCCAGCTAAAAACAGCCGCGTCCCGCTTGAGCGCAAGTTCGGCATCGCTGGCGCAAAAGCAGCGCGCCTGCTGGTTAAAGCGCGGCAGGTCGCAGCCGAACTTGGCATCTGCTTCCACGTTGGATCGCAGACGACGACGCCTGATAGCTACATCACCGCACTCGCCGAGGTCCACCGGCTGATCGTCAAGGCTGGCGTTGTCGTCGACCGCCTCGACGTCGGCGGAGGCTTCCCGGCCGCCTATCCCGATAGCATCCCAACGCCGCTGGCGACCTTCTTTGAGACCATCATCGCCGGGATCGAAAGCCTCCCCGTGCGCGAAAACGTGCGCATCATGTGCGAGCCCGGCCGCGCGCTCGTCGCCGAGGCCGAGAGCTTGATCGTGCGTGTCGATGCCCGACGTGGCGATGACATTTTCATCAACGATGGCGCCTACGGCACGTTGTATGATGCCGCGCACCTCAACTGGATCTTCCCAACGCGCCTCGTTGGCCGCGAAACACGCGCCGACGATCCGCTGGTGCCGTACTCGTTTTATGGCCCAACTTGCGACTCGATCGACTTCATGAAGGGCCCCTTCATGCTGCCCGCCTCCATTGTCGAGGGCGACTACATCGAAATCGGCAACATCGGCGCCTACGGACGCGCCATCGGCGGCCGGTTCAACGGCTACGGCTCCTATGAGGAAGTGATCCTCCAGGACGAGCCGATGATGTCGGTCTACCGCGACGGCGCTCGTGCCCCTGCGTCGGCCTTGCCGACGAAAACGGCGGCGAGCGCAAAGCTCGCCTGAACCGTGGCGCTGGCTAACACTCGGGCGTAACATTTAGGCGTCGCAGACCGAAATCAGTGATGGGCGTAACATTTGCGATGGGCCTGTCGTAAGACAGGCATGGAGGAACGCGACCATGATCAGACGAACCGCGCCGAAATCGACCCCCGACCGAGCCATCGCCAGGGGAAACGTTGGTCACCGCTTGGCCTTGGCTGTCCTCATCGGAGGTCTTGGCGCAACGGCGGCGGCCGCAAACGAGCTCGTCTTGAAACCCAGCAAGTACTCTGTGGGTGAATCGATTGATCGGCTCACGGCAGCTCTCGAGGCCAAAGGTATAAAGCCCGTCGCCCGGATTGACCACACTGCCGCCGCCAAGTCCGCCGGCCTCGACCTAAAGCCGACCGTTGTCCTATTGTTTGGTAACCCGAAGCTCGGCACCCCGCTGATGCGCGCGAGCCCGACCGCGGCCATCGACCTACCGATGCGCGTTGTCGCATTTGAGGACGCGGCGGGCAAAGTCATGGTCGGCTATACGGCGCCGTCCACGTTGAAATCACGGCACGGTTTAGTCGGCGTCGACGCCGAACTGGCGACGATGACCAAGGCGCTTGAAACGTTCGTTGCAGCCGCGACCGAATAACGAGCCCGGTTGACCAAGCCGCGCCCACGCGCAGTCTCGCTCCTCGCTTCGACCTACGTCGACTTGCGCGGCAACAACGCGGCGTAGGTCATCATCTTGTAGGCAAGGTGCGCGGCGGTAAAATTCGCCGCATGAAATCCAGCCAACGGCGCCAACTCAACGAGGTCGGCGCCAACCACCTCCCGTGACACCTCGCACGCCCGCCGTACGATCGCCAGGGATTGCAAATAGCTGAGCCCGCCCGGCACCGGCGTCCCCGTTGCAGGCATCAGCGCGCTATCAAGACCGTCGATATCAAACGTCACGTAGAGCGGCCGCCCGCGCAGTGGCGCGACGATCCGGTCGATCTCGTAACGCGCTTGGTCGCGGGCCAAATGCAAATGGACGCGCTCGGCGTTAGTATGCGCGAAGTCCGCCTCTGCTTGGCACAGCGCGCGAATCCCAACCGACACGATCGTGACGCCCGGGTTATCAAGGCAGCGGCGCATGGCGCTCGCGTGCGAATAATGTTCGCCGAGATAGCCATCGCGCAGATCGGCGTGCGCATCGATCTGCAAGATCGCGAGGTCGGGATACGTTGCCACCAGCGGCCGAATGGCGGCTGGCGTCAACGCGTGTTCGCCGCCCAGCACAAATGGAATTTTCCCCGCTCGCACGACAGCGCCCGTCAGCGCCGCGAGCTGATCGAGAGCGGCTTTCAAAGGGCTGGCAATCACCGGCTCGGCAATCGCCGCAATCCCGTAATCGTTGACCACCTCACGACCGAACTCCTCATCGTGGAGTTCGAGCTGGTGGCTCGCTTCTAGAATTGCGGCTGGTCCCGCCCGCGTACCGCCGCCGTAGCTGACCGACGCCTCAAGTCCAAATGGAATAACGACAATACGGGCTGTTTCTGGCCGCTCGATATTAGGCCGCTCAGGATCAAGAAACGTTTGAGACGGTGGCAGATAATCCAGCATGGTTGACCCTTTCGCGCACGAGTGCTGCCGATAGCACCGCTCTCGTGAGACAGGGTAGTTGAAGTTCGCCCCAGCCGTAGATCAAATGCCAAAGCTCAGCGCAAATCCTACAAGCTCCAGCGCAATCCGCAGTTTTTGCAGCAATCTGGTGGCGCGCCCGAACGCAGCGCTGATCGAAACTCCTGGTAGGCTGGCCCGTTCCAAATCTCGCGCAAGGTCTGCTGGTTCAAATCCCCGAGCGTGAAATTCTCATAGCCGTGCTGCGCAAACGGCGCGATGCAGCATGGGAGCGCGCGACCGTTCGCGGTAAAATACATAACCGCCCATGGCCGCCGGCAAAGCGACCAAGGGTTATCGTTTTGCGCTTTCTTAAGGCTCGTTCCCGGTTCTGACGCGCCAGATGCGCTGAACTCGATGCCAAGCGACTTAGCGAGCGCCTGCGCCTCGCTGAGATAGGACGCTTCGTCGGCGTTCATCTGTTCAAATAGCGCCTGGTTCGGTTTGGCGTGCCCCACGGCGCCGTTTTCGAAGAACACGAGCCGCTGTAGATAAACCTCTTTGACGCCAATGTCGGCTGCGACCCTAATAAAGTCCGGCAACTGCTGCACGGTTTCTTTCAACCCCGTCAGCCACAACGAGACCCGCGGCCGCTCGAGGCCCTCCTTCTTTTGCATCTCCAAAAACGCGCGCACATTGCGTACGATCCGGTTGAAATAATCCTTGCCGCGAACCAGCTTGAAGGTGCGCGCGTCGGCTGCATCAAGCGATACGCGCAATTCGTCGAGACCGGCCTCAGTTATGGCTCTCCCATTCTTGGGGTTCAGCACGGTTCCGTTTGTGTTGAATAAAACATAGGCACCGCGCGCCTTGAGGTAAGCGATCATGCGCGGCAGTTCCGCCACAAGCATAGGTTCACCAACGCCGTGCAAAACCACGCGGGAAATGTTGGGCACCTGATCGACGATGCTGGTAAACAATTCCCAGCTCATGTCGGCTGGCGGCTCTAGTTCCTCGTACGTGCGCGGGCAGGTCGTACACAACAGATTGCAGCGATTGGTGGTCTCCAGATACAGGCACACCGGCAACTGGTTCGTTACGGGAGCAAAAGCCGGGTCTGCTGCTTCATGATACCGGCGTGGATCGGCCACCAGCGACTTGGACTCGATGTTTGCGGTCATTGGTGCAAGGTCTCTGGTTGGGGCTTAGACGGTGCCTTGGCGAGCCACACCCTGCCAAGATCGACGGCGATAGCGGCGAGCACGAGGGTGTGGAACGTGATTTGGCGCACGTCGTAATGGGGCAGCGCATCGATATCGATTTGGTAGGTTTGCATGCCGCCAATCGACAAAAGCCACAACGTGAGGCTCGTTGGGTAGACCGTCAATCCAGGCAAAAGCGCCAAGTAATACCAAGGGTAATGAGGCGTCAGCAATACAAGGAAGATCGTCAGAAGCACGGTTGACCAAGCCACCATTGCTGCTGGAGAACGATCGGTGCGAAAGCCGACGAACAACGCCGTTGAGGCTAAGACCACTGCTGCGAACGCTGCAAAGATCAAAGCTCCGTTTGTGATCGGACCCAGGATCGATTCTGCGAGCAGCACGAGCCGAAAGCCGGTCCCATGGCTCAGCCCTTCTTCTTGAACATAGCCCGAAAGAAATCCAAACACCTGCGAGCCAACGCCAAGATAGGGAGTGTAAAGCGCTACGATTGTCAGCGCGACGATTGCAGGTAGCCGAAAATCTATTGGTCGCCATATCGCTGGAAGCACCAGCAAAGCCGTCGGCTTTACGAGGGCTGCGGTTGCAATCACGACGCCAGCCATCAACTGTCGTTGGGTAAGCGCAAGGACCAAACCGACGGTCATCAGACCGACCATCACCGCCTCAACATGTCCGCTCCCGGCGATTTCCCAGATGGCAAGGGGATGCCAGGCAAAGCTTGCCACCCGAATGGGCGGCTGACCTAGGCGTTGCAAGATCATCATCGTTGCAGCAATCGCTAAAGCTTCGAACGCGAGCAGACCGAGTTTCATGACGAGAACGGTCTCGCCGAGCCGGGTGATTGCAAAAAAGTAAATCTGCGCGGCAGGCGGGTAGATCGTGGGCGCGTAATCGGCCCTGTTGATCAGCGGGTAGATTGTTAGATCGCGTAGCGGTGCCAGTTCCGCAGCATTTGGAATGTAGCGATAGGGGTTAATACCTGCAGCCTGAACGCGGCCATCCCAAATGTAGCGATAGATGTCACTCGACAAATAGGGTTCCATCACGAGCTGCGGCAGCCGCATTGCCACCGCACCAACCGCAATGACGATGAGCGCGCGCCGGGTATCAAGGTGGTCGCAACATGTTGCAGCAAAGTAGGCTCCCAACGCCGTAGCAATTACGACAAACCAGAGCGAATATCCGCCGTAGGTCGTATGAAGGTAGGGTCCAGCCGCACTCAGCAAAACGAGAATAACACCGACGCCCACCAACGGCGCGAAATCAAACCGCGAAGCGGTTACAGGCCGCTTGGCACGGGCTACCGTCGCTCCAATCGCAGGTCCAAGAGGCATCAAGCGACCCAGTTTCGCGAATGTTGTTGTTTGTTTCGCGTCGAGAAACCGAGGGCGTCTCCAGCGCTCAACAGCACGTCGCGCGTGTGTTTGCACTCAACCAACGCGCGCCCGACGCGACGAAACGGTTGGTCATCGAAAAGTTCACGGGCCAGTAATTGTAGCATCGGCAGTTCATCGATGTCATACCACGATGGCAATTGCACGACGGGCAGTTTCAATTCAGCTGCCCGTTCGACGGTCTGGTCGAAGACCTGTTCTGTGCTCCAGTCAATGTCGTCGAATAGTCGGCGGTGAGCTTGCTTGAGGCCGATCAGGTAATATCCGCCGTCGATTGCAGGACCGAGGACGACGCGATCGCCATCTGCTGCAAGTGCCGTGGCTGCGGCAATGAGGTAGGCGGGCGGAAGCGTTGGGCTATCTGAGTTCAACAGGCAAACCGAGCCGTAGCCGCGGGCAAGCAAACCTTGAAGCGCGAAAAATAGGCAATCGCCTAAATTGGGCCGAACCGTCTCAATGAGCCCAATGCCGGGTGGCAGGACTTGTTCAAAGAACGCTTCAGACCCAGCCGGTGAGAACGCCATCCAGGGGTCAATTGCAGCGTGCTCACTTGCGAGCGCGAGATGGTCGGCAACGTCCCTCAAAAACGCGGTGTTGAGTTCGGCGGCACGCTCTGGGCCGAGCCCGGGAATGAGCCGCGTCTTGGTGCGGCCAGGGACAGAGGCCTTTGCCATGACGGCGATTGCACATATCTCGGAGCGGTGCCGCAACTGCATGACCATCTCACCGTTAAAACGGGTCCGAGCGTACGTTCGCCGTTGCGAGGATGCCTTGACCCAGTGGCTTTGATACGTCTTGGCGCGATGATCGTTACCGCGACGACATCCTTATATTTTCCGCAGGCGGATTTACATCATGCTTTGTTTGCGATGACCCCATGTTCAAAAGGTATTGGACAGCGTCGAATTGTCATGGTGTCCTGACACAAGATAGTGTAAACCTTTTTTGCACCGCCGGGTTTGAAGGTTGCCGCGCGCGCTCGCCGTTGGTTGCCAACTGGGTTGGGTTGCCATCTGGGTTGGGGGCCATCTGGACCGCGCGCCGACGTCCGAAATTTGCTTCAGCGTCTCGGTTTGCGCCAGGCGAACCAAATAGGAGGTCGGATGGAAACCGCGATCGGCGCAAAGGCCGCCCAGCATGATCCCTCGCCGAACATCCAGCCCCACGCCGTCCATCCGCCGATCATCCGCATTTGCCACTGGGTCAATGCGATCGCGATGATCATCATGATCGGGAGCGGATGGCGGATCTATAATGACAGCCCGTTGATCGCAGGCTTCTACTTTGACAACACATTTACGCTCGGTGGCGATCCGACAGTCTCTGATGCGAAATGGGGAAACCATGCCTCCGGCGGGCTACTGTGGCACTTTGCTGGCATGTGGCTGCTGTTTATCAATGGCCTCGTCTATCTGACGTACGGCTTCGTTTCGGGTCGCTTCCGCCGCATGCTGCTGCCGATCACCAAAGATGGCGTGATCGACACCATTCGCGAAACCATGAAGTTCAAGCTCGCCCATCAACACGGCGTCTATAACCACGTCCAACGCGTCATGTACGTCGGCGTTTTGAGCCTAGCTGTCATTGCGGTCTTATCCGGAATGGCGATGTGGAAGCCCGTCCAGTTCCAATGGATCGCCTCGCTGTTTGGCAGCTTTCAAGGCGCCCGTTGGGTCCACTTCCTCTGCATGTGGGGCATCGTCTTGTTTATGGTTGTGCACGTTGCACTCGCGATGCTCGTCCCGCGGACGCTGGTTTCTATGACCATCGGCGACCGCCCTCACGCAAACGGCCGTGACGGCGGACCGACACGAACGGAGAGCGGAACATGACGCTAAACAAGCGCCCGACAAGTTGGTTCAAGCCGACCGCACCGGTCGATCAGTCCGTACTGGTTGAAAATCGTGCGCTTCTGACCTCGATTGAGCGTCGTACGTTACTGCGGGGTTCGGTCAGCCTCGGCGCCCTGACGATGCTCACTGGTTGCGATGTGACCAATCGCGAGTCCGTCCTCAACGTCCTCCAGGGCATGTCGCACTTCAACGATCGGGTTCAGGCCTACCTGTTTTCGCCCACT
>JBBQNE010000151.1:0-7259 GCA_038329675.1 Hyphomicrobiales bacterium | reverse complement strand
CGCCCCGCTCAACCGGCAGGTCAACCCGTTACGCACGCTGCGCGAGGGCGATCCGTATGTGATTTTGACGCCGACGAACGCGGCTGCTCAGCGCATCAACGCGGCTTACCTCGAAGCACTGGAGGGGACACCCTTCACCTATACGGCGGGCGTGACAGGGGAGTTCGCCGACAGCGCCCACCCAACGAACGCAGCGTTGACGTTAAAGACCGGCGCCAAGGTCATCTTGCTGCGCAACGATGCCGACCGCCGATGGGTCAACGGCACAATCGCGCGGATTTCGAAGCTGGATGACAAGCGGGTCCACATTGAGGTCGATGGCACGGAATACGAGATCGAGCCGGTGGCATGGGAGAACCGTCGTTATGGTTTTGACGAGAAGGAAGGCAAGATCGTCGAAAAAATCGCAGGGACGTTCAAGCAATTCCCGATCCGGCTGGCTTGGGCACTCACTATTCACAAGGCCCAGGGCCTGACACTCGATAAGGTGTATCTGAACCTTGGGCGCGGAACTTTCGCCCACGGTCAGGCTTATGTCGCTCTTTCGCGGTCGCGAACGTTAGAGGGCCTCGCGCTGGACCGGCCGCTTCGTGCCTCCGACATCATTTTTGATCCTGCGGCTCTTGGGTACCGGGCCCGGTTCCCGGAGTGCGGTTGACACGCGGCGTGTAAATGCAGCGTTTATTCAGTCTGTTACGTGATAGTCAGGCCCGTGATCGTCCGATCCAGCCTTTATTTTCAGCACGTTGACAAAAGTGTTATACCGCAATGCAAAAAGATGTTGCGCCGCAATAATACCTGCACTATGGTGCGGACAAGTGAACTTTGGTGCGGGTTCAAAACTAAAGAGCAGTGTGACGCTGAAAAAGCATCGTGAAGCCAATTCAAACCATGGAGTTTACCAATGTCGGTTCAAGAAGATTTCGCCCGGCAGGCCCAGGACATGTTCGCCGCCGCGAAGGATGCCCGCATTCCAGAGAACATGCAGCACATGGCTGAAGAGTCGGTCACGAAGTCGCGCGAAGTGTTCCACAAGTTCAGCGCCGTCGCCAAGGACAACGCGAAGGTTGTCGAGGACCTGATCCTCGCTTCGACCGCTGGCAACAAAGCGATCGGCGAGAAGATCCTGCAGAACACCATCAACAACACCGAAGCTGCGTTTGATGCGGCACAGGCGATGGCCCGTTGCAAGACCCTGCCGGAAGCCTTCCAGATCCAGGCCAAGTTCATTCAGCAGCAGATGGCCGTTGCCAGCTCGCAGACCAAGGAGCTGTTTGAGCTTTCGACTAAGGTCGCCAAGCAGAACTATGAGATGATGAACACCGCTGCCACGAAGTCGTTCGAGCAGGCTCGCAAGACCCAGTAACCGCAGCGTTTTTTCTTTGGCAGATCGATGATATTTGAAAGCGCGGAGCCATTCGGTTCCGCGCTTTTTTATTTGCGGCGGCTTTGGCTTTTCGCGTTTTGCTTTCTGTCTTTCTTTCGGTCGTGGCCACGCACCGACGAGGTCTAGCCATGAAACCGTCACGCGCCTAAGCTTCGATCCCTGAATGGGCCGGTGCGACGGGGTCGCCTGCAACGGCTGAGATCAGGGAGAGAGCGATGATTAGCTCGCGGTCAGGCGTCGTCGTGCGCAGTGCAAAGTTGCGCGACAGCGTGCGGCTTTCATCCGTCTGCCGGGACAGCTGGGAGCATGCCTATACCGGCATCATCCCTCAAAACGACCTGCAGAACATCCTGACGCGGCGTAACGCCATGTGGTGGCGCTCGCGGATCAAGGCTGGCGAGCAGGTGTCGGTCGTCGAAGTTGGCGGGACGATTGGCGGCTATGCGACGGCTGGCCCAGCGCGCGCTCGCGGCGCCTACCAGGGTGAAATTTATGAGCTGTACTTGAGCCCCACATTCCAAGGCTTGGGGCTCGGCGAATACCTGTTTGAGGGCGCCCGGCATCGGCTCGATCAGCGGCGGCTGCCTGGCTTGATCGTTTGGGCGTTGGCTGCCAACGAGCACGCGATCGATTTTTACGCGCGCCGCGGGGGGCGCCAGGTTGGTCGGCACCTTGAACGGTTTGGCTCAACCCGTCTTGAGAAGGTTGGTCTCGGCTGGAACTGACGCTGGCCGAACCCGGCGATGGTCTGGCCCCAACAACCGGGCAGCTTAATCACATGGGGCTCGTCCCTCGGACGCCAACCGGTTCGGGCTCATTGGTACAATTGAACGCGGCTGCCCGCTCGTCTGCGACTTGGCGGGCGAGCACGATGGCCTCTTTCGATGCGGCCGCGTCCACGTAGGCAACATGGCATGTTTCGGCGCCAGCGATCTTCATCACGACGAATACCTCGCCGGAGCCATTGTCGTTGTGCGTATAGAATTTCACGATCGCCGCGTAGGGGACTTGTTTGCCGTTGCGCATCACGAAGCGCCACTCGACTGGTACCCTGGTTGAATTCGTTTTGAACGGCGTGTTGAATGCGCGCAAGGTTTGGACAGCGGCTCGGCTTTTGACTGGCGCGGTGCTTGCTGCAATGAACGCGCGCAGGTCACCTTCGGCCACGTAGACGCTGTAGCCCGGCAGGCCTTTGCAAAGATGCCATTCGCCGTCGTTTGTCTTGGTTCGTTGGCAATGGGCAAGGTCGATGGTCGTGTAGGCGCTGCGCTGAAAGACCGTGACGCCTTGGAGTATGTTTCTCTTGATTGCGCCAGCAGGAAGGGTGCCGCCGGGGGCACTCGGCGTGGCGCTGCTATCGGCAGCCGACGCTGCGATCGGCAAGATGATCGCACCAATCATCGCAACGATCGCCCTGAGACAAGTCCTCGCAATGGCAAATCTTGACGCGGTTAAGCCGCTGTTCAATTGCTCAACAGACATCGCAACGTGTGGCATCCGTCCTCCTCGCATTGCGGCTGCCGCTGTTTTTGATCCGAACGGTGATGATCGAAGGGCCCTCGAGCTGCAATCGATCACGCATTTGATGGGGCATAACGGGCAAATGCGTCCCCTTTCGTCGCAGTAGCAAAGGCGAGTGGCGTCGGATAGAGCGTCAGCGCAGAACAGTGCTGCCCGGGAGCCTTATTTATGCGCATCGATGCCATACCGATCGGGAACAACCCGCCGCGCGAACTTAACGTTGTTATCGAAGTTCCCGTTGGCGGTGAACCGATCAAGTACGAAATGGACAAGGCGTCTGGCACGCTGTTCGTCGACCGGTTTTTATATACCGCGATGCGCTACCCCGGGAATTATGGGTTCGTTCCGCACACATTGGCAGCCGATGGCGATCCGCTCGATGTGCTGGTCTGCAACACACGCGCGATCGTGCCCGGCGCCGTCATCAGTTGCAGACCGGTCGGGGTGTTGATCATGGAAGACGACGGTGGGGGTGATGAAAAAATCCTGGCGGTTCCATCGACCAAGCTGACGCGCCGGTATGAAAACGTCAAAACGACCAGCGATTTACCCAGGATCACGCTCGATCAAATTGAACATTTCTTTGCCCACTACAAAGATTTGGAGCCCGGAAAATGGGTGAAAATAAAAGGCTGGGGTGACGTTGCGCTGGCTGAAAAACTGGTGATGGAGGCGATCGAAGCTCACCGGGCCGACCTGCTGGCCCAGGATAAACTGCTGACTCAGGGTCAAATGCTGACCCCGAACAAACTGCTGACCCCGGGCAAAGGGCCGCCATCCTGAGGACTGAAGACACAGGACGTAACTCATGACGCAACCAGATCGATCCACCGGTTTTTCTGTCGCCATCATGGGCGCTGGTGGACGCATGGGCGCTGAACTCGTCAAGGCGGCCACGGCTGCTGGCTGCGCGATCGCTGGAGGTACAGAACGGGCAGGCTCACCGATGGTTGGCCAAGACATCGGCGTGGCGGCGGGCCTTCCTCCGCTTGGGGTTGCGATTAGCGTCGATGCGATTGACTTGATCACGCGGTGTGATGCGATCCTCGACTTTACGACCCCGGCGGCAACTGTTGAGTTCGCTGGCCTCGCGGCGAACGCGCGTATCGTGCACGTCATTGGCACGACGGGTTTTTCAGCAGACGACGAAGCGGCAATTGCCGCAGCGGCGCGTCACGCCGTCATCGTCAAGGCTGGTAACATGAGCCTTGGCGTCAACCTTTTGACCGCGATCACCCGGCAGGTCGCAGCCGCGCTCGATCCTGATTTCGACATCGAAATCGTTGAAATGCACCACCGGCACAAGATCGATGCACCGTCTGGAACCGCGCTGATGCTCGGGCAGGCAGCCGCCGACGGCCGAGGCGTGTCTTTGGACGCGGCAAGCGTCCGGTCACGTGATGGCCATACCGGCGCACGACGGCGCGGAGACATCGGATTTCAATCGTTGCGCGGGGGGTCTGTCGTTGGAGAGCACACCGTTATGTTTGCCGCCGATGGTGAGCGCATCGAACTAACGCACATTGCAGGCGACCGCGGGATCTTTGCGCGCGGGGCGGTCAAGGCTGCAATGTGGGGCCGGGGTCAACGGCCGGGCCTGTATTCAATGCTCGACGTCTTGGGCATCGACGCGGCCTTACCAAAGCGCGGCAGCTAACACATCTCGATGTAATCTCGACCGGGCGGAGCTGCGATCGTGAATGCCATAGCAAGAACAACGCCGGTGCTGGAGATCGACCCCGTCCGGGTCGGCGAGGTCTTGCCGTGCATGCTGGTGCTGTTGCGGCATGGGCAGAGCGAGTGGAACAAGCTCAACTTGTTCACGGGGTGGCGCGATCCAGATCTTACAGAACGCGGGCTGATCGAGGCGCGTTGGGCTGGAAAACTGTTGCGGACCCAGAATGTCACGTTCGATGCTGGGTTCACCTCCCAGTTAAAGCGGGCGCAAAATACACTCGATATCGTCTTGGCCGAACTCAATCAGAGCGAAGTGCCCATCACGCGTGACGTCGCGCTTAATGAGCGCGACTACGGCGATCTTTCGGGCCTCAACAAGGACGAGGCGCGGACGCGGTGGGGCGATGAGCAGATCAAAATTTGGCGGCGGTCATATGATATCGCGCCGCCGGGTGGCGAAAGTCTCAAGGATACGGCAGCGCGCGTCCTGCCCTATTACGAGGCCAATATTTGGCCGCTGCTGCACGCTGGCCAAAAAGTGATTATCGCCGCACACGGCAACTCGCTTCGCGCGCTGATCATGCGGCTTGAAACCCTGTCGGGTGAGGAAATCTTGGCCCGCGAGCTGGCCACGGCAGCGCCCATCGTCTATCGGCTCTATCGAGATGGCACGGCAGCTGAGCGGCGCAATCTTCTTCACGGCAGCGCTGAGCCGCGTCGCGAGGAAGCCCGATGACGTGACGGTTGCTCCTGCTCGCGTTCGTTGGCGGTCAGGCGGCTTGGCGTTGGATTGGTTGCGGCATCAATTCACCAACTACCGCGCGCCATCGATCCATGCTGTTTTCGAGATGACCGACCGTTGAGGTTCTGGCTGCGACACCCATCGCGACGAGATCGGACTTCGAGGCCGCGATAATGGCATTAGCGATGGCCCTGACATCATCGCACGGCACGCTCCAGCCCCAACTTGGGTCGGTCTGGTCGATCAGGCCATCGCAGTGAGCGGCGATCAGCGGGCGGGCAGCGGCGCGGCCTTCGAGTGCGACTTGGCCGAAGCTCTCCCAGCGCGACGGCATGGCGACGACATCGATCGCCTCCAAAAATCCCGGCACGTCGTTGGTCGGGCCGTCCACTGTCACGTTGGTCATGGACGCGGCCATCGCCCGCAACATTTCGTCATAGGGGCCGATGCCTGCAAGGTGAAGCGTTGCCACGTCGTCGGGCAATTGAGCCATGGCACGGATCAGGTTGGCGTAACCCTTTTGCTCATGGTAGCGGCCGAGGCTGCCGACGCGCAACGGCATGCCGGTGGCACGCGCGGGCGGTTGGATCGCATGAAATCTCGTAAGCTCGGTTGACGACTGGATGACCGTGATGCGGCTGCGGTCAACGGCGCCGATACGAACGAGCCACTCTGCTTGGCGTTCAGAGACCGCAACGACGCGGTCGGCGACGCTGTAGACGAGCTTCAACATCGTGCGAAACCGCTCGACGTGGGTGACGCAGAACCGCTCGTAGTTCTCGGTATAGCTATGTTCGACAATGACGATCGGCGCCTTGCCGCGCATGGCTCGCAGCGCCATCAGAAACGGCAGCTTCGACCAGGATGCGGTAAAGTGGATCACGGCCAGACGGTCCCTTGGCACCACGGGTGGCAGCGAGCGACGCGGCTGCACGTCAAACTGTGAGTGCTCGACGTCGGGTAAATTCGTCATTAGCGTTTCGAGATTACGAAGGACGCCGCCAAGTTCGATCGTTTCGATGAGGTGGGCAATTTTCATCATGGCATAGCCACCGCGTTGGTGTTTCCAACGCCGTCGGCTGACGGCGTTTGTTTTGGATAGCGGACGCCAAACCATTTGCGGATGGTGACGGCGACGGCAAATTGCGCAATCAAGACTGTGACCGTATAGACGATGATGCCAGTGGCGAGGCCAAACTGGAGGCCGATCGCCAAAGCGATGAGCGCCACGCTGGTCAACGTGGCGGAAGCATAAACCTCAAGGCGAGGTCGTCCGAACGCGCGCAGCAATTGACACGCGCTGTCGAATGCTGGCTTGGCGATGGCCGAGAAGCACAACGCGGCAACGAGGCCCGCATAGGGCTCCCAACGCGCACCAAAGACGACCGGCACATAAAGTGTGGCGAAGCAGGCCTGTACGAAGATGATCGTCGATACCGGGATTGCTGCGCGGATCATCAGTTGATCGTACCGGGCGAGCATCGCTCGTGGCTTGGCGGCAAGCTCGGCCAGGTGAGGGTAAACGGAGGCCGCGAGTGAGTGCGTTAGCGACAGCGAGAAACCAATACCAGCGTTGAAAACAAAGTAGTAAATGCCAAGCGCTTCAAGCCCGAGGATCGAACCGACGAGGACTTTGTCGAGGTTGAAACGGGCAGCGATGAGCAATTCACTGGCAATGATGGCCGATGAAAAGCGCGCCAAGGGTCGCCACGGCGCAAAGCCAGCAGTGGGGTCGGGCGTCCATTTTTGGGCGCGGCGCATGCCGATGACCCAAATGGGCGCGGTGATCAGTTTTGGCAGCACGATCGACCAGGCGCCGAAGCCAGAAAATGCGAAAGCTGCTGTCAGCAGATTATCGAGAGCCACTTGTACGACTGCGATGCCTGCCAGCACGTGCAAGCGATTGCCGCGAACAATTAGGTGGGCGTGCAT